>JBDLRJ010000277.1:0-2776 GCA_039800145.1 Pseudomonadota bacterium | reverse complement strand
GCGAGCGCCACGACGTGCACCCTGGCGGGCCTCTCCAACGGGACGGCGTACACGGTGACGGTGAAGGCGCGGAACCTGTCCGGGTACGGCCCCGCTTCGTCACCCGCCGTCTCCTTCACGCCTGCCGGAGGGACCTCTGCCTCGGTGCCGCTGGCGCCCGGAAAGCCCTCCAGCACTGCGCGGGGCAACGGGACCGTGACGCTGACGTGGCTGCCCCCCTCGAGCAACGGCGGCAGCCCGGTGACGGACTACCGGTTGGAGTACAGCACCACCGGCTCCAGCAACTGGGCGGGGTTAACGCAAGCGGCGAGCACGGCCACCACTCGGACGGTGAACGGCCTGACCAACGGCACGGCCTACTACTTCCGCGTGGCGGCGGTGAACGCGGTCGGCACCGGGACGTTCTCCGTTGCCTCGGATGCCATCACGCCCATTGCGGTGCCCGGGCAGCCCACCAACGTCACGACGCAGCCGGGCAGTACGCTCGTGGGGCTCTCGTGGAGCGCCCCGACCGACACCGGCGACTCCGCCATCACCGACTACATCATCCAGTACTCCACGGACCTGTCGGCGTGGACGACCTTCCCAGATGGTACGTCCACCGCACTGGACGCCACGGTGACCGGCCTCGCCAACGGCACCTCGTACGCCTTTCGCGTGGCGGCGGTGAACGCGTCCGGGACGGGTCCGTATTCGGCCAATGCCTCAGGCAAGCCCGTGAGCGTGCCCGAGGCGCCTTCGGGCGTCGTCGGTGTCGCTGGCAGCGGCGAGGTGTCCCTCTCCTGGACAGCCCCCTCGGGCAATGGTGGCTCGCCCATCACCGACTACGTCGTCCAGTACTCCACGGATGGTGCTTCGTGGACGCCCTTCGACGACGGCCCGTCCACCCTGACGTCTGCTCGGGTGACAGGGCTGGTGAACGGCACGGCCTACGCCTTCCAGGTGGCGGCGGTGAACGCGGTCGGGACAAGCGTGTACTCGACTTCTTCCTCCTTCGTCACCCCGGTCTCGGCGCTCCTCGCTCCGAGCGCCCCCACGCTCGCCAACGGCACGGCGGGGGAGTTGGGCGTGTCCTGGACGGCGCCGGGTGACTCAGGTGGATCGGCCATCACCGGCTACACGGCCACGGCCGAGGCCAGCGGGCAGTCGAGCCAGACCTGCTCCACCTCCGGGGCGACGAGCTGCACCCTGACGGGGCTGGTCAACGGCGTTGGCTACTCGGTCACGGTCACCGTGACCAACGCCGCAGGGGCGAGCGCCACGAGTGCCCCCTCCAGCGCGGTGGTGGACCAGCTGCCCGGCGCCCCGACCCTCACCCACGGAAACCAGACCAACAGTCTCGGCCAGGCCGAGCTCACCTTCACGGCAGCGGCTGCGCCTGGCACGCCGGTGACGGACCACGTCTTCCAGTTCTCCATGACCTCCGACTTCGCGAGCACCCAGACCTTCAACCCTGCGACCACGAACCTGCAACTGACGCAGGTGGTGACGGGGCTGAGCACCGATCCGAATGGGCAGGACTACTGGTTCAAGGTCGCTGCCAGCAACAGTTTCGGCACCGGGCAGTGGTCCGTCGCGTACGGTCCCATCAAGGTCAGCGCCCCGTCGCTGCCGCGGAACGTGAGTGCGAGCGGCTACGACCAGAACAGCGCAAACCTCTGGTGGGATCCCCCGGAGTTCACCGGCGGCCGGACCGTCACCCGGTACGGCATCCAGTACTCGTCAACCGGTGGCGTTGGCTGGGCGAATGCGGACCCGGGAAGTCATACGGAGGCGCCGACCGCTACTGCACCGCTGTCGGGGGTCAAGCGGAGCTTTGGCCTCTTCCCCAACCAGCAGGGAGGGATCCGGTTCAAGGTACAGGCTGTTTGGAGCGTGTCGTCCGAGGAACGCATCGGAAACTTTACTTCTGTCTTTCATTGCGACAACTCGTCGAATACCGCACCCCATGATGCCAACGACGAATGTCAGCTAGACACGGGAACTTCCGCACCGAACGGCAGCCTGCAGCTGAAGAACTGACCACGAAGGGCGGCGGTGGGACCTGCAAGGACGTCCTACGCGAGATCAAAGAGCAGCACCTCGCCGCCCGCCCCGCCCTCCACCTGTACGCGGGCTTCGTTCGACAGTGACGCACCGTCTCCCGCCGCGAGCCGGTGCCCGTTGAGGGTCACCTCCCCGCGCGCCACCTGGACCCATGCGTGCCTGCCAGGGGACAGCGCGAAGTCGGCCGACTCCCCGCGGTCGAAGCGCCCGGCGTACACGTGGGCGTCCGCGTGGACCTTCACGCTGCCTTCACGGGGCTCCGGAGAGGCGACGAGGTGGAACCTCCCGCGGGCTGCCTCGAGATCGAACGACGCCTGCTCGTAGCCCGGGGGAATGCCGCGCTGGGAGGGCAGCAGCCAGATCTGCAGGAAGTGGACGGGCTCGGTCCGGGAGGCGTTGAACTCGCTGTGGAACACCCCCGTGCCCGCGCTCAGCCGCTGCAGCTCCCCGGGGCGGATGACGGAGCCCGTGCCCATCGAGTCCCGGTGCTGCAGGCCGCCCTCGAGCACCCAGGAGAGGATCTCCATGTCCCTGTGCGGGTGCGTGCCGAAGCCCTGGCCCGGGGCCACCCGGTCCTCGTTGATGACACGCAGCCCACGGAAACCCATGTGGCGCGCGTCGTAGTAGTCCGCGAAGGAAAAGGTGTGGGACGTGTCCAGCCACCCGTGGTTGGCATGGCCGCGTTCGCTGGCGCGTCGAACGGTCATCATGTGGGCATCTCCTCGTCCCT
>JBDLRJ010000276.1:0-8714 GCA_039800145.1 Pseudomonadota bacterium | reverse complement strand
GCGTGCCGGTCGACGCGGGCGTGCCGGTCGATGCGGGTGTGCCCGACGGTGGCTCGCAGGTCACCTCCGTACCGGATCCCTCCCAGGTCGCGCCGGCGCTCACCCTCCACGCGGCAGAAACCTTCGGGCGCCGGAACGCGTTCCTCTTCGAAGGAACTCAACCCGTCCAGCAGGACGTCGCGCAGAACGTTCTTGCAGACCAGCAGCTCGCGGTCCTGCGCGGGACGGTCCGGGATGAACTCGGGACGCCGCTCGAGGGGGCGCGTGTCCACGTCCCTGCACACCCGGAGTACGGCTGGACGCTGACGCGCTCGGATGGGCGTTTCGACCTCGCCGTCAACGGCGGCGCGCCCCACCTCGTGGAGGTCTACGCGGCGGGCTTCCTGCGTGCCCACCGTGAACTCGTCCCCGGCTGGCGCCGGTACGAGACGGTCCCGGACATCGCGCTCATGCCGCTCGACAACCACGCCACGACGGTCAACGTCACCAACTCCGCCACGCCGGCGCTCGTCGAGGGCGCCACGGTCAGCGACGCGCGCGGGACGCGGCAGGGGCGCATCTACGTCCCGCCCCAGGTGCAGGCCGGGCTCATGCTCCCGGACGGCGGCTTCCAGCAGGTGGGTGGCCTCACGCTCCGCATCACCGAGTTCACGCAGGGAGATGCCGGGGTGACGTCCATGCCCGCGATGCTCCCTCCCTCCTCGGCCTTCACCTACGCGGCGGAGTTCAGCGCCGACGAGGCGGACGCCGTCGGCGCCACGAGCGTCGTCTTCGACCGGCCGCTGTACCACTACGTGGAGAACTTCCTCGGCTTCCCCGTGGGCACCGCGGTCCCCACCGGCGCCTACGACCGGGTGCTCGGCAAGTGGGTCCCCACGGAGAACGGGCGCGTGGTGCAGGTGGTCTCCGTCGGCGCAGCCGGCGCGGAGTTGGACGGCGACGGGGACGGACTCGCGGACTCCGCGGCGTCGCTCGCCGCGCTGGGCGTCACCGCCGAGGAGCAGCTCACGCTCGCCGCGCTCTACGCACCGGGCCAGTCGTTCTGGCGCGTTCCCACGGTCCACTTCACGCCGTACGACTGCAACTGGCCCTACGGTTTCCCATCCGACACCCGCACGCCGGGAGAGAGCGGCGCCTCCGCGCGCAACCGGGGCCAGGGCACGCAGCCTCCCGGCAATCCCTGCGAGAAGAAGTCCTCCATCATCGAGTGCGAGGCCCAGGCGCTCGGCGAGGAGTTCGAGCTGTCCGGGACCGGGGGGCTGGGGCTGCACTACCGGAGCAGCCGCCACGTCTCGCACCGGGACACGGTCGATTTCGTCCTCACCGGGAGCTCCATCCCTGCTTCGCTCAAGAGCGTGACCGCGGAGATAGAGGTCGCCGGCGTCTCGGTACAGCGCTCGTACCCCGCCGCGCCCAACCAGTCGGACACCTTCACGTGGGATGGCCTGGACGCCTATGGACGACCCGTCGTGGGAACCCAGGTGGCCACGGTGCGAATTTCGTACGGGTACGACGGCGTCTACCTCGAGGCGCCGGATGCAACCACGCGGAGCTTCAACAGCTTCCCTGCGAGCACCTCCTTGTCGGGGAGCGGTCTCGGGAGCAGCACGATACGGCTCTACACGGTCGACACCTTCCGCGTGGACGTGACCGCCTCTTCTGACTTCTGGAGCGCCCTCGGCGGCTGGTCCCTCACCCCCCACCACGTCTACGATCCGAACGCGCGCCGGCTCCACCTGGGGGACGGCTCAAGCCGCGACGCCCAGCTGCTCCCGGCCACGGTCCGCACGGTCGCGGGCACGGGCCGCACGAGCGGCACCGCCGCGTCCACGCGCGCCACGGACACGCCCCTCAACTTCCCCACGGGCCTCGCCCTCATGCCGGACGGCTCCTTCTACGTGAGCACGCTCGGGGGCCTGAAGTACGTGGACGCGGACGGGCGCATCTCGTCCGTCGCGCGCGTGGCCAACCCCGGCGACCGCTGCTCGGACAACCTGGGCAGTTCCCCCTCCGGCGACATCGCCTGGGACGGCGCCAACAACCTCTACTTCCTGCACGACAAGTACACGTCCACGGCGACCGGGGGATGGGGACTCGTGTGCCGGTACGATCTCACCACGGGCAAGGTCCACTTCGTGGCGGGCACGCTCTCGGAGACCACCGCGTGCAACACCGGGGACGCCTCCACGCTGGTGCTCGGGGATTCGTTGCATGGAATTGCAGTGGGCCCGGATGGGACGGTGTACTTCTCTGACAATTCCGCGGACTGCGTCCGGCGCATCCAGTTGGACGGGACCGTGGAGCGCGTGCTCGGCGGCGGCACCCAGTCTCCTGCCAACGGCCTGGACCCACGGGACGTCCGCGTGACCAACCCCCAGGGCCTGGACGTGGCGCCGGACGGGACGCTCTACGTGGCGGGATGGGGAGACGGGCGCATCTACCGGGTCACGCCGGACGCGCGTTTCAGCATCGTCGCCGGGGCCGGCGCGGTGGCGACGACGGCGCGGGCCACGGTGTCCAGCGTGCGCACCGTGCGCGTCAGTCCCGAGGGCGCGGTCTACTTCGCGCAGGACGGCAGCACCGCGTCGACCCGCGCGGTCCGGCGGGTGTCCCCGGAGGGCCTCGTCACGACCGTGCTCGGCACCGGCAACGGCCACGTCGAGTACGCCAACCCCGCGGACATCGCCACGCCCTCCCCGCACGGACTGGCGTTCCTCCCCGACCACGTCGAGTCCACGCCGTCCTTCCTCGCGGCCGTGGGAGGGAGCAGTTCCACCTTCGGCCACCGCGTGCTCCGCGTGAGCCCGGTGTCCGTGGACTACGTGAACGGAGAATCCCTCGTCCCGGACGCGACCTCCCGCCAGCTCTACGTCTTCGACGCCGCCGGGCAGCACCAGGCCACGCGCCACCTGGTCACCGGCGCCACGCTCTGGTCGTTCGGCTACGACGCCTCGGGCCGGCTCACCACCCTCACCGACCGGGACGGCAACGTGACGACTCTGGGCCGGGATGCATCCGGGAACCTCGACCGCGTCACCGGTCCGTGGGGCGCAAGCCACGCCGTGACCCTGGACGCCCACGGGTACCTCGCCTCCGTCACCAGCCCCGCCGGCAACACGACGCGCATGACGTACGACGGCGCGGGGCTGCTGACCCGCTTCGAGCGGCCGGACGGCACGGCCAACCAGTTCACCTACGACGCGCGCGGTTTCCTCGCGGAGGACCGCCGCCACGACGGCACCAGCGTGCTGCTCTCGGCCACGGACACGGCAACCGGGCGCATCGTCACCCTCACCGAGCCCACCGGGCAGGTCACCCGCTTCGCGGTGGAGTCGCTGGACGGCGGCACCACGCGCCGCACCGTCACGCTGCCCTCGGGGGCCACGCGCGTCTTCGACTACGCCTCGGACGGTGACTACGCCGCCGTCCTCCCGGACGGCACCACGGTGGACGTCACCTGGGCGCCGGATCCCCGCTTCGGCATGCAGCTCGCGTACGTGTCGTCGCTGACCTCCACGCTGCCCTCGGGGCGAGCCGTCTCCGTGGCGACCACGCGCTCGGTCAGCCTCTCGGATCCCGACGACATCCTGTCCTGGTCCACGTGGACCGAGCAGGTCACGGTCGGCGGCGCGGACGCGGGGTTCGAGGCCCTGGACCGCGCCCAGCGCAAGGCCACCCTGACGGACGGCACCGGCAACGCGGTGGTGCTCGAGTGGGACGCGGCGGGACGCACCAGCACCTGGCGCCAGGACGCGGTCGGCGCGCCGGTGCAGCTCGCGTGGGACGCGGCGGGGCGCATCTCTGAAATTTCGTCCAACGGGGACACCGTCCGCTACGCCTGGGACGCCGCGGGCAACCTCCAGTCCCGCACCACCGCGCTCGGCCACGTCACCACCTACACCCACGACGCGGACGGGCGGCTCACCTCGGTGACCGGGCCGTCCGGCAACGTCACCACCCTCACCCACGACGCCGCGGGCCGCCTCACCTCGCTCTCCCGTTCCGGCAACGCGCACGCGCTCGGCTGGCGCTTCAACGACGTGCTCGCCTCCTACACGCCGCCGGGTGGGGGCGGCTTCACGCGCAGCTTCGACGCCGCGGGACGCGACACGGGCGCCACCTTCGCGACGGGGCGGGCCCTGGTGCTCTCGCGTGATGCAGACGGCCGGCTCTCCACCCTGGACTACGTGGACCCGACCTCTGCCGCGCTCGCCCACACCTTCTCCGTCACCTACCCTTCCAGCAACGACGAGAACCTCCCCCAGTCCTTCACGGTCACCCCGGCGGCCTCCAGCGGGCTCTCCCCCGTGGGGCTCGCGTTCCAGTACGACGGCCGCCAGTGGTCCCGCGTGGAGACGACCGGGCCCTCGGCGTCCGTTGGCGTCCACGCGTGGAACGGGCGCGGCAAGCTTGCCTCGTCCACCTTCACCAGCGGCAGCACCACCCGTTCGCGCACCTTCAGCTACGACGCCGCCGGGCGCACCCTGTCCGACGGGGTCTTCTCCTTCACCCGCGGGAGCGGCGGCCAGCTCGCCTCCACGGTGGACGGCGCCAGCGCCTCCCAGGCCTACCGGTACGACGCGCGCGGCCGCCTCTCCGGGAAGACGCTGTCGGTGGGCGGGAACACCCTCTACGCCGTGGACGTGGCGCGCGACGCGGACGGGCGCACCTCGGGACGCACCGAGTCCCTCGCCGGCAGCAGCACCGCGCGGACCTTCACGCACGCAGCGGGCGGGGCCCTGCTCGAGGTCTCCGAGGGCGGCATCCCGCTGGAGTCCTTCGAGTACGACACGCGCGGCAACCGCACCCGCGCCGGCACGGATGCCGCCACCTACGACGCGCAGGACCGGCTGCTGTCGCGCGGCGCCACGGCCTACCAGTTCGACGCGGACGGCTTCCTCGTGGCCCGCGGCTCGGACACCTTCCGCTACGACGCGCTCGGGCAGCTGCTCGAGGCGACCGTCGGCGGCGTGCGCGCCACGTACCAGTACGACGGGCTGAAGCGCCGCGTGTCACGCACCACGCCGGCTGGGACCACCGTCTACCAATACGGGGATCCCCGCTCGCCCTGGCTCCTCACCGCCTACCAGCTCCCCGGGGAGCCGCCCGTCGTCCTCGCCCACGACGACCTCGGACACCTCCTGAAGCTGGAGCAGTCCGGCGTCTCCACCTGGGTCGCCACCGACACGCAGGGCTCCGTGCGCGCGCTCGTAGACGCCTCCGGCAACGTGCTGCGCGAGCTCCGCTACGGGGCCTTCGGCGACGTCACCTTCGACAGCGCGCCCACCGGTCCCGAGCTGCCCGTGGGCCACGCCGGTGGCCTGCAGGACGCCTTCACCGGCCTGGTCCGCTTCGGCTTCCGCGACTACGAGCCTGCCTCCGGGCGCTTCGTCAACAGGGACCCGGCGTTCTTCACGCCGGGGGCATTCAACCTCTACGTCTACGTCGCCAACGACCCGGTGAGCGCCGTGGACCTGCTCGGTCTCTTCGTCCTGGAGGGGAGCGCCTACGAGGGCATCGGTGCCGGCGTCCGGCTCGCCTTCACCGAGGAGGGCTGGTCCATCTGCGCCGAGGTGGGCGTGGGGCTGGGCGTCTCCGTGGGCGCCACCTCCGGCGGACTGGACGACACGGGGTGGAGCACGTCGATCGAGGGATCCGTGGGTTGCGGGCCGCTGGGCCTCATGGCCGGCGTCGACTACGCACCGGACCCGTGCGGCGACTGGGGCAACGGGAGCGCCACCTTCAAGACCGAGGGCAACGTGGGCCCCGTCAAGGTCGAGTACAAGCCCGAGACCGGCAGCGCCGAGTGGAAGGTCGCAAAGAACTTCGACGACGTCGCGGACGTCGCCGACGTGGCCAAGCCGAAGTGCTCCGTCCAGGCCAAGGCGGCCGTGAAGCAGTGCAAGAAGCACACGTGGTGAGCGCGCGCCACGCCCCGCGCGACCCGCTACCCCGCCGCCAGCACCGCGCCGAGCGCGAGCAGTCCCGGGATGCCCTGCACGAAGAGGATGCCGCGCGAGGCCGTCACCGCGCCGTACGCGCCGGCCACCGCCACGCACCCGAGGAAGAAGATGCGCAGCGGCTGCGTCATCCCCGCCGGGGAGACGAACGACCACGCGAGCCCCGCCGCGAGGAAGCCGTTGTAGAGCCCCTGGTTCTTCGCCAGCACCGCGGTGGCCTGCTGCTGCGCCTCCGTCATGCGCAGCGCGCGCCGCGCCCAGGACGTGGGCCAGAGGAACATCTCCAGCACCAGGAAGCCCGCGTGGAGGAAGGCCACGGCGGCGGTCAGGACGTGGGCGAGGAGCACCATGCCCTTCACCGTACCCGCGTGCGCTTCACGGCGTCACGGCGAGCCTGCGCACGTACGGCACCAGGTCCAGGTTCGCCCCGAGCACCCGTCCCAGGGTGTACACGCCGCCGAGCTTGCGGTGCAGGAAGAGCAGCTGCGCCGGCGGTGGGGAACAGGTGAGCGCCTCGTAGTAGCCGCGCAGCCGCACCGACGAGTCGGTGACGATGCGGGGATCCTTGAAGTCCACCGGCTGTGATTCCGGCTGGAACACCCGCAGCACCGTCTCGAGCAGCCCGTGCATCGCCTCGCGCGCCGTGTCCGGCTCCTCCGGGAGGATGAGCCCCAGCGACTCCGCCGCCGCCAGTGCGGCCTTGCGGTCGTACCGGAGGGACGCGAGCAGCAGCGTGCGGTACTTCTCCCGGAACTCCGCCGGGTACTCGCGCGTGGCGCCGAAGTCGAGCAGCACCAGCTCCCCGCGGTCCGGCCGGAAGAGGAAGTTGGCGAAGTTGGCGTCCGTCTGGACGAGCCCCCAGTCGAAGAACTCGCGGAAGTACAGATCCAGCACCTGCCCGGTCACCCGGTTGCGCGCCTCCTGTGAAGGCGCGGTGGCGAGGAACTGGTCCACCGTGAGTCCCTCCTCGAAGGACAGGCACAGCACCCGCTTCGAGCAGAGCGCTCGGTGCACCTCCGGCACGCGCAGCCCCGGCACCTGGTGCGCCGCCTCGCGGTAGCGGCCCAGCACCTCCGCCTCGTGGAGGTAGTCCGTCTCCTGCATCAGCACCTGCCGCATCTCCGCGAACACGCCGCCCACGTCGAAGTGCCGCAGCTGCACCTTCAGGAACAACCGCGCCACGCGCTCGAGCAGCGCGAGGTCGCTCTCGATGGTGTCCGCGATGCCGCGGAACTGGACCTTCAGCACCACCTGCCGCGGGGATGCTCCCGGCTCACGCCACGTGGCCCGGTGCACCTGGCCGATGGAGGCACTCGCGAGCGGCGCGGGGGAAACCTCGAGCTGGGCCATGCGCTCGGGCCCCAGCTCCTCCTCCAGGATGGAGCGGATCTCCGAGAAGTCCACCGTGGCGCCCGAGGCCTGCAGCTGGCCGAGCACCGAGATGACCTCCGGCGGCAGCACGTCCCGCAGCTCCATGGACAGCAGCTGCCCCGCCTTCATCGCCGCGCCCTTCAGCTGCCCCAGGCTCTCGACGATCTCCTTCGCCTGCTCCACCTGCACCTTCACCGCCTGGGCCTGCTTCACCAGCTCCTCGCCCCGCGTGAAGGCGCGCTCCAGCCGGCCGGACAGCTCGTGCCGGGCGAGCCCCGCGGCGAGCGAGACGAGCTTGGAGGAGCGGCCGAAGAGGGTGCGGGGAGGTGCCTTGTGGCTCACGGTGACGCACCCCTTAATGCCCCGCGCATCCGCCCGCATCCCCCGCTGGCCCCCTGGCCGGCGCCGTGGGAGTCTCGTCCCTTCGGAGGGGGGCTCTCGTGGAACTGATGATGGGACTGCTGGGCTGCCTTGCGGTGGTCACTTTCCTCGTCCTGCCGGTCGTGGCGATCGTGCTCGCGCTGCGGGCGCAGGGAGAGTCTTCCGCGGCCCGCGCGCGGGCGGAGTCCTTGTCGCTCGAGCTGGACTCCCTCCGACGCGAGCTCTCGGCGCTGCGGGCCGGCACGCCGCCGGCACCTTCCCAGCCGGTCCAGCCCTCTGCAGCTGCGCCGGCACCGGTCCCCGTCCCCGAGCCCGTCGCCGCGCCGCCTCCCGAACCGGGGCCCGCGCCCGTCGCGCCCCTTGCGCCCGTACTGCCGGCCGAGCCCGTCCCCGAGCCGGGACCTGCGCCCATTCCTCCTCCCGAGCCTGAGCCCGCACCCGAGCCCACCCCGGCCCCTGCGGCTGCCGCCCCCATCGAGTGGGAGAAGTGGCTCGGCGTCCGGGGCGCCGCCGTGCTCGGCGGCATCGTGCTCGCGCTCGCGGGGCTGCTGTTCTTCAAGTACTCGGTGGAGCGCGGGTGGCTCGCGCCCCCCGTCCGCGTCGGGATGGCGGTGCTCGCAGGCGCGGGGGCTCTGCTGCTCGGGGAGAAGCTCCGGAAGGGCTACGCCTCCACTGCGCATGCGCTGTCGGGCGGTGGCATCGTGGTGCTCTACGCCGCGGCGTGGGCCGCGCGGGTCCTCTACCAGCTCATCCCGCAGCCGGCCGCGTTCGGCTCGATGGCGCTCGTCACCGTCGTCGCCTGCCTGCTCGCGCTCCGCCACGAGAGCCAGCTGGTGGCGTTGCTCGGGCTCGCGGGCGGCTTCGCGACACCGCTGCTGCTCTCCACCGGGGAAAACCGCCCCGTCGGCTTCTTCGGCTACCTGCTGCTCGTGGACGCCGGCTTCCTCTACGTGGCGTGGAAGCGGCAGTGGCGCACCCTCTCCAGCCTCGCGCTCGTCGGGA
>JBDLRJ010000275.1:0-3510 GCA_039800145.1 Pseudomonadota bacterium | reverse complement strand
CCACCCGCGCGGAGGCCATCCAGCGCATGAAGCGCGCGCTCGCCGAGTACGTGGTGAAGGGCATCACCACCAACATCCGGTACCTGTCCGCCATCATGGACAACCCGGAGTTCACCGGCGGGGACTACGACACGGGCTTCCTCCCGCGCCAGCACGCCGCGCTCATCGGCACGGCGGATGGCCACCTCGAGGACCTGTCCGTCATCGCCGCCGCCGTCTGGGCGCATACCCAGGAGGAGAAGCGCAAGGGCTCGCTGCCGGCCGCTTCCGCCTCAGCGCCCGCGAGCCGCTGGCGCAGCTTCACCGCAGGGAGGAAGCACTGATGGCTGCCCCCATCCGCTACCACGCGAAGTTGAAGGGCGCGAAGGCGCACGAGCCGGTGGAGCTGGAGCCACTGGGCCCCGGCCGCTACCGCGTCACCTGGAAGGGGCGCAGCTACGACGTGGACGCGCTCGCGCTCGAGCACGGGGCGGCCTCCCTCATCGTGGACGGCGAGTCGTTCGGGGCCGAGTTCGAGCCGGGCAAGGACGAGCTCGCCGTGCTGGTGCGCGGCCAGGTGACGAAGCTGGACATCGCCACCGAGCGGCAGCTGCGCATGCGCGCCGCCTCCGCCGCCTTCTCCGTGGAGGGCAAGCAGCTCATCACCGCCCCCATGCCGGGCAAGGTGGTGAAGCTGCTCGCGAAGGTGGGTGACGAGGTCCAGGCAGGACAGGGGCTCGTCGTGGTGGAGGCCATGAAGATGGAGAACGAGCTCAAGGCCCCCCGCGCAGGGAAGGTGACGGAGATCCACGTCCAGGAGGGACAGGCCGTGGAGAACAACGCGAAGCTCGTGGCAGTCGAGTAGGAGGCACCATGGCGGACTGGAGCGGGGCGGCGGACCGTTGGCGGACGGAGGTGTTCGACAAGGCGGCGGCGAAGACGAAGGCGCAGAAGCCCGTCGCCGTCACCTCGAGCGACATCACGGTGCAGCCCCTGTACGGGCCGACCGCCCCCGAGGCCGCGACGTACGGCGAGAAGCTCGGCTTCCCCGGCGAGTACCCGTTCACGCGCGGCGTGCAGCTCACCATGTACCGCGGCCGCTACTGGACCATGCGCCAGTACGCCGGCTTCGGCAGCGCGGAGGAATCCAACGCCCGCTACCACGCGCTGCTCAAGGCCGGCCAGACCGGCCTGTCCGTGGCGTTCGACCTGCCCACGCAGATGGGGAGGGACCCGGACTCGCCCCGCGCGCGCGGTGAAGTGGGCAAGGTGGGCGTCAGCATTGCGTCCGTACGGGACATGGAGACGCTGCTCCGGGGCATCCCCCTGGGAGAGGTCTCCACGTCCATGACCATCAACGCCACCGCCCCCATCCTGCTGTGCCTCTACGCGGCGGTGGGCGAGAAGAACGGCGTCCCCATGGACGCGCTCTCGGGCACCGTCCAGAACGACATCCTCAAGGAGTACATGGCCCGCGGGACGTACATCTACCCGCCGGCCCAGTCGCTCCGCCTCATCACCAACCTCTTCGCCTTCTGCAGCAAGAAGGTGCCGAAGTGGAACCCCATCTCCATCAGCGGGTACCACATCCGCGAGGCCGGCTCGACCGCGGCCCAGGAGATCGCCTTCACGCTCGCGGACGGCATTGCCTACGTGGACGCTGCGCTCGCCGCCGGGCTGCACGTGGACGAATTTGCAGGACGCCTCTCGTTCTTCTTCAACGTGCACAACCACTTCCTCGAAGAGGTGGCGAAGTTCCGCGCGGCGCGGCGGCTGTGGGCGCGCACCATGAAGGAGCGCTTCGGGGCGAAGGATCCGCGCTCCCTGATGCTGCGCTTCCACTCGCAGACCGCCGGCTCCACGCTGACCGCGCAGCAGGTGGACACCAACGTGGTGCGCGTCACGCTGCAGGCGCTCGCCGCGGTGCTCGGGGGCACGCAGTCGCTGCACACCAACTCGAGGGACGAGGCGCTGGCGCTGCCCACCGAGGAGGCCGCCCGCCTGGCGCTCCGCACGCAGCAGGTCATCGCCTACGAGTCCGGCGTGTGCGACACCATCGATCCGCTCGGCGGCAGCTTTGCCATCGAGGCGCTCACGGACGAGCTCGAGGGGAAGGCCGAGGCCTACATCCGGAAGATCGACGAGATGGGCGGGATGGTGCGGGCCATCGAGCAGGGCTACCCGCAGCAGGAGATCCAGGACGCGGCGTGGCAGGCCCAGAAGGCGCTCGAGGAGAAGCGCAGCGTCGTCGTGGGCGTCAACGCGTTCCAGGTCCAGGAGCCCCCGGTGAAGGATCTCCTCCGCGTGGACGAGTCCGTGGAAGCCCGCGCCGTGGAGAAGCTCGCGCAGCTCAAGCGTGACCGGGACAACGCGGCCTCCACCCGCGCCGTGGACGCCGTGCGCCGCGCGGCCGGCTCGCCCACCGAGAACCTCATCCCGTTCATCTACGACGCGGTGAAGGCGGAGGCGACGCTCGGGGAGATCTCCGACGCGCTCCGCGACGTCTTCGGCGAGCACCGCGAGAACGTGGTCCTGTGACGATGAACCGAGCCCCTCCATGAGCGACACGCCGCAGACGCTGTTCGTGAAGGACGAGACCGGGAAGGTCCACGGTCCGCTCACCTTCTCCGCCGTGGGACAGCTGGTGGCGAGCGGCACGCTCAAGGGCCGCGTCCAGATGTCCGTGGATGGCTTCCAGTACGCGGACCCGGGGAAGTACCCGAACCTGAGGGATCTCTTCCCCCGCTCCATGTGGGGCCTGACTGCCGCGGTAACGGATGGGCCCGTTCGTACCGGCATCCCGCGCCCACCCGCCGCGGGGACGCACGTCACCAACGTCGCCTCGCCCGCGCGGCCCGCAGCGCCGGCTGCCGCCGTTCCGAAGCCGCCCACCGCCGCAGCCCCGATCGCGCCTGCTGCCGGCGTTCCGAGGCCGCCCACCGCTGCGCCAGCTGCGGCTGCACCGGTCGCGCCCGCTGCCGCCGTCCCGAGGCCGCCCACCGCTGCGCCGGCTGCCGCTGCCCCGGTCGCGCCCGCTGCCGCCGTCCCGAGGCCGCCCACCGCTGCGCCGGCTGCGGCTGCACCGGTCGCGCCTGCTGCCGCCGTTCTGAGGCCGCCCACCGCTGCGCCGGCTGCGGCTGCACCGGTCGCGCCTGCTGCCTCCGTCCCGAGGCCGCCCACCGCTGCGCCGACTGCGGCTGCACCGGTCGCGCCTGCTGCCGCCGTCCCGAGGCCGCCCGCCGCCGCGCCGGCTGCGGCTGCACCGGTCGCGCCTGCTGCCGCCGTCCCGAGGCCGCCCACCGCTGCGCCGACTGCGGCTTCCACGCCCGTCGCACCGGTTGCCGCAGCACCGGCCCCGACGCCCAGCACCGAGGCGGTGCTCGTCTCCTCCCCCGCAGCGTCCAACGTCGCGGAGCCTTCGGCGGCCTCTTCTGCGACGCTCTCCGAGGCGGACCAGTCGACGATCCGCGAACTCCGCGAGCGGCTCGAGGCCACGAAGAAGCAGGACCACTTCGCGGTGCTCGGACTCGG
>JBDLRJ010000274.1:0-3217 GCA_039800145.1 Pseudomonadota bacterium | reverse complement strand
TGCTGCTCTTTGCGCTCTACGAGGCGAAGGCCATCCCGCCGGTGCCGCTCTCGGTCCGGGTGATGGGGCTGTACCACCGCGTACAGCACGTGGGGACGCGGTACCGGCTCGAGCGGGAGGTGCCTGCAGGGGCGGCGTCACGGCGCTGGCCCTGGGCGCGCGAGGTCTTCCACGTCCGCGAGGGCGAGAAGGTGAACGTCTTTGCGCGCATCTTCGCGCCCCGGGCGTTCCAGGACCGGGTGTACGTGCGCTGGATGCACGACGAGAAGGGCGAGTGGCGGACCACGGACCGAATCCCGCTCACGGTGCAGGGCGGGCGCGAGGACGGGTACGCGGGCTACGCGTGGAAGCAGAACTTCCAGCCGGGCCGGTGGCTCGTGGAGGTCGAGACCGGGGACGGGCGCACGGTGGGGCGGTTGGATTTCGACCTCGTGGTGGACGCTGCCCCGCGTGCGCGCGTGACGACCCGCGAGGAGCGCTGAGCACCTCGCCTCGGTCGAGCCCCCGTGCGGGCGCTGGCCGCTACGCCTTCGCCTTCTTGCGGCACGCGGCCATCCACTTCTCCACGGCGGAGGCCTCGGAAGGGATGTCCTTCGACAGGTTCCGCATGCCCTTCGCGGTGACGAGCACGTCGTCCTCGATGCGCACGCCGATGCCACGGTACCTGGCCGGGACGGTGAGATCGTCCAGCTGGAAGTAGAGGCCGGGCTCCACGGTGAGCACCATGCCGGCCTTCAGCTTGCCGAACTTGTAGGCCTCCTGCCTCGCCTGGGCGCAGTCGTGCACGTCCAGGCCGAGCATGTGGCTGACGTTGTGGAGGCTGTAGCGCTTGTAGAACTGGTGCTCGTCCTTGAGCGCCTCCTCGGCGGACATGGGGAGAATGCCCAGGCGCTCGAGCCCCTCGGCGAGCACGCGCATGGCGCGGCGGTTGGGCTCCATGAAGTCGTTGCCCGGCTTCACGGCCTTGAACGCCGCGGCCTGGGCGGCGTGGACCAGGTCGTAGATCTCCCGCTGCTCGCGTGTGAACTTCCCGCTGATGGGGAGCGAGCGGGTGATGTCCGCGGTGTAGAGGCTGTTGCCCTCGACGCCGGCGTCGAGGAGCAGCAGCTCTCCCGGCTTCACGGGGCCGTCGTTTCGCGTCCAGTGCAGCACGCAGGCGTGGGCGCCCGCCGCGGCGATGGTGCCGTAGCCCACGTCGTTGCCCTCTTCGCGCGCGCGGAGGTTGAAGACGCCCTCCACCGTGCGCTCCGAGCGCGCCTTGCCGAGCGAGCGGATGACGTCCTCGAAGCCGCGCTTCGTGGAGGCGATGACGGCGGACAGTTCGCGGATCTCCTGCGCGTCCTTGATGAGCCGCATCTCGGAGAGCGCCACGCCCAGGGCCTTGTCGTCCTCCTTCGCGGGAATGGCAGCGTCCACCTTCGGCGCGTAGCCGCGGAGCACGCGGACCTTGCCGGAGGCGAGGCCCTTCAGGCACGCCTCCAGCTCCGGCAGCCCACGCGCCTCGTGCACGGCGAAGCGCGCCTGGCTCTCCGGGACGCCGAGCCGGGGGCCGACCCACAGCTCACCCTTCACTCGGTCCGTGAAGAAGGTGGCGTCCGAGCGGCCGGGGTTGGGCTCGCAGAAGAGGACGTCGCGGTGGCCGCCCTTCACCGGGAGCATGACGAGCACACAGTCGGGCTCGAGGTTGCCCACCAGGTAATAGAAGTCGCTGCCGGGGCGGAAGCGGTAGGTGGTGTCGTTGGCGCGCGTCTTCTCGTGGCCGGTGGGGACCACGAGCGCCTCTCCGGGGAACATCTTCGACAGCGCGCGGCGGCGGGCCTCGAACGACGAGGCGTGCGGAATGGGCTTGGGCGCCTTGCCGCCCTTCGGCTTCCAGTCCTTCATCATGAAGTCCAGGAGCGCGGGCGGGTTGACCGAGTCGTGGCTGGCGGGCTTGGCGGGGGCTGCGGACTTGGGGTCCCTGGCGTCGAAGGTCATGGTGGGCGCGACTCTTCAACAGCCCGTGGGGCTGTTCAAGTCCGGCCGCCGAGCCGCGGATCGCTGATGCTGTCCACGATGGCCACCCGGTCACCGACCTTCAGCTGGTCGAACATGAACAGGATGTCTTCGTTGCGGTGCCGGACGCAGCCGTGGCTGACGTCCTCGCCGAGTTGGGCCGGGGCGGAGGTGCCGTGGAGCTCCTCGCCGGAGATGGAGCCGTCCTCCCAGGAGAGATCGATGATCCGCGGGCCGAAGACGTCCGGGTTCTGCCAGAGCCGCTCGCCCGTGGCGCGCGTGGCTGCCTCGTTCAGCCGGGTGCGGACCTTCTTGAGTCCCGAGTCGGTGGCGGTGCCCTGCGCGCCCACCGCGTTGGGCACGATGGCCTGCACGCGGCCCTGCGCATCGAAGAGGTACGTGCGGTGCTCGTTCTTCACCACCACCACGCGGACGGCCTTCCCGTCGTACCGCGGGACCGGGACGTTCTTCGACTGGAACTTCGCGCCGGCAGTCGGTGCAAGCTCGTTCAACGCGCGGAGCGTGGGGGCGTCCAGCTTCCCCGTCACCTGGAGCTGCGGGTAGGCGGCCTGCGCGTGGCGCTGGAAGTTCCTGAGGGCCTTGGTGGTCTGGGCGCCGAACGCGCCGTCCGCGCCACCGTGAAGTGCGAAGCCCATGTCGGAGAGGGCCTGCTGCACCGCCTTCACGCCGTTTCCGCGCGCGCCCAGTGCGAGCGTGGTTCCGCCGAGGACGCCGGCGAGCTGCGAGTTCGCCGTGAAGCGGGTGTTGGTCAGCGGGCCGTTGGGAACGGAGGTCCCGGCGCCCATCAGCGCGCGCAGCGTGGCGGCGTCCACCTTGCCGGAGGCCTGCAGCCCCTTGCTGGACTGGAACTGGCGGACCGCCCCTTCCGTCATGGGGCCGAACTGGCCGTCGGCGCCGCCGGTGGAGACGCCCGCGCGCTCGAGGCCGCGCTGCACCTGCATCACCGCGAGGCCGCTGGCGCCCACGGAGAGCGTCAGGGTGCCGTCGAGCACTTTCTGGAGATCCAGCGCGTTGAAGGCCGCGGGCAGGGTGCCGCCCGTGCTGGTGGTGGACGAGGTACCGCCGGTGTTCGTGATGGTAGGCATGTGCCGAAGGCAACCACACCTCGTTCGCGGATCGCGAGGAGGGCGCTCAGCCCGGTGTCGCGGGCAGGTGCCTCCAAGCGGCGAGCTGGCCGAGCAGCACCGGGAGTGCCACCTCG
>JBDLRJ010000273.1:0-24278 GCA_039800145.1 Pseudomonadota bacterium | reverse complement strand
AGCCCGTCCTCCTCGAGCCGCCGCGCGAGCGCCCGGTCGACGTCCTCGAAGCTGCGGGCCGCGCCGCTGAAGAACCAGGCGAAGCAGCGCTGGAACGCCTCCCGGTCCAGCTCCCGCTTGCAGAGCGTGGCCGCGAGCGCGGCCCGGAAGCCCTCCAGGTCCGAGAGGTCCACGAACGCCGTTGCGCGCTCCGCGTCCACCACTTCAGACGTGCTCACGCGCAGGCCGTTCTGCCTGAGCACCTCCGCGAACTCGACGATCCGTGCGTCCACGCTGTCTCGGTTTTAACCCCGTGGTGCACCGCGCGCGAACGACATCACCGACTCCACGTGGTGCGTCTGCGGGAAGAGGTCCACCACCTGGAGCGTGTCCGGCGAGAAACCGGCGTCGAGCAAGGCACGGGCATCCCTCGCCAGTGCAGCGGGATCACACGCCACGTACACCAGGCGGTCCACGCCCAGCGACCGCGCGACGGCGGGGAGTTTCGGCGCGCCCGTCCGGGGGGGATCCACGAGCAGGTGCGGGAACCGCTTCCCCTCCCCCGCGAGCCCCTGCGCCACCTTGATCGCATCTCCCTGGACGAAGCGGAGGTTGGAGATCCCGGCCTCGCGGGCGGCCTTCTGTCCCAGGCCCACCGAGACCGGGCCGGACTCCACGGCCAGCACGCTGGCCGCACGCGCGGCGAGCGCGAAGCTGAAGTTGCCGTTTCCCGCGTACAGCTCGAGCACCTCGTCCGCGGCGCCAGCCCCGAGCGCCTCCAGCGCGGCGCCCACGAGCAGCTCGTTTCCGGCCTCACTCGCCTGGGAGAAGGCGTCCGGACGCAGCAGCAGCTGGACCTCGGGCCGGAGCGGCGCGGGCGCGCGGAGCTCGGGCTTGCCCAACAGCTCCGGGTGGCCGGTCTTCGGGACCAGCACCGCGCCGCGGACCTTCGCCTTCCGGAGCAAGCCTGCCACCTGCTCGCGGATCCGCGGCCTGGGGGCCCCACCCAGCTCGAGTGACAGCGCGGTGTGTCCGGAGGCCGAGAGCAGGTGGAGGGCCGTGATGTCGGCTGCCACCTTTGCGAGCGCGGGCTCGAGGTGAGGCAGCAGCGCCTCGAGCTCCGGGACCAGGGCGGTGCACGCCCCGAGTGGAACGCCGCGGTGCGAGTGGCGCTCGAACAGCCCGAAACGCCACGCGCCGTCTGCCTTGAACGGGTGGAGCACGGCGCGGCGGCGGTAGCCCAGTGCGCGCGGCGCGGGAAGGGGGGGGAGCAACCGGTAGGCGTCGGGCGGCAGCTGACCGAGGTGCGCGAGCGTGGATTGGACGATCTGTACGCGCGCCCGCAGCTGCGCCTCGTCGCGGAGGTGTTGCCAGTCGCAGCCCCCGCAGCGGTCCGCGACCGGACAGGGAGGCGCACGGCGGTCAGGAGAAACCGAGAGCCGCTCGAGCACGGTGGCGCGAAGCACGTCGCCGTCTACGCGGAGCTCGGCGCGGACCTGCTCGCCGGGAAGGGCCCCCTCGACGAACACCGCCCTGCCCTCGTGCGAAGCGACCCCCTCGCCCTGCTTGGCGAGACGGGTGATCTCCAGGACGTGAACGCCGCTCACCGCGGGGAGCCGTCACCAGCCGGGTCGTCCGGGAGCGCAGCGCGCAGCCGCTGGACGAAGTGCTCGAGCCGATCCGCCTGGGATGCGTCCGTGCCGGTGAACTCCACCGCCATGCCGGGCGACGAGCCGGCAGGAGCACCCACGAGCACCACGCGCACCACGCGCCCCTGCAGCTCTACCGGGGCGGCCGAGTCCGGGAGAGACACCACGAGGCGAAGCGCCGTGCCCGTGGCCTGCGGAAACGCCGTGTTCAGGAACAGGCCGCTGCGGCTGATGTTGGTGGCCGGGTCCGTGTGGTGGACCTCACCCGCGTGCCAACCCACGAGCAGTTCCAACTGCAGTCTGTCGGCACGGCGGGAGCTCATGGACGGGAGAGTATAGCCGCGGCCCGGGTCAGAACTGCATCTGCTTGATGTCCGGGGCGACCTTGAGCTTCGGCTCGGTGATGCGCTGCACGTCCTCCACGGAGAGGCCAGGGGCGAGCTCGCGCAGCAGCAGCCCCTCCGGGGTGATCTCCATGAAGGCGTGGTCCGTGACGATGAAGTGCACGCACTTGCGGCCGGTGAGCGGCAGCGAGCACGACTTCAGGATCTTCGGCTGGCCCTCCTTCGTGGCGTGCTCCATGGCCACGTAGACGCGCTTGGCGCCCACCGCGAGGTCCATGGCGCCGCCCATCCCCTTCACCATCTTCCCGGGGATCATCCAGTTGGCGAGATCCCCCTGCTCGGACACCTCCATGGCGCCGAGCACCGCGAGATCGATGTGGCCGCCACGGATCATCCCGAACGACATGGCCGAGTCGAAGAAGGCGGCGCCCTTCACGGCGGTGACCGTCTCCTTGCCGGCATTGATGAGGTCCGGATCTTCGTCCCCCTCCACCGGCCAGGGGCCAATGCCGAGCAGCCCGTTCTCGGATTGCAGCAGGATGTCCATCCCCGCGGGGATGTAGTTGGCCACCAGCGTGGGCACGCCGATCCCGAGGTTCACGTAGTACCCGTCGCGGAGTTCCTGGGCAATCCGCTGGGCAATCTGCTCACGAGAGAGGGGCATGGCTCAGCGGGCCTCCGTCCGGGGCCGCACGGTGCGGCGCTCGATCCACTTCTGGTAGTTCTTCCCGACGATGATGCGCTTCACGAAGATGGACGGGACGTGGATGGCATCCCCGTCCAGCTCGCCCACCTCCACCAGCTGCTCCACCTCCACGATGGTCACCTTCGCCGCGGCGCACATCAGCGGGGAGAAGTTCCGGGCCGTCTTGCGGAAGACCAGGTTTCCCCAGCGGTCCGCCTTCCACGCGCGCACCAGCGCGAAGTCCGCCTTCAGCGGCATCTCGAGCACGTACTCCTTGCCGTCGATGACGCGCGTCTCCTTGCCCTCGGCCACCTTCGTACCCACGCCGGCCGGCGTGTAGAAGGCGCCAATGCCCATACCGCCCGCTCGGATGCGCTCGGCGAAGGTGCCCTGCGGCGCCAGCTCCACCTCCAGCTGCCCGGAGAGGAACTGCTTCTCGAAGATCTTGTTCTCCCCCACGTAGCTGGAGACCATCTTCTTCACCTGGTTGGCCTTGAGCAGCACGCCCAGGCCCAGCTCGGTGGTCCCGCAGTTGTTGGAGATGATCGTCAGGTCCTTCGTGCCCTTGCGGTGCAGGGCGTCGATCAGGTTCTCAGGGTTGCCACACAGCCCGAACCCGCCGGACATGATCGTGGCCCCGTCCGGGATGTCCGCCACCGCCTCGTCTGCGCTGCCGAGGATCTTGTTCATGGCCGCTCCTCAGCGCTCCACCATCAGCGCAATGCCCTCGCCGCCGCCGATGCAGAGGCTGGCCACGCCGCTGCTCTTGCCCAGGTCCTTCATGGCGTACACCAGCGTCACCAGCACGCGGGCGCCGGACGCGCCGATGGGATGACCCAGCGCCACCGCGCCGCCGCGCACGTTCACGTTCTCACCCGAGAGGCCGAGCAGCTGGTTGTTGGCGATGCTGACCACCGCGAACGCCTCGTTGATCTCCCACAACTGGATGTCCGAGGCCTTCTTGCCGGTCTTCGCGAGCAGCTTCTGGATGGCGTCTGCCGGCGCGATGGTGAACTCCACCGGCTTGCGGGCAGCGGCGGCGCTCCCGGAGATGCGCGCGAGCACCGTGCGCCCCTCCGCCTTCGCGCGCTCGGCGCTCATCAGCACCAGGGCCGCGGCCCCGTCGTTGATGGAGGAGGCGTTGGCGGCCGTCACCGTGCCGTCCTTCTTGAACACCGGCTTCAGCGTGGGGACCTTGTCCGGCCGGGCGCCCTTCGGGCCGTCGTCCTCGTCGATCACCGTGGACTCGCCCTTCTTGCCGGCGAGCGTGAGGGGGGCGATCTCCGCCTTGAAGGCGCCGTCCTTCCACGCCTGCACGGCGCGGCGGGTGGACTCGAGCGCGTACTCGTCCTGCGCGGCGCGGGAGATGTTGCGGTCCGTGGCGCAGGCCTCGGCGCACAGGCCCATGTGCTGGTTGTTGTAGACGTCCCAGAGGCCGTCGTTGATGAGCAGGTCCTTCATCTCCGAGTGGCCCATGCGGGCGCCCCCGCGCAGGGCGTGGGTGAAGTACGGCGCGTTGGACATGGACTCCATGCCACCGGCCACCACCACGTCCGCGTCCCCCACGGCGATGGCGCGCGCCGCGTCCACCACCGCCTGGAGTCCCGAGCCGCACACCTTGTTGACGGTGACGCAGGGCACGCCCTCGGGAAGCCCCGCGCCGAGCGCCGCCTGCCGCGCCGGGGCCTGCCCCACGCCGCCCTGCAGCACGCAGCCCAGGATCACCTGGTCCACGGCCGAGCCCTGGATCCCCGCGCGCTCCACCGCGGCCTTGATGGCGGCTGCCCCCAGCTGCGGTGCGGTGAGAGAAGCGAGGCTTCCCTGGAATGCACCGATGGGGGTCCGCGCTGCGCCGACGATCACGACTTCACGTGCCATGGATCTACCTCCGCCAGGGGAAACCAACTGGGACGGGCGCCTTATCCACCCTCCCTTCCGGGAGGGTCAAGCGCAGTTGTAGGGTGCGCAGCCCATGGCCTCCGCCCGCCCTCCCATGACCGACTCGCTCCGAGGGGAGCTGGACCGGTTGCAGCTCGAGAACGGGCTGGCGCTCGCCGCGGTGCGCGTGGTGGCCTGCGTGGGCTGGTTCCTCGCGCTGACCTACGGACGGACGCTGACGGACCGCCCGGACTACGCCGCCCAGTACGGGCTGGTGGGCGGGTACGCGGCCGGCGCCGTGGCGTGGGCGGTGCTCTCGGTGTGGTCGGAGCGGATCCGCCGCCACAACTGGGCGGGCATCCTGCTGGTGGACGTCCCGGTCTTCGTCCTGGTCCAGGTTCCGGCCATCCGCGTGGCGCCTACGCCCGCGGCCACGTCCGCCTACACGGCCATCTACCTGGGGCTCATCCTCACCGCGGCGGTCATC
Organism: Pseudomonadota bacterium; assembly: GCA_039800145.1. GTDB lineage: Bacteria > Myxococcota > Myxococcia > Myxococcales > Myxococcaceae > VGRA01. Next base: position 19,256 of record JBDLRJ010000273.1, on the reverse strand, counting down.
CGCCGTCCCTCGTTCCTCCGCATGGCCTTCTCCGCCGCGTGGTGCCTCGCCTGGCAGCTGCTGCTGATGCAGCAGGTGCACATCGACGCGTCCGAGTACCCCGTCACGGTCCTCCCCATCGTGGTGGCGGCGCTGGCGGGCTACGTGTTCGGGATGCAGCGGCTGTCGCTCGCGGGGCTGGCGGCGGGAGAGGCGCTGCGCACCGAGCACCTGGGGCGCTACTTCGCCCCCGCGGTGCGAGATGCCCTCCTCCGGCGCGAGGGCGAGGACGCTCCCACGGTGGCCGAGGTGACCGTGGTGTTCGTGGACCTGCGCGGCTTCACCACCCTCTCGGAGAGCCGCCGGCCGGAGGAGATCTTCGGCTGGCTCAACGACTTCCTCTCGCGGATGACCTCCGAGGTGTTCCGCCACGGGGGCACGCTGGACAAGTTCACCGGGGACGGGCTGCTCGCCTACTTCGGTGCGCCGCTGCCCAAGCCGGATCACGCCGCGGCGGCGGTTACCTGCGCGCTCGCCCTGCAGCGTGCCCTGGAGGCGCTCAATGCCGAGCGCGCGGCGCGGGGCGAGCCGCCGCTCAGCATGGGCGTGGGGCTCCACACCGGGCGCGTGGCGGTGGGGACCCTCGGGACGTCCGAGCGCCGCGAGTACACGCTCATCGGGGACGCGGTGAACACGGCGGCGCGGGTGGAAGCGCTCACCAAGCAGCTGGGGGCGCCGGTGGTGGCCACCGAGAGCACCTGGCGGCTCGCGCCGGCGTTCGCGTGGACGGAGCTCGGCGAGGAGTCCGTGAAGGGCAAGAGCGAGAAGCTGAGGCTCTACGCCCCAAGGTCCGCGCTGGCCTGACCGCGGGAGAGGACGCGGTCCAGGGACCAGCGGTCCGCCCCCACCCACGCGAGGAACGCCGCGCCACAGAGCATGGAAAGGTCCGTCCTGGATTCGTGGAGGAAGGCCCACGCGCCGGCCTTCGGCGCGAACGTGTGGGCGAAGATCCCATAGCCGCGACCGAGCAGGATGGGCACCTTCGTGGACGCGAGCGCCGCGAGCATGGTGAAGACGAGCGGGACTGCCGCGAGCCTCGTGCCGAGCCCCAGGAGCAGCAGCGTGCCACAGGCGATCTCCACCGAGCCGACGAGCGGCCCCAGGAGTTCGGGTGCAGGGAGGCCGATGCGCGCGAAGCGCCCCGCCCCCTGCGAGTCCGCGAACAGGAACTTCTGGATCCCCTCCGAGGCGAACACGAGCCCCACGACGAGCCGGATGAGCACGGCGGCGTCGGGCGCACCTGCACGGAAGAGCCTGGAGGACCTCACGCGCGCGAGGCTGTCCCAGCGGAGCCGTCCGTGTCGAGCCGTCCCTGCGCCTCGGCAGCGAGCCACGCCTGCGTCCATGCCTGCACCGCCGCCGGATGCACCTGGAGGCCGCGCGCCACGCCGCCTGCGTCCTCGCCGCGGAGCACGGCCGCCACGGCGTCCGCGCGCGCCTGCACCCCGAGCGGTGGCGGTGACGCCTCGAGCCCCTCGCCCACCCAGGCCATCACCGCCACGAAGGCGAGCGTGATGCCCACGGGGAGGCTGGCCGCGAAGGGGAACTCGCAGAGCGCGCATGGGCCGGGGGCCTCGGTGCAGGTGGAGGCGAGCCGACCGAGGCAGTCCGAGGCCCAGGCCCACCCTGCAACGGGGGGGACGACCAATGCCGCCCCACTGCGCAGCGCGTGGCGCACGTGCCGGACCGGCCGCAGCGGGAGGCGGGGGCCGTCGTGCGAGGCGCCCAGGGCGGAGATCGCGTGAAAACCGGGAGACCCCAACGGCCCTGCGTGCGGAGCGCGTGACATGCCCGCAAGGGGTACCAGAAGGCGAAGGGCCGGCGCCCCGTGAGGGAGGCCGGCCCCGCGCACGTCCGTCCGGAGACGGACGGTTCAGCTAGCGGCGGCGATCAGGGTTCCACAGATCACCCAGGCGGGCGCGGCTGCCCTCCTGCTGCTGCTTGAGGTACTCGCGGTAGTCCTCGCCCTCGTGGAGGAGCGCCTTGATGGAGAGGGCGATCTTCCGGTCCTGGGTGTTGATGTCGATGATCTTCACATCGACCTCCTGGCCCTCCTGCACCACGTCGCGCGGGTTCTCCACGCGCTCCTCGCGGAGCTCGGAGACGTGGACCAGGCCCTCGATGCCGGGCTCGATCTCCACGAACGCACCGAAGTCGGTGGTCTTGGTGACCTTGCCCTTCACGCGGCTGCCCACCGGGGTGCGCTCGGAGAGCGTGTCCCAGGGATCCTGCTGCAGCTGCTTGATGCCGAGGCTGAAGCGCTCGTTCTCCACGTCGATGTTGAGCACCACCGCCTCGACCGTGTCGCCCTTCTTGAACAGGTCGCCCGGGTGCTTGATGCGCTGCGTCCAGCTGATGTCGGACACGTGCACCAGGCCGTCCACGCCCTCTTCCACGCCCACGAAGATGCCGAAGTCGGTGACGTTGCGGACCTGGCCGCGGATGACGGAGCCGATGGGGTACTTGTCCTCGAGCAGCGTCCAGGGGTTCTGCTCGATCTGCTTCATGCCCAGCGCGATGCGCTTGGCCTTGGGATCGATGTCCAGCACCACCGCCTCGGCCTCGCGGCCGATCTCCATCATCTTGGACGGGTGCTTGACGCGCTTCGTCCAGGACATCTCGGTGACGTGCACCAGGCCCTCGACGCCCGCCTCGATCTCGATGAACGCGCCGTAGTCCGTGATGGACACGACCTTGCCCTTGACGCGCGTGCCGACCGGGTACTTCTCGTCCGCGCGGTGCCAGGGGTCCTCCTGGATCTGCTTGAGGCCCAGGGAGACGCGCTCGGCCGTGGGGTCGAACTTGAGGACGACGACGCGGACCTCGTCACCCACGTTGAACATCTCGGACGGGTGGCCCACGCGGCCCCACGACATGTCCGTGATGTGCAGCAGGCCGTCGATCCCGCCGAGGTCGATGAACGCGCCGTAGTCGGTCAGGTTCTTCACCTGGCCCTTGAGGATCGCGCCCTCCTTCAGGTTCTTCAGCGTCTCCTTCTTCTGCTCCTCGCGCTGCTTCTCGAGCAGCACGCGGCGCGAGAGGACGATGTTGCCGCGCTTCTTGTTGAACTTGATGACCTTGAACTCGAACTCCTTGGACAGGTACTGGTCCAGGTTCCGCACGGGGCGGATGTCCACCTGGCTGCCCGGCAGGAACGCCTTCACGCCGATGTCCACGGAGAGGCCGCCCTTCACGCGGCCCACGATGACGCCCTTGATGATCTCGTCGCGCTCGCAGGCGGCGGAGATCTCGTCCCAGATGCGCATCTTGTCGGCCTTCTCCTTGGAGAGGACGACCATGCCCGTGTCATTCTCACGGGACTCGAGCAGCACCTCCACGGGATCACCGGGCTTGATGGTGATCTCACCGCGCGCGTTCGTGAACTCGGCGATGGCGACCTGCCCCTCGGACTTGTAGCCGATGTCGACGACGACGAAATCCTTGGTGAGGGTGATCACCGTCCCCTTGACGATGTCCCCTTCCTTGATGAGGCCGTCTCCGCCCCGCTCCTTCAGCGAGGCCTCGAACATCGAGGCAAAGTCCTCTTCGGCATCCATTCCAACCGGGTTGTTCACGTTCTGCTGCATGAGCTTTTTCGATCCTTGGGCGCTGCGGTGCTGCTGTCCCCTGATGGAGTGAGTTCGCAGGGCGCGCGGGGAATGGCGTGCGGTGCGTCCGCCGGCCCACCCGGGCCCAGCGGCGCGCGGACCCTAGGCGTGCGTTCGCGGGCAGGTCAAGCGAGCGCCCCGCGAGGTGGAACCGGTGAACGCCGGACCGTCCCGCGGGGGTGACCACCTCCTGCCGCGCGGGGTATGCCGCTGCCCCATGAACCACCCGCTGCACCGGCTCGCTTCCCTGTCCTGTCTGATCCTGCTCTGTGCCTGCCCGCCGAAGGACAAGGGAGGCGGCGGCCCCGGGCCCGTGGGGGTCAACCGCTGCGAGTTCGACGTCTCGGCCAGCCCGCTGTTCTCGCAGGTGGGCAGCGGCGCGCGCGCGCGGGTCCTGGGCTCGGCCTCCGACGGCGTGGGGGGCCCCTTCGCGCAGGCGCGCGCCGGGGACGTGCTGATCGAGAACGACCGGGTCCGCGCGGTGATCCAGCAGCCGGGCCGTTCGCTCTCGCCCACCCCCTGGGGCGGGTACTTGATCGACGCGGACGTGGTCCGGGACGGGCCGGGGCAGGACACCTTCGGCAAGCTCGGGTTCTTCTACGCGTTCGGCCGGCTCATCCGTGCGACGGACGTGGAGATCCTCGCGGACGGCAGCAACGGCGGGGCCGCGGTGGTGGCGGTCACCGGCGTGGACGAGGTGAACGACTACGTGTCGGTCCAGAACGTGATCGGCCGCTTCCTGCCGGGCGTGAACCTGGTGATCGATCCCAACAAGGCGCTGCCCCTGCGCGCAACGACGTACTACGTGCTCTCCCCCGGCGAGACGCGGGTGCGCGTCATGACCTGGTTCTGCAACGAGGGGCCGGACCCGGTGCAAATCCCCCTGGGCGAGCTGGTGGAACAGGGCGGGACGAGTGATCCGTTCAATCCGGACGGCTGCGCCAATGCCCCCGGGTACGAGGGCCTGGATGGCCGCACCTGCACCGCGGAGCCCATGAGGTGGTTCGGCTACCAGGCGGACCGCGTGGCGTACGGCTTCCGCACGTACCGCGTGGAGGACCCGTCCACGCCGGAGACGCGCAACGCGCTGCTGTCGGTGGCCGGCGTGGCCGGGACGCTCGTGGGAGGCGAGGGGCTCGAGGGGCTGCTCAGCTGGACGGACCCGGGCGCCACGCGGCGGCCCGGCGCGTTCGGCGTGCTCGCGGGCGGCAAGCGCGGGTACCTGCGGGACTTCGTGGTGGGGCGGGATCTCGGGGAGATCCATTCGACCTTCCTCGCCCTGGACAACACGCCCCGCGCCCGGCTGGACGTCCAGGTCAGCGGGCCGGATGCCGCGGGGGCGCGCGTGGCGGTGAAGGACTCGGATGGGAAGATGCGAACGCTGCTGGTGGCGGACGCGGATGGAAAGGCGCGGGTGGACCTGGTGGCAGGCACCTACACGCTCGTCGGGGCCGCGCTGGACCTGCCCTCGGCCGAGACGCCCGTGACGGTCCCCACCTCCGGGCAGGTCTCCGCGCAGGTGCTGCTCCCCTCCCCTCGCCGGCTCACGGTGACGTTGAAGGACGCAGCTGGCCAGCCGTCTCCCGGCAAGCTGACCGTCTTCTGCCCCGGCGCGAAGTGCGCGAACGCCCACGCGGCCCTGCAGTACCGCGCAGCGGACAAGCTCCCGGACGACGTGGCCGCGGTGGCGCTCGTCCCTCCCTCGGGCACGGTGACCGTGAAGCTGCTGCCCGGCACCTACACCGCGCTGGTGACGCGGGGCCCCGAGTTCAGCGCCTGGCCTTCCACGTGGCGGGCCGGTGACAAGGGCACCGCTGCGCAGGTGGAGCTCACGCAGGGGGACCAGGCCCTCTCCGCGACGGTGGCGCGCGTGGTGGACAGCACCGGCTGGATGAGCGCGGACCTCCACGTCCACGCGGTCAACAGCGCGGACTCCTCGGTGGACAACGAGCTGCGCGTGGCGAGTTTCCTCGCCGAGGGCGTGGACATCCTCTGCTCCACGGACCACGACTACGTCACGGACTTCGCCCCGGTGAACGCGGCGCTGGGCGGAGACGTGCACATGGCCACCATCGTGGGAGAGGAGGTCTCCACGTTCGACTTCGGCCACTACAACGCCTTCCCGCTCGTCCGCTCGGCGGACCATCCCTACGGAGGCCCGGTGGATTGGCCGGGAGGCAGCGGTCCCACGCACCGGCTCCCGCAGCTGTTCGAACGGATCCGCGCGGATCACCCGGCAGCGGTCATCCAGTTCAACCACGCGCGCGGGCGGCTCGGCGGCCTGAGCTTCCTCGAGGTGGACACCTTGACCGGTGCGTCCCACGCGCCCGCCGAGCGGTTCCGGATGGAGGCGGATCCCGCTGCTACTGCGAACGACACGCGGCTGTTCAGCTTCGGGTTCGACGCCCTGGAGATTGCCAATGGCACCTCCGCGGACACCGCGCTGCTCAACGACTACTTCACGTGGCTGTCCTCGGGGCGGATCAAGACGGCGACCGGCGTGTCGGACACGCACGAGGCGTACAACGTGGCGGCAGGCTACTCGCGGACGTGGCTGAAGATTCCCACCGAGGACCCGCGCGCGCTCACGCCCGAGGCCTTCGCTGCGGCGGTGAAGTCCCACGCCGCGGTGGCCTCCAACGGCCCCTTCGTCACGCTGACCGCGCGGAAGGTGGAGGCGGGCGCCGCCGTGGGGAATCCGGTGGAGATCGGCGGGACGGTCTCGGTGCCGGCGGGAGGTGAGCTCGAACTCACGGTGGAGGTGCAGGGCCCCGAGTGGATGCGGGTGGACCGCATGCAGATCTACACGCACGCCCCGGGCCGCGAGGCGCTGGGCGGAGCGGAGAACGACGTGGCCCCCACCCCGGTGGCCACCGCCGCGCTGGATGCAGCGGACTCGGCGCTGGAGGCCGTGGGCGGACTGCCCAACGGCTTCCGCCGCTTCCGCTGGGTGAAGTCCTTCCGCGTCAGCGCCGCTGCGGACACCTGGTTCGTGGCGACCGTCGGGGCCGGGAACAGCGTGGCCCGGATGTTCCCCCTCGGCTGGACGGGCACCGAGTGCAGCACGGACGGCTGCGTGGCCGTTTCTGCGCGCCCCGCGGCGTGGACCAACGCCGTCTTCGTGGACGCGGACGGGAGCGGTGCGTACGACGACTTCCCCACGAAGGTTCCGAAGTCCCTCCGGCTGAGAAAGGTGACGGCGCCGGTGGCGGCGAGGATCCCATCCGCCGAGGCGTTCGACGGGATGCTCCGTTCGCTGGTTCGGCACGAGCACTGAGCCCATGCGCACCCGGCGCGCCGTCATCCTCCTGCACGAGCCGGACAAGGGGCCGGGGCTGCTGCTCCCGGCGCTCGAGGCCGCGGGGTTTCACTGCGAGCAGCGCCTGCGCGAGGTGCACCCGTCCGACGTGGACGCGGACCTCGTGGCGGTGATGGGGGGGCGCATGGCGGCGTGGGAGACGGCGGACTTCCCCCACCTCGCCGCGGTGCAGTCACTGCTCGCGGCGCGTCTCGCGCGGCACCTCCCCTCGGTGGGCACGTGCCTGGGGGGACAGCTCCTGGCGGCAGCCGCGGGCGGGCGCGTCCAGCGGGGGCGGGCCGGGATGGAGCTGGGCGTCTACCCGGTCCGGATGCTGTCCGAGGCGGCAGCAGATCCCGTCTTCGGTCCCCTGCCCCACCGCGTGGACGCGGCCCAGTGGCACGGGGACATGTTCGAGGAGATCCCGGGCGCCGTGCGCCTGGCCTTCACGGACGCCTACCCGTGGCAGGCGTTCCGCGTGGGACGAAGCTACGGGGTGCAGTTCCACCCGGAGTTGACCCCGGAGGGGCTGTGCGGGTGGATGGACGAGTACCCGGACGACGTGCACCGCGCGGGGAAGTTCGTGGAGCAGATCCGCCAGGACGAGGTGCCGCTGCTCAAGCGCGCCCAGCCCACGTGGGCGGCGTTCTGGGCGCGGATGGTGGCCGAGATCTCGGGACGCTGAGCGTCAACCGGCCGAGCGCTCGCGCGCGCGCCACAGCAGCCACCACGGCGTCCCCGGCGACTCGTGGTGTTCCCGGTGGTAGCCGAAGAAGAAACAGCTCACGAAGGCCCAGGCATGGTTCCGAGGGAGCGTGCGTGCGCGGTGCGGGCCCATGTCGTCCGTGAAGGGCGGCCGGTGCGGCTGCCACGTCCCGAAGAAGAACAGCTGCAGCGCGGCGAGAAACGCGGGCACCACGAAGTAGGCGACGATGCGTGACTCCGGCACGCCGGCGTACTTGAGCCCGTTGTAGGCCGCGCCCATCACCACCACCTGCAGCACCGTGGCATACCGCCACAGGAACGAGAGGAACCACGGCCAGAACCGCGGCCGCGTGGCGAGGTAGTCCGGGTCCTCGGCCGTGGCGGGCGCGCCGTGGTGCCGGTGGTGGTTGACCAGGAGCTGCCGGTAGCTGAACCCGGCGAAGAGGAAGCAGGCCGTTGCCCCCACCGCGTGGTTGAGCCACTTCACGCGGGTGACGGTCCCGTGCATGGCGTCGTGCGCGGTGATGAACAGCCCCGTGCAGAGCCACGCCTGGAGCAGCAGGTGCGCCACGCCCCCGGGAGACGCCGGTGGCACGGCGGCTGGAGAGAGGATCCATGCCAGGTGGCCGCCCCAGGCGGACATCACCGCGGCGGCGACCAGGAGACCCACCCCGCGGGGTGCTGGGAGTGGGGCGGCCACGGATCAGCCCCGCGCGTCGTAGGCGCGGTACAGATCCCGCGCGATCACCAGCCGCTGGATCTCGCTCGTTCCCTCGTAGATGGTCTGCACGCGCGCGTCCCGCATGAGCCGTTCCACTGGGAACTCGTCGATGTAGCCGTAGCCGCCGTGGATCTGCACCGCCTTGTCACACGCGCGGTTGGAGAGCTCCGAGGCGAAGACCTTCGCCATGGAGGCCTCGCGGGTGAAGGGGAGCTTCTGCTCCTTCATCCAAGCGGCCCGCAGCGTCATCATCTCCGCCGCGGACAGATGCGTCTGCATGTCCGCCACGAACCAGCGGAGCGCCTGGAACTCCGAGATGGGCTTCCCGAACGCCTGTCGCTCCTTCATGTACTTCACGGAGGCATCCAGCGCCGCGCGCGCCACGCCGCACGCCTGGGAGGCAATGCCCACCCGCCCACCGTCCAGCGCGATCATGGCGAGCTTGAAGCCATCCCCCTCGTTGCCGAGCAGGTTCTCCGCGGGGATTTCGCAGTTCTCGAACTGAAGCGGCACGGTGTTGGAGCCGCGGAGCCCCATCTTCTCCTCGTGATTTCCAGCGGTGAGACCGGGCGTGCCGTTCTCCACGATGAAGCAGCTGATGCCCCGCCCCCCGGTGTCCGCGGTGCGGGCCCACACCACCATCACGCCGGCGTACGCACCGGAGGTAATCCACTGCTTCGCGCCGTTGAGCACCCACTTGTCCCCCTTGCGGGTCGCGGTGGTGCGGAGCGCGGAGGCGTCGGATCCCGAGTGCGGCTCGGACAGCGCGAACGCACCGGCAATGGCCTCGCCGGACGTCAGCCTCGGGACGAAGCGCTGCCGCTGCGCCTCCGTGCCGAACTCGGTGATGAGCTCCGCGCACATGTTGGTGACGCACAGGGCGACGGTGGTGGAGGCGCACGCCGCGGCCAGCTCCATCACGGCGAGCGAGTAGCTCACCACCCCGGCCCCTGCCCCGCCGAGTTCCTGCGGCACGTTGATCCCCATGAGCCCGAGGCGCGCCATCTCGCGCAAGGTCTCCGTGGGGAAGCGCTCCTCGCGGTCCAGCGTCCGGGCGTCGGGTGCGAGCCGGTCGCGCGCGAAGGCGCGCGCGGTCTCGCGGATCAGCTTCTGGGTGTCGTCGGGTTGAAGGTCCACGTGCGTTACTCCACGGCCGTCAGGATCAAGGGCGTCGCGACCGGCTGGGCTTCACCGTCCGCGGGTCGCGGGAACTCCATCTTCGTCAGCGCCTGCTCGAGGCAGCGGCAGACGTCCGGGCGGCGGATCCCCTCGCCCAGCTCCTCCACCGAGGCCTCCGTCACCGTGCCGCGCGGCCCCACGGTGAACTGCGCCATCACCTTGCCACCCGCGCGCCCGCCGTCCACGAGCGCCCGCTCGTAGCAGGCGCGGAGCGAGGGCAGGTGGTGGTCCATCACGGTGCGGATGCCGCGGGCGTCCAGCGAGAGCCGCGTGAGCTCCAGCGGCGCCGGGCCCGCGGCTCCGCCGTCCGCCCCCGCCAGGGCGGCAGGGCCGATGACGCACGCCGCGAGCGAGACACCGAGCAGCAGGCGCCGGGCCACGGGCTACTCCTTGAAGAGGCTTCCGGAGATCACGATGCGCTGGATCTCGCTCGTGCCCTCGTAGATCTCGGTGATGCGCGCGTCGCGCACGTGGCGCTCGGCGTCGAACTCCTTCGAGTAGCCCATGCCGCCGTGGATCTGCAGCGCCTTGTTGGCCACGCGGCTGGCCATCTCGGAGGCGTACAGTTTGGCCGCCGCGCTCTCCGCCGAGTGGCGCACGCCCTGGTCCTTCATCAGTGCCGCGCGGAGGATGAGCAGCCGGGCCGCGTCGATCTCCGTGGCCATGTCCGCGAACATGAACTGGATGGCCTGGTGCTCGCGGATGAACTTGCCGAACGTCTTGCGCTCCGAGGCGTAGCGGAGCGCCTCCTCGTACGCCGCGCGCGCGATGCCGAGCGCCTGCGCCGCGATGCCGATGCGCCCCCCGTCCAGCGTGGCCATGGCCACCTTGAACCCCTCGCCCTCCTTGCCGAGCAGGTTCGCGGCGGGGACCTTCATGTTCTCGAAGAACATGCTGCAGCTCCACGCGCCGGAGATGCCCATCTTGCGGTCCGGGGGCGCGCGGTTGAAGCCGGGCGTGTTCGTGGGGACCAGGAACGCGCTGATGCCCTTGTTGCCCTTGCTCCGGTCCGTGATGGCGAAGAGCACCATGGCGTCCGCCTTCGGGCCGTTGGTGATCCAGTTCTTGCTGCCGTTGATGACGTAGTGATCCCCCTCGCGGACGGCAGTCGTCTTGAGCGACGCGGCGTCCGAGCCGATCTCCGGCTCGGTGAGCCCGAAGCAGCCCAGCTTTTCGCCGCGGGCGAACGGGACCAGGAACTCCGCCTTCTGCGCGTCCGTTCCGAACTTCATCACCGGGTCGCAGTAGAGCGAGTTGTTGACGCTCATGATCACGCCGGTGGAAGCGCACCCCCGGCTGACCTCCTCCATGGCGAGCGCGTAGCAGACGGCGTCCATGCCGGAGCCGCCGAGTTCCTGCGGAACGGCCACGCCCATGAGACCCAGCTCGACGAGCTTCTCCACGCCGGAGGTGGGCCACTCGTGGTGCTCGTCCCATTTGCGCGCATGGGGGATCAGTTCGCGGGCAGCGAACTCGCGCGTCATCTTCTGGATCTCGCGCTGGAGGTCGGTGAGCTCGAAGTTCATGGCACGCGCATATAGCGCGGCCGGGGCCGGATGCACCCGCCTAAAGCTGCATCCGGCTACTCGGGGGCATCAGCCGGGGAGGTGCTCGCCGCGTTCACGTTCCGCGCGGAACCGGTCCTGGGCCTCGTGGCGGGCCACGTCTGCGACCAGCCGCTCGGGCCAGAGCACCCGGAGCTCCGCGGGGAGCTCCCGCAGGACGTCTTCCAGTTCTCCCTCCGCCACGTGGCGGGACACCACGGCGAACACGCAGCGCGCGAGCCGCTCGGACTCCGACGCCTCGAGGCCCAGCTTCGCCGCCAGGCGCGAGATGAACTGGTCGTGGTGCAGCCGCTCCGGGCGCCGAGGAAGCCGCGGCAGCAACTCCACCAGCCCGGAAGGGAGCTGCGCGTTGAGATCCCTCGCCTCGTCCGGGAGGAGCCGGGACTCCAGCACCTCGAGCGCGTAGACGGCTGCTCGCTCGGCCGTGTCCAGGTTCACCCCGGCCTCGTGCTCCACCTCGTGGAGGAACTTCCGCCAGGTCTGCTCGGTCCTGCCGTGCCGCCGCTGCTCTCGCCGCTCTGCGTCCATGTCCGCCCTCCCGTGGCTCTCCCACCGAGGTGGGCACGGAAGGGCGGCGCGGGGAGCCTCAGCGCCCCTCGAAGCTGGCCGGACGCTTGGCGAGGAAGGCCTCCATGCCTTCCTTCTGGTCCCGCGTCCCGAACATCACGCCGAACGCCTGCTGCTCGAGCGCGTTGGCCGCGGTGAGGTCCAGGTCCGCGCCGGTCTCCACCATCCGCTTGCCCTGGGCGACCGCGATGGGGCCGTTCTTCAGGATGCGGGCGACCACGGCGTTGCAGTGCGCCAGCAGCTGGTCCGGGGGGAGCACCTCGAGCACGATCCCGTACTCGCGCGCCTTCGCGGCGGAGATCCGGTCCCCGGTGAAGATGAGTTCCTTGGCGCGCTGCTTGCCCACCAGCCGCGTCAGCCGCTGCGTGCCGCCGAAGCCGGGGATGACGGCGAGGGTGGCCTCGGGGAAGCCGAGCTGCGCCTTCTCGGACGCGTAGAGGAGATCGCACGCCAGGGCGAGCTCCAGCCCGCCGCCGAGCGCGAAGCCGTTGATGGCCGCCACGGTGGGGAACGGCAGCGCCTCGAGCGCCGCGAAGGCGCGGTGGCCCACCTCGGAGAAGGCCCTGCCCTGCTCCGCGGTGAAGGCGGCCATCTCGGAGATGTCCGCGCCCGCGACGAAGGCCTTCTCGCCGCCCCCGGTGAGGATCATCGCCCGCACGGCCGGGTTCGCGCCGAGCTCGGTCGCTACCTGCGCAATTTCCTTCAACGTCTGCGTGTTGAGCGCGTTGAGCGCCTTCGGGCGGTCCACGGTGACCGTGGCGACGCCGCCGGCGAGGTCGATCTTCAGGATCTCGTAAGCCATGTGCGCGCCTCAGGCCTGGTACTTGTAGAAGCCGCGGCCGCTCTTCTTCCCGTGCCAGCCGGCCTCCACGTACTGCCGGAGCAGCGGGGACGGGCGGTACTTGTCATCCCCCAGGCCCTTGTGGAGCACCTCGGCGATGTAGAGCACCGTGTCCAGGCCGATGAAGTCCGCCAGCTGCAGCGGCCCCATGGGCTGGTTGGTCCCGAGCTTCATGGCGGTGTCGATGTCCTCCACCGTCGCGAGCCCCTCCGTCAGCGCGAAGCAGGCCTCGTTCAGCATGGGGATGAGGATCCGGTTCACGATGAAGCCGGGGAAGTCCTTCGACACGACCGTGGTCTTTCCCATCTTCTCCGCGAGCGCGCGGGTGGTGGCGTAGGTCTCGTCGGAGGTGGCGGCGCCCCGGATGATCTCCACGAGCTTCATCACGGGCACCGGGTTCATGAAGTGCATCCCGATGACCGCCTCGGGCCGCTTCGTGGCGGCGGCGATCCGGGTGATGGGGATGGAGCTCGTGTTCGTGGCGAGCACGCCGCCGGGACGGACCACCGCGTCCATCTCCTCGAAGATGCGGCGCTTGACGGACTCGTTCTCCGTCACGGCCTCCACGGCGAAGTCCACGTCCCGGCAGTCCCGGAGCGACACCGCGCCGCCGAAGCGCGCCAGCGCCGCCGCCTTGCCCGCCTCGTCCAGCTGGCCCTTCTCGACCAGCTTCTTCAGGCCGCCGTCGATCTTCCCGCGCGCCTTCGCCACGGCGTCCTCGGAGAGATCGACCATGGTCACCTTCAGCCCGGCGACGAGCGCCACCTGCGCGATGCCCGTGCCCATCTGCCCTGCGCCCACGACTACCAGGTGTTCGGTTCCCACGTTGTGCCCTTTCGGAAGGAGTGCGGGGTGGCGATCTAGCGACCCCCGGCGGGCACGTCCACCACGACTGCTTCCTCCTGCGCGGGCACCTGCACGGCCACCGTCACCACCCCTGGCACGGCCTCTCCCGGGAACCAGCGGAAGAGGCGCGCCTGGAACGTTCCGGCGCGTGCATGGATCCGCGCGGTCAGTTCCGGCACCGGTTCCCCGGGTCGCGGGAGGCGCTCCTGCCGGACGAGCAGGTGCCCCTCGGCGTCCGACAGCTGCAACTCCAGCCGCTCGGGGGACTTCGAGGTGGGCGCGAGCCGGAAGCTGAACGTCCGCTCCACCGGGACGAGCCCTCCACCCCCGCGCCAGAGCCAGGTCCCCAGCACAGCCACGGCGAGCACGGGCAGCCGCCGGAGCAGCGCCGAGCGCCCGCTCACGACTCCGGGCTCTCCTTGCGGCTCCGCTTCCCGCCGGGCCGGGCCTTGATCTCCGTCACCTTGAAGTGGGTGGCCTCGGGGCTCGTGTCGTCGTCCTTGCGGGGCACCAGGCGGAACTCCGCGCGGACCTCCACGGTCATGCCGGAGATGAGCTTGAGGAACTCGCGGCGGACCTTGTCGGACTGGAGGAAGCGGCGGAGCTCCTCGGAGACCACGCGCGAGAGATCATCCTTGGTCTTCTCGGCCTGGTCCAACACCACGCCGAGCATCTCCTTGGGGATCTTCAGCTGGCCGGCGAGCGTGCGCACGCCCTCCTCGCCCATGAAGACCGCGCCGAGGCTGGCAACGGCCGCCTTCTTCAGGAAGTCCGGCACGAAGCTGCGGCCCTCGGTGTCCTCGTCCCGGTCGCCCTTCTTCTCCCTGCTCATGCGTGCACCGGGAGCCGGACCCGGAGGTTCTCCGCGGAGATCCTGCCGGCGATGTTGCGCGCCATGGTGAGGAACGCCTGGGCCTCGGTGCTGTCCGGGTGGCTCGCGACCACCGGCGTACCGGCATCACCCGCCTCTCGCACCTTCAACTCGAGCGGGATCTCTCCGAGGAACGGGACGCCGAACTGCTCGGCAGCCTTCCGCCCACCGCCGTGGCTGAACACGTGCGTGCCCTTGCCGCAGTGCGGGCAGATGAACTGGCTCATGTTCTCCACCACGCCGAGCACCGGGATGTTCACCTTGTCGAACATCTGCTTGGCGCGGATGACGTCCGCGAGCGCCACGTCCTGCGGGGTGGTGACGAGCACGCCGCCGGAGGCCTGGAGCTGCTGGGACAGCGTGAGCGCCACGTCACCGGTTCCCGGCGGGAGATCCATCACCAGGTAGTCCAGCTCGCCCCAGTCCACGTCCCGCACCAGCTGGACCAGCGCGCCGTGGAGCATGGGGCCGCGCCAGATGAGCGCCTGGCTCGGCTCCACCAGGAACCCGATGGACATGACCTTGATGCCGTGCGCCTCGAGCGGGACGATGCGCTGGTCCTCGGTGGCCGCGGGCCGCGCGTCCATGAGGCCGGTCATCAGCGGGACCGAGGGACCGTAGAAGTCCGCGTCCAGAAGCCCCACGCGGGCGCCCATGCGTGCCAGCGCCACGGCCAGGTTCAGCGCCACCGTGCTCTTGCCCACGCCGCCCTTGCCCGCGCCCACCAGCACCACGTTCTTCACGTGCGGGATCAGCGACTCGCGGGAGGCCTGGGGGGCCGGCCGGACGCGCGCGCCCCACTCCACGTTGAAGCGGCCCATGCCGGGGATGGCCTTGAGCGCCGCCTCCACGTCCTTCTGGATCTTGTCCTTCATGGGGCAGGCGGGCGTGGTGAGCTCGATCTTGAGCTTCACGTCCGAGCCCTCCACCCGGACGTCCTTCACCATCCCGGCGCGCACGAGGTCGATGTGCAGTTCCGGGTCCATCACCTGCGACAGTCCTGCGAGGACGTCCTTCTCGGTCAGCGTGCTCATGGGTGCGCTCCTTTTCCAGCCATGCCCGGACATGTCAAGGCGGCGCGCAGGGATAACCGACGGAAGTGGCGGCCGCCACGTCCGTGGCTCGCTGGTGTAAGGTGACGGCCCATGCGTTCCGCTTTGTGCCCGTTCGCCCTTGCCGTTGTCCTGCTCTCCGGAGGTGCTGCGTCTGCCCGCGAGGTCAAGGAGTTCAAGGGCCAACCCACCACCACCACCGCCAGCAAGAAGCCGAAGGGCGGCGGCGAGGACGTGAACCGCTGGAACGGCGACGACAACATCCCCGTGGAGAAGGAGCTGCCGTGGGGGTTCATCATCCTGTCCGGCATCATCCTCGCCATCGCTGCCCCCTTCGGCATCCGCATGTACCGCAACACCTCTGCCGAGGTGGAGGAGACCAACTCCGTGGGCAAGCGCTCGTCGAGGCAGGAGGACGAGGCCTAGGTCGCACGTGGCCTGGTCAGCGCTCGCCGTCTTCGGGCTGAGCTACGTCTTCATCTCCGGCGGCCGGCTCCCCGGGACGGGGTTGGACCGGGTGGGCGGTGCGCTCGCCGGGGCGGTCGCCATGGTGGCCCTCGGCGTGGTGCCTGCCCGCGAGGTGGTCGGGGCCGGGACCGCGGCCGCGGTCGACTGGGACACGCTGCTGCTGTTGCTCGGGATGCTGGTGCTCTCCACGGCCCTGCTCGAGGACGGGAGCATGGACGGACTCGCCGCGCGCTTGCTCGCCCGGGCGCGGACGCCCCGGGCGCTGCTCGCGGCCGTGTGCGTGGCGAGCGCCGTGCTCTCCGCCTTCCTCGTGAACGACACCGTGTGCCTGGTGCTGACGCCCCTGGTCCTCGCGGCCGTGCGCCGCGCCGCCCTGCCCCCGCTGCCCTACCTGCTGGCGGTCTGCATGGGCGCCAACGCGGGCTCGGTCGCCACCTTCACCGGCAACCCGCAGAACATGATCATCCAGGTGGCCTCCGGCCTTCCCTACGCGCGGTGGGCTGCCGTCATGACGCTGCCGGCGCTGGTGGCCACGGCCACGGTGGCAGTGCTGTTGGACGCCGGGTTCCGGCGCGAACTGGACGGACGTGCCGTCGCGGCGGCGGCGCCGGGACTCCCTCCGCGGACGGGTCCGGCTCCGTGGGTGCCCACCGCGTGGATCCTCGGCGGGGTGGTGGCGGCCTTCTTTGCTGGACTTCCGCTCGGGTGGAGCGCGCTCGGCGGGGCGGCGGTGGTGCTCGCGGTGCGCAAGGGCCCGTCACGCGCGCTGCTGCAGCGGGTGGACTTCGTGTTGCTGCTCTTCTTCGCGTCCCTCTTCGTGCTGGTGCACGGCCTTCACCGCGCCGGCTGGGCGGACCGTGCGCTCCAGGCGGCGGCCCCGTGGCTGTCGGGGGGGGCAGCCTCCTCTCAGGCGCTCGCCTTCTCCGCGCTGTCCTTCGCCGCGAGCAACATCTTCTCCAACGTCCCCTACGTGATGCTCGCGCGCCACTGGGTGCCGCAGCTCGAGGATCCGCTGATGGGCTGGCACCTGCTCGGGCTCGCCTCCACCCTCGCCGGCAACCTGACGCTCGTGGGGAGCGTGGCCAACCTCATCGTCTTCGAGCTGGCGCGGGAGGACGTGGAGGTGACGTTCTGGGGCTACGCCCGCGTGGGGATCCCCGTGACGCTCGCGAGCCTCGCCGCCGCCCTCGGCGTGCTGCTCGCGGAGCGCGCGCTTCACCTGTTCTGACGGAGGGCCGCGGCCTCGGGTGAAAGCCCCGCCGCCACCTGGGCGCCCGCCTCCGTGAAGGCCTCGAGCAGCAGCTGGCGCTGCTCTCCTTCCGAGAGCCCCTCGGCTGCCGGCAGCTGCACCTCCACGCGCCCGCTCCAGATCGTCCCGCCCGAGAGGAGGAACGCGCGTGCCCGCCCCTCCGCGAACACCTGGGGAGGCACCTTGTCCTTCCCCGGTCGCTTCCCCCAGCGCTCCACGCGCACGTCCACCACGCCGTCTGCCCCCACGTTCCGGAGCGCGGCGAAATCCGGCTCGGCGTCCGCCTCGTCCTGGACGAGGAGCAGCTGGAGCTCCCGCACCACCGCGAGCGGGTCCACGCGGCCGTTCCACGGCGCCTTGCGCGGCAACGCCTGGAAGAGCCCGGCCCGGAGCCGCTCGGCGAGCTCGTAACGGGGGACGCCGCCGAGCCCCTCCCCCTTCCCCGTCACCCGGACCACGAAGGCGGGGTGCACCATGCGCTGTGCCTCCTCCTGCGCGAGCGGTGCGTGGGCACACGCGGTGGCCAGCGCGGTGGCCAGAGCGATCAATGAGACCCGGAGCCGACGGGAGAGGGACATGGCGGGGCGTTCTATCAGGCCACCGAGAATGCTGCGCTGGACTCGCCTCTTCCTTCCAGCTACGAAGCGCGCTCCCTGGTCCCCTGGAGGGTGTCCGAATGATCAACGTTCGCCGTGCCACCGTGGCGGTCGCCTCCGCGTCCGTCCTCCTGCTCAACGGGTGCAAGAAGGAAGAGGCCCCTGCGCCTCCGCCTCCGCCCCCGCCTGCCCCCAAGGCGGAGGTCGCCCCGCCGCCGCCGCCCAAGCCGCCTGAGCTCCCCGTGGAGCGCGCGGTGAAGGAGTGCGCTGCGCCCCTGGAGCTGGCCCCCGCGCAGGAGCTGAAGTTCGGCACCCGCGACGCCACGCTCACCGGGTACAAGCTGACGTTCAAGGACAAGGACGCCGACGGGGTGATCAACCTCGGCGTGCTGGGCCCGGTGAACGACGACAGCGGCGCCAACATGGTGAGCTTCCGCAAGTACGTCGCCTTCTTCAAGGAGCAGAAGGCGGACGCGGTGGTGCTGACCGGCGACGTGGGCGAGGACTCCCCGGAGAAGATCACCCGCGTGCTGAAGGCGGTGGCCGAGAGCGGCCTCCCCGTCTTCGTGGTGGCGGGCAACTCCGAGTGCCGCGCCGCCTTCACGGATGGCGTCAACGCGGCGAAGGCCCAGTTCCCCAACATCGTGAACCTGAACACGGTGCGGGCGGTGGAGTTCCCGGAGGTGACGCTCGTCTCCCTCCCCGGCTACCACGATCCCAACTACGTGAAGTGCTCTGCCGGCCCGCAGGCGGGCTGCGTGTACTTCAAGAGCACGGTGGACGAGGTGGTGAAGGTCGCCACCGAGGCGAAGGAGGCCAAGCGCCCGGTGGTGCTCGTCAGCCACGGCCCGCCGCGCGGCGAGGGAGATCTCGCGCTGGACCGCGCCCAGGGCGTGGGCAACGTGGGTGATCCGCAGATCAACGCGGCCGTGAAGCAGGCGGGCATCGCCTTCGGCCTGCACTCCAACATCAAGGAGGCGGGCGGCCGCGCCACGGATCTCGGCGGCTCCACGCTCATCAACCAGGACACCTGGGTGAAGAGCCTGTACCTCGCCGCCGGCCCCGCGGACACCTGGGGCTGGGACATGAACGACGGCACGAAGAGCTCCGGCTTCGCCGCGGTCCTCTCCGTGAAGGGCGAGGAGGGCAGCTGGAAGCTCTTCCGCAACAAGCCGCTCACCGCGGCGGAGAAGGCCGAGGCCAGGAAGCTCGAGCCCGCGGCCCCGCAGGCGGCGGACGGCAAGTAGTCCGCACCGCCGGGAGAAGTACCAGGAGGCGCCCGGTCCGCGAGGACGGGCGCCTTCGTCATTTCAGGGCGTTCTCCGCCGCCGCGGCCAGTTCCCTCACGCGGAGGTGGTAGTCCCCCTTGAGTGCGTCCAACGCGGCGGCGTGCGGGGCCAGCGCCGACTTGCCCTTCCCGTCCTGCGCGCCCGCCAGGGAGGTGAGTGCTTCGAGCGCGGCCGCCCGGAGCTCCGGGCTCTCGTGGCAGAGATCCTTCGCGAGCAGGTCCACGGCCGACAGCTCGCCGATGCGCCCGAGCGCGATCACCGCCTCCCGCCGGCCCATGGCGGCCGGGTCTCCCAGGTACTTCAGCAGCGGTTGCGCCGCGTCCTTCGCGCGGGCCTCCCCGAGCAGGCGCGCCACCACCGCG
>JBDLRJ010000272.1:0-2736 GCA_039800145.1 Pseudomonadota bacterium | reverse complement strand
AGCATGGGGGACGAGCAGAAGGAGATCGTCCGCATCGAGAGCTTCTGGCTCGATGCGTGGCTGCGTCACCAGTACAAGGGACTGGAGGTCCGGTACATCATCCATGACGCGGTGGCCCGCGAGGTGGACCGGGAGACGTTCTTCCACACGCGCGAGAGTGGCGGGACGATGATCAGCTCCGCCTACAAGTTGTGCCGGGACATCATCCAGGCGGACTACCCGGCCTCGAGCTGGAACGTGTACCCGTTCCACTTCAGCGACGGGGACAACTGGAGCGCAGACGACACGCGCGCGTGCGTGGAGCTGCTCCGCACGGACATCCTGCCGGTGGTGAACCAGTTCGCCTACGGCCAGGTGGAGAGCCCCTACGGCTCGGGGCAGTTCATCAAGGATCTCCGCGAGGCGTTCGGCGGGACGGAGAACGTGGCCCTGTCGGAGATCCCGGACAAGGACGGCATCTACGGCTCCATCAAGGAGTTCCTCGGGAAGGGCCGCTGAGCCGCCGTCAGGGGACGGTGAAGGTGGCGATGGTCGTGCTGCTCCCCTGGGAGCTGGCCGGGAACGAGTCGCAGTACACCTGGGACTGGCCGTTGGCGCGGATGGTGACCTCGAAAGGAATGTCCGTGGTGACCTGGCAGGGCGAGTAGTTCACGACCTCCACGGTGTACGTCCCGGAGGGGGCCGCGGCGCCCGCGGGGTAGATGACGTTCTCCACGTTGACCCCGTCGATGCTGCACCCGGCGTTGGAGTCCAGGTCCAGGCTGCCCTCGGCCCCGCAGGTGCTCGGGTTCCCGGGCTGGTTCGGATCCGAGAACCAGACCTTGCACGTGCCCTGCGCCGTGGGCTCGACGAGGGCGAGGTCCAGGTCCGTCTCGGTGTCCCAGCGGAGGGTCACCTGCACGGGGCCCGAGCCGCCCCGCAGCACGCACGCGCCGCCCTGGCAGATGAACCCCTCGGTGCAGGTGGTGCTGCAGGACACGGGCGGCTGCGGCGTGATGCACGCCCCCTGCACGCAGGAGAAGGTGGTCCCGTCGCACTGGCCGCCGGTGCCGCAGTGGACGTCCTGCAGGCACGCCACGCAGGCCCCGCTGTTCGGCTCGCAGTGGGGCGTCAGCCCGGAGCAGCCCGGGCCACAGTTGCCGGGTGCACCGGCATCCGGTTGGCCGGCATCCGGGCCCGCGGGCGTCCCGGCGTCCGTGCGCACCTTGCACGTGGACGCGGCGAGGTCGCACGCCTGCCCTGCCCCGCAGTGGGTGTCGGACGTGCACTGCACGCAGGCCCCGAGTGCGACCGCCGTGTTGCACACCGGCGTGGCCCCGCCGCACCCGGCGCTCGCCGTGCAAACGCGGCAGGTGCGGCTCGGCGTGTCACACGCGGGGGTGCTGCCCTTGCAGACGTTGCCGCAGGCGTCGTCCGGCTGGAGGAGGACGCAGGCGCCGGTGTCCGTGTCACAGCCCTGGCCGGCGGGGCAGGAGACGCCGCTGCAGCGGCCGGCGGGGGAACCACACCCCGCGGCGGCAAGTGCAAGGCACAGGGCGAGACCGGTCAAGGCAGGGAGGCGCACGGGACGGAACCCTAGCACCGGACGTCCGCCCCGTTGGCCTCCCGCTTGGCGCGGGGCGAGCAAAGGACGAAGATTCCCCCATGCCGAAGAGCCTGACGCCGCGTCTCGAGGCGCTGAAGGAGGAGATGGAGGGCTACGCCCGCGGGTACGGGCTGGACTTCTTCGAGACCCGGTTCGAGCTGCTCGGGTTCGACGAGCTCAACATGGTGGCCGCCTACGGCGGGTTCCCCACGCGGTACCCGCACTGGCGCTGGGGGATGGAGTACGAGCAACTGGCGCGCGGGTACGAGTACGGGCTCAGCAAGATCTACGAGCTCGTGATCAACAACGACCCCTGCTACGCGTACCTGCTCGAGAGCAACGCGGAGGTGGACCAGAAGCTGGTGATGGCCCACGTCTACGGCCACTGCGACTTCTTCAAGAACAACTTCGCCTTCCAGCACACCGACCGGAAGATGGTGGACACCATGGCGAACCACGCCACGCGCGTGCGCCGGTGGGTGGACAAGCTGGGCGTGGAGAAGGTGGAGGACTTCATCGACCGCGCGCTGTCGCTCGAGAACCTGGTGGACGCGCAGGCGCCGTTCGTGAAGCGGACGCGGGCCCCCGTGCCTCGGGACGACGCGCCCCGCGCCGAGGGGTTCAAGGTGGACCGCGAGTACATGCGCGGCTACGTGAACCCACCGGAGTTCCTCGCCGAGCAGCGGCGGAGGCAGGAGGCGGAGCGCACCGCCACGCGGCGCGTACCGGAGCGGCCGCAGCGGGACGTGCTGCAGTTCCTGCTCGAGCACGCGCCGCTCGAGGACTGGGAGCAGGACGTCCTGTCGCTGCTGCGGGACGAGGCCTACTACTTCGCGCCCCAGGCGCAGACGAAGATCATGAACGAGGGCTGGGCCAGCTACTGGCACAGCCGGCTCATGACGGAGAAGGCGCTCCGGGACGACGAGCTCATCGACTACGCGGACCACCACTCGGGCGTGATGGGGACGCGGCCGGGGGCGTTCAACCCGTACAAGATCGGCATCGAGCTGTTCCGGGACATCGAGGAGCGGTGGAACAAGGGCCGCTTCGGGAAGGAGTACGACGCGTGCGACGATCTCCGCGCACGCGCCGAGTGGGACACGAAGGCCATGAAGGGGCGGGAGAAGATCTTCGAGGTGCGGCGGCACTAC
>JBDLRJ010000271.1:0-3208 GCA_039800145.1 Pseudomonadota bacterium | reverse complement strand
AGCTTCAGCCCCTCCTCGTAGTACCCCAGCGCCTCCTCCGTGCGGCCGGCCACCTGCGCCACGTCGCCTAGCTTGTTGAAGCTGACGAACAAGTCTCGCGTGTAGTCCGCTCGCCCCGGTTCCGACTCGTACATCCGGCGCGCAAGCTTCAGCCCCTCCTCGTAGTACCCCTGCGCCTCCTCCGTGCGGCCTGCCACCTGCGCCACGTCGCCTAGCTTGTTGAAGCCGATGGACAAGTCCCGCGTGTAGTCCGCTCGGCCCGGTTCCGCCTCGTACAGCCGGCGCGCAAGCTTCAGCCCCTCCTCGTAGTACCCCTGCGCCTCCTCTGTCCGGCCCAGCACCAGAAGTAAATTGCCGTATTCGGACAACTCCGCGGCTGCCTTCTTCCAATCAGCCAGTGACGCTTCCTCGGCCCGATTGACGCGCGCTACCCGTCGCTGAGACAGGTTGAACGCTCCCCACGTCGCACCGCGCTTGGAGGCCCAGTCGCCGAAGTTGCCTTCATTCAACCAGCGCTGACGGGCATCTTCGGTTTGGCCAGCCCGCTGGTTGAAGCCATCCATCACCTTCCGCGCGGCGGGAGTCCCCTCTTCGGTGGGCCCCCACGTGCGCAGCACCGTCTTCACCGCGGACTCAATCAACTTCGCCCGCGTCTTGTCCGCCGGGATGTCCAGGAGGCTGGCCACCACTTCCGCGCGCCCGGACCGCACGTCCTGAGTCACCGCTGCGCGCAGTGCGCCGACGTATTCGACGAATGCCTCGCGCTCCTCGCCATAAGCGGCAAAGCGGACGTAGTCCTCGGCGGTGAACTGAGTCTGTGGCAACACCTGCCGCCGCAACTCCCGCAGCAGCACCTGCTCGCACAACCGCTGGTGGCTGAAGGTGAAGGACACGAGCTTCCGGTCCTTCCCGAAGCCCTCCTGCGAAGGGCGAAGCAGGACGGATGCGGAGACCAACTCCTCCACCGGATCCAACTTCACCACGCATGCCGCGCTGTCGAAGCCCTGGCGCTTGCGCCACTCCGACACCCAGGTGTCCGCCACGTCCGCCGCCAACGCCGGCGTGGCGTTCTCCGCCATGTAACGGCCAATCGCCTCCAGCGTCTGCCGCAGCGCCGGCAGCTCCTCGCACAGCCGCTCCAGGTACGCGCCCAGCAGGGTGGATTCATCCACGTCCGAGGCCGCGTCCCGCCCTGCGTAGGTGACGTGGAAGAGGTGCAGGTGCAGCGGGTTGCACAGCAGGCCCTGCACCTCGGACGTCAGGGAGTCCCAACGCGCCTTGCAACTGGAGTCCGGGAAGGCCTCGGCGCGCAACCGGTACGCCTCGGGGCCTTCGCGCTTCTCGTCGAACGCCCGCACATCCAGGTACGGCACGTCCTTCTTCGCCTTCTCATCGAGGAACTTGAAGAGGTGAGCCTCATTGGCCAGTACGCCCCCGTGCTGGGCCATGTCCTCGTGGCGCTTCTCCAGCGCGGAATACGCCCCGCTGCGCAGGGAGACGACGACACGCAGCCACGGGTACTTCGCCACCGCCGGCAGGAAATCGTCGAACGCCTTCAGCAGGTCCACGAAGCGGTCCGCCTCGTTGAGGGCATCCAGTACCACCCACACCCGGCGCGTCTTGTCGCTGTCAGCCGCCGTGGACTCCTCCAGCTTGGCGCACAACTCCTCCATGTCGCGGAAGGTGCCGGCGCGCACCCCCGCCTTGCGGCACACGGCATCCACGAGTGCCTGCGAGCCGCTGGTGCCTGCATCTGCGGAGTAAGCCCCGCGTCCCGTGAGGTACAGCACCACGTCCCCGCCCCCTCGCGCGGAGAGGTACGCGTCCAGCCCTGACTTCTTTGTCTTTGTTTCCGCAGCGGACTCGGGCTCGGTGTTCGCCAACCTGTCCACGAGCCGCGTGAGCAGGCTGCTCTTCCCGCTCCCCGCCTCGCCGAGCAGCAGCAGTGCCTTGCCGCCTCGCTCGAGCGCAGCCCCAGCCGCGACGTCCACCCCTCCACGCTCGACGTAGCACTCGGGGAAGTACTTCCTCCCCCGCAGCTGAGACACTTCCTCCTTCGCCAGCGTCCGAGCCCACTCCGCCAGCGTCCAGCGCTTCGTCTCCTCGCGCCCCAGCCCGAACTCCACCTTCTTCCTCGCCAGCGCCTCCGTGAGCGGGCCGAGGTGGAGTTCACTCTCGCCGTGGCTTCGCACCCCCAGCAGCACCAGGCGCTTCAGCTTCACCCCGTCCACCAGCGTCACCGCTTCCGACGGGCGACCGCCCTCCCCTTCGTCGGGGACCAACAGCGGGTACACCGGCACGCCCTCGCCCGCGGCGATGCAGGCCACGCCCGTCTGGTCGAAGAGCCCCGCCCACACCTCCTCGAGCGGCTCGGACTCGAAGCGCATGTCCCGGTGCGGTCCGTGGACGCGCACCACCTTCAGCGGCTCACCGTCTCGGCTGACTCGACGAAGTAACTGAAAGTCCCCCGCCCCGAACAGCCGCCGTCCCATTTCTTCCACCAGCGGCAACGCCTTGCCCAGCTTCTCCTCTTCCTCGGCCCGCTCCGGCGTGTGCGTGGCCATCCGGTGCGCGCGGTCGTTCCTCAACTTCCACAGCGCGTCGTTGATGTTTCTTGCAGGCCCCGCCTGCATCCCCGGCAACGTCGCAGCCAGCGCGGACTTCTCGCGCCCCACTGCGGCCCAGCCCTCGACGAGCGAAGGAAACCGAGACGCCCGCTCCGGCTTCCCCTCCGCCTTCCCCTGCCAGAAGGCCACCAGCTTGTCGCACAGCTGCGTCCACTCCCCCCAGTGCGGCATCCGCAGCCCGCGGATCGCCGTCTCCAGCGCCCGGTCCGACGCCTCGCACGCGAGGTAGTCCGCCAACATGAGCAACCCCGCCGTCCGCATCCCCTGGTACGCCGCGAACAAGGTGTTGTTCAGCCGCTCCGTCACCCCGAGCGAACCATCCCGCGCGTACGAGAGCGGGAACGCGAAGGGGAACGGCATCGACTCGAGCCCGTCCCCGGCAGGGAGCGGAGGCGGAGCCGAGGCGGGCACCTCCACGTACGCCTCGCACTGCTCGCAGAACCAACCCTTCTTCAGCTTCGTCATAGCGGGGATCACGCTGCTTGAGCCCGGTAGCCGCAGTGGGTGAACCAGCCGAGCAGGTCCGACAAGGTGACGCGCTCCATCGCGGCGGCGATGGCGGCATCCAGCGTCTCGCGCGT
>JBDLRJ010000270.1:0-20337 GCA_039800145.1 Pseudomonadota bacterium | reverse complement strand
CCATCTCGGTCACCCACTTGCGCAGGTGCTCGTTACGGGTCGGGAACTCGATGGGGGTGCTCATGGCCGTTCGGTCCTTTGGTCCCTCGGGATGAGGTGCGGGGCCCTTCTAGGCGCAGCGCCCCGCCCGTGTCAGCACCGGAGCGGCCGTCCGCGAGGCCCCGGCGCGGACAGTTGACCGCCTGATAACAACCGAACGGGCCATTAGCTAATCGAATCCATCAGTCCAGGGGGCGGACGAGACCCCGGGCCGAGGCGCCGCGAGGGAGGTACCCGAGCTGGACGAGCCTGCGCGCGAGCTCCTCGAGTTCCTCGTCCAGCGGGTCGAGGGTGGGCTCGAGCCGGGAGAAGGCCTCGTCCCGGACGGTGAGGGGGAGCGGGTGCCCGGTGAGGGCGCCGTAGGCGCGGTTGGCCGCGTCCGCGAACGCGGCCGGGCGCGCGGCCCAGCGGCGGGTGAGCTCGGTGTGGGCGGCGAGCACGGCGCGGACGGCAGCGGGGGCGCGGGTGAGGGCCCGGTCCGTGGCGACGAGGACGGTGGTGGGGAAGCGGCCGGAGGGCCACAGGGTGCGCTCGTCCACGAGCACGTGGGCGCCTGCCTCGTGCACCATGCGCGCGCCCCACGGCTCGGGGACCCAGGCCGCCTCCAGCTCGCCGCGGCGCATCTGGGCGAGCGCGTCCGCGTTGGCGAGCGGCAGCACCTGCACGCCCGTCCCGCCGAGGGGGACGTCCCGGAGCCCGTGCGCGCGGAGCCAGGTGCGCAGGGACAGGTCCTGCGTGTTGCCCAGCAGCGGCACCGCCACGCGGGCGCCGAGCAGCTCCGCCGGGGTGCGGGCCGTGCGGGCCACGAGCACGGCGCCGCCCGAGGCCGCCCCCGCGAGCACGTGGAGCGTGCCCTGGCTGCGGACGTGGCCCACCACCGCGGGGCCGCCGCCCACGTAGGCCATGTCCAGCGAGCCGGCGAGCAGGGCCTCGAGGGACGCGGGACCGGCGTTGAACAGCCGCAGCTGGACGGCCCCCGCTCCGGCGTGGCGCTCGAAGGTGCCGTCCGCGCGCCCGACGAGCGCCTGGGCGTGGGTGACGTTGCCCATGTAGCCCAGCTGCAGCGGCCCGGACGCGCGGGGGGCGCAGGCGCGGCACCCGGCGGCGAGGGCGAGCAGGAGGACGGCCACCGCGCGCGCAGCGAGGCGGGGGGCGCTCATGCGGTGGGGACGAGTCCCCAGCGGCGGCGGACGCGCTGCTCGAGCGTGCGGAAGAGGACCCGGTCCACGGCCACGCCCACGGCGACGATGGCGAGCATCACCGCGAGCACCTGGGCCACGTCCAGCAGGTCCCTCCCGAGCGTGAGCAGTTGGCCGAGCCCGCCGGAGACGAAGAGCAGCTCGCCGGCCATGAGCGCGCGCCAGGCGAAGCTCCACCCGAGCTTCAGCCCCGTGAGGATGCCCGGCAGCGCGGCCGGGAGCAGCACGCCGGCGTAGAGGCGCGGGCCGCGGATGCCGAGCGTGCCGGAGACGTCCAGCAGGATGGGCGGGATGGAGGCCACCGCGTCCTCGGTGGCAATGGCCACGGCGAGCAGCGAGCCCATCACCACCACGAAGAGGATGGCGGACTCGGAGAGGCCGAACCACAGCAGCGCGAGCGGGAGCCAGGTGATGGAGGGCAGCGCCTGCAGCCCCATGACGGCCGGCTTGAGGAAGGCGCGGAAGCGGGGGAACCGGGCGAGCAGCAGCCCGAGCGGGATGCCGAGCGCGGCGGTGAGGGCGTAGCCCTGCCCGAGGCGGGAGAGGCTCTTGAGCGTGGCGTCCAGCAGGGACCCATCCCGGAGCAGGCGCCAGGAGGCGGCGGCCACCTCGGAGACGGGCGGGAAGAGGAAGCGCGGGAAGGGGCCGAGCGTGGCCACTGCCTCCCAGAGCGCGAGCAGCAGCAGCGTGGAGAGGAGGGCCCTCACGCGGGCCCCCGGTGCGGCGGGTGGGCGTGCTCGCCGGGGCCCGGCGGCGCACTGGAGGTCCGGAGGGCCTCGGCCTGGCGGAGCGCCTCGCGGATGCGGCGGGAGAGGTTCACGACCGTCTGGTCGTCCGGATCCCTCGGCCGGGGGAGGCGGACCTCGAGGTCCCAGAGGATGCGCCCGGGGCGGGCGGCCATGACGACGACGCGGTCACCGAGCACCAGGGCCTCGCGCACGTTGTGGGTGACGAACACGACCGTCTTGCGGCTCCGGGTCCAGATGCGCTGCAGCAGCTCGTGCATCTGGGCGCGCGTCTCGGCGTCCAGCGGTGAGAAGGGCTCGTCCATGAGGAGGATGGCCGGGTTCATGGCGAGCGCGCGCGCGAGGCTCACCCGCAGCCGCATGCCCCCGGACAGCTGGTGCGGGAGCGCGTCCTCGAAGCCCTCGAGGTTGACCTGGTGCAGGTACTCGCGGGCGCGGGCGTGGCGCGCGCGGCGGTCCAGCCCCTTGATGCCCCCGAGCGCGAAGACGAGGTTCTGCTCCACGGTGAGCCAGGGGAAGAGGGCGGCCTCCTGGAACATGAGCAGGCGCGAGGGGCTGGGCCCTTCCAGCGGGCGGCCGTCGATGCGGATGTCCCCGCCGGAGGGCTTGAAGGCGCCGGCCAGCGCGTACAGGAGCGTCGTCTTCCCGCAGCCGGACGGGCCCAGCAGGCAGAGGAATTCGCCCGGGTGCACGTCCAGCGTGACGTCCTGCAGGGCCGCCACCTCGTTGGCGTAGGTGTGGTCCACGCCGAGCACCGAGATGCGCGGGGTGCCGTGCCGTCCCCGGGTGGGAACGAGCAGCGGGGCACGCCTCGGGGGGCGTTTCTTGAGCGCCTTCCGGAGGCGGGCGAGGGCCTGCGTCAGCATGGGCGGACCCATGCTGCGCAACCTGTGAACGGCGGCAGGGGGCGTCCAGTGGTCTCGGCGGACGCCGGGCGCGTCAGCTGCGCGGCACGGGGTTGTCCTGGAAGCCGTCCAGCCGGAAGGGCACGCCCCCGTTCAGCCGTGAGAGCCGGTCGCGGAGCGTGGCCACGTCCTCGCCGGCCACCACCGCGTCCAGCGTGCCGAGCAGCGTCTGGGGCAGGTCGGTCCAGTAGAGGAGATCTTCGCTGAGCACGAGGTCCAGGTTGCCCGGTCCCTTGTTGCGCGGGATGGACCGGAGTTCGTCCAGGTAGTCTCGCGTGCGGCAGCCGGCGAAGAGCATGAGCTGGTAGCTGCCGGGGAGCTGGAGCCGCCGCAGCGCGTTGGGCTCGCCGCGCAGTTGCTCGCGCATCTGCGGATCGTACGCGGTGCCGAGCACGACGTTGCCGGCGTTGCCGGTCTTCGCGTCGAAGTCCGGGCCGGAGCCGTAGCGCGCGTGGCCCCCGTAGAGCACCAGCTCCGCGTGGGTGAGGCCGTGCTCGAACTCGGCGCGCGGCGCCTCGGAGTCCCGGTCCACGAACTGCACGAGCGCGCGGACCTTCTTCCCGGCGAGCTCGAGCTCACGCGTGAAGTAGGTGGAGCGCGGGTCCACGGCGCCGGGCGGGATGCCGAGCCGCTCGAGGGCTGCGTCGTCCATGCCGGAGACGCGCAGCGGGACGAAGCCCCGCGCGAGCAGCCCCGCCCGCGCCTGCGAAGAGGTCCAGAGATCGGAGTCCTGCTCGTCGAAGCCCACGGCCATGACGGCGTGGAGCACCCCGTCCGCGGCCAGGGCGCGGACGTCCGCGGTGCGCTTCTCAACGGGAGCCTCGAGCGCGGCCCGCGTGCGCGCATCCAGCCTGCCCGTAGGAGGGAGCCCCTGCGCCGCCTGGAATGCGCGGAGGGCCGTCTCGGTCTCCCGGCCGAAGCGTCCATCCACGCCGAAGCGGGGGAGCTCCTGTCCCTGGCCGAGTAGGGCACGCTGGAGTGCCCGCACCGAGGCACCTCCCGCGCCCCGTCCGAGCTCGGGCAGCTGGGAGGGCGGTGCGCCGTCCCCGGTAGACGTCGACGTGAAAGTGCCACTCTGCACGCGGTCGATGGCCGTCATGTGTGTCGTTCTCCCCTCGTTCGAGCGCCGCCGGTCATTCGAAGGCGCCTCGAGCGCGGGCCCGGTGCAGCCCGCCTGCCAACGCGGCGTCTCACGGTGCAGGCCCGAGGCGAGGTCCGGTCCCACGGCGGGCGATGCGCGCGGGCGGGACGGGCGTGCATGTCCCTCCGCGCGTCTCGGCTGGTTGGACGCGTGGGCCAAGCCGGGGCTCAGTGCACCGCGGCCCGCAGGGGCAGGCGCGCGACGATCTCGGCCTCGGCGGCCAGCAGGTGCTCCAGCCTCGCTTCCGCCTCCGCCTCGCTGGAGGCCTGCACCGCGAACCGGTGGAAGAGCGACTGGTGGCCGTCTTCGCTCTGCGCGAGCTCCGCGTAGAAGCGCCTCAACGGCTCGTCCGGGAGCGCCTCGGCGAGAAGGGCCAGCCGCTCGCAGGAGCGCGCCTCGATGATGGCCGCCACCAGGAGCCGGTCCAGCCGCCGCTGCTCGTAGGGCTTGCGCACGAGCCGCTGGAGCTCCTGCGCGTAGGGATCTCCCTCGTCCTTCACGAGCCGCAGGCCGCGCTCCTCCATCAGGCGCAGCACGCGGGCGAGGTGGGCCGACTCCTCCCGGGCAAGCCGGGCCATGTGGGCAGGAAGCCCGTCCAGCTCCGGGTAGGACTGCAGCAGCGACAGCGCATTCGCAGCGGCCTTCTTCTCGCAGTGGGCGTGGTCCACGAGCACGTCACCGAAGCGCTCCACCGCGAGGCTCACCCAGCGTGGATCCGTTCGGCTGTGCAGGCGCACGGGCCCGAGCCCCGAGAGCGGACGGTGCGGTCCGGCCATGTCACGGGCCCTGCGGCGGCGGCCCGTTGAGCATGACGGCGCCGGGAGGGGGACTGCCCATCATCATGCCGCCCGGCGGGGGGCCACCCATCATGGCGCCCGGCGGCGGCCCGCCCATCATCGCACCCGGAGGAGGCCCGCCCATCATGGCGCCCGGCGGCATGCCGCCGAACAGGTCGTCCCGCATGGAGAACACCATGGGGATGTCCATCTTCATGGCCCCTTCCGTGGGGGCGCGGAACTTCACGTCCTTGAGGAAGTCCGTGACGCAGGTGCGGGCGGTGGCGTCCTCGGGGGTGAGGTTGGTGATGGCGGCGTTGCGGACGCGGCCGCCCTCCTTCCCGCCCCAGAACTCGAGCGACACCTGGGCGTTGACGTCCTGGTTCACCTTCTGCGCGAGCTTCTCGAGGCAGGGGGCAATGCCGGACAGCACCGTCTGCATCCCCACGGTGGCGTCCTCGCGCGGGAGATCCGGTGCGCCGGGGACCATCATCACGGAGGCGGCGGACACGCGCATGCCCCCCTTGCTGCGCGTCATGCCGGGACGCACGGCGGCCCCTCCGGCGGGCTCCTTGCTCATGACGGCGCCGGGGGGCTGGGTGCCCATGTCCACGTAGGCGCCCGGCGGCGGCTGCGGAACGGCGGTGCCGGGAGGCGGGGCCTCCACCACGGTCCCCGGCGGGGGAGGGGGAGGGATGCTGGGCTGTGCGGGCCGAGGCAGGGGCGCTGCAGCAGCGGGCGGTGCGTCCAACTGGGGCGCAGGGGCGCCGCGGCCGGCCACGAGGGCCAGGCCCGTGAGTCCTCCGACCAGCCCCACGCCAACGACGAGCACGGTGGTGTTCTTCATGGGCGGAGGATGTACTCCAACTCCCCGGCCGTCACCACCGCGGGCTCCCGCCGCACGCGGGAGAGCGAGAAGCCGGGCAGGAGCGACGCCGCGTCCCGGGGCGAGCCGTCCGACAGCCCGCTCCACGCCGCGAGCCGCCCCACCACCATCTCTGCCGGCACGCCCCGCTCGCGCAGCGCAGCCACCGTGGAGGCCCCCTCGCGCTTGGCGAGCCTGCGGCCGTCTTCCCCGAGCAGCAACGGCACGTGGGCGAAGGACGGGGCGGGCGCACCGAGCGCCTCGTAGAGCTGCAGCTGGCGCGGCGTGGAGGAGAGCAGGTCGTCTCCCCGCAGCACGTGGGTGATGCCCTGGTGGGCGTCGTCCACCACCACGGCGAGCTGGTAGCTGGCCACCTCGTCGTTGCGGCGGACGACGAAGTCGCCCACGGCCTCGGAGACGTCGTGGCCGTAGGGGCCGTGGAGCCCATCGACGAGCTCGGTCTTCCCCGGGCGCGGGATGAAGCGAAAGGCCGCGGGGGCCTTGGGGCGGGCGGCGCCGCGGGGCGGGCGGCAGGTGCCGGGGTAGACGGGGCCTTCGTCCAGCGGCCCGTGCGGGGCGGAGGCGGCGCGGGCCACCTCCTGCCGCGTGCAGGTGCAGGGGTAGACGCGCCCCTCGGCCGCGAGCTGCGACAGCGCCGCCTCGTACGCCTCGGCGCGCGCAGACTGGAACAGGACCGGCCCATCCCAGGTGAGCCCGAGGTAGTCGAGGTCCCGGTAGAGGGCATCCACGTACTCGGGGCGGCAGCGGGCGCGGTCCAGGTCCTCCACGCGGAGCAGGAACTCCCCCCCGGCGGCGCGCGCCTGCAGCCACCCGAGCAGGGCGCTGCGGGCGTTGCCCAGGTGCAGCAGTCCGGTGGGGCTCGGTGCGAACCGGCCCCGCATCACTTCTTCAGCGGGACGCGCTTCTGGTCCAACGGCTTGCGCGGCTTCTCGGCGCCGGCGGCCGGCGTGGGCTCGTCCAGCGAGGGCTCGTCCGAGGCGGAGGCCTCGCGGGGCGCCACGCCGTAGGTGGCCTGGGCGAGCTTGGGCTTGCTCGCGAGCGTCTCCACCGAGACGGGCGAGGGGATGCGCACCACGTCCCCGATGCCGGTCCCCTCGGTCTTCAGCCGTCCCGCCAGCTCGTAGATGCGCATGCCCGCCTCGAGCAGGTCCACGTCGGACGAGAGGGTGCCGAGCCGGCGCACGGTGGGCCTGGGGCCCACGGTGAGGAGGAAGGTGTCCAGCTGCAGCCCCTTGCCGGAGCGCGAGAGGGCGCCGAAGAGGACCAGCTCCGCCTCGGCGGCGCGGGCCTGCTCGGACAGCGCCTTCACCGCGGCGTCGTCCACCGTGTTGCCGGCGAGCGAGGCGAGCGCGCGGGACTCGGCGTCCTCGGTGGGTGCGCGCGCGGACAGCTTCGACTGCTTGCCCGCGGCCACGTCCACGGTGCCGCCGAGCCGCTCCCCGGTGGGGAGTTCCATCCGCCACGCGTGCTGGCCCACGGGGACCTGCTGCACCTCCAGCGGCGTCCGGCCGAGTGCAATCCCGTCCAACACCAGCGTGGCGCCGGCCGGGGTGGACTCCGCGAGCAGCGTGCCGCGCGGGCCGGATTGAACGCCCTTGCGCACGTCCGCCACCACGCGGGCGAAGAGCGCGGAGGTCTGGGCCAGGGGAAGCTCGCGGGAGGGGGCGAGCACCAGCCCGGCGGTGAGCGCCTGGAGTCCCTCTTCGTCCCGGCCGGTGTTGTAGAGGACGGCCGAGAGCAGGGCCCACGCGTCCGCGAACTCGCCCGCGTCCTGGAGCGCGGAGGCAGCCAGGCGGTACTGGTCCACCGCGTCCCGCAGCGCCTTCTCCGCGGCCTTGAACTTGCGCTTGCCGCGCAGCGCCTTCGCCTCTTCCACGAGCGTGCGGGCCTTGCCCAGCGCCTCCTGGTCCCGGTCCGCGGGCTTATTGGACTCGGCCTTCGGGACCGTCACCACGCGGAGGGACTCCACGCCCTCGAGCTCCTTGGCCACCATGCCGGCGGCCTTGGCGCAGGCGCGTGGCGGCACGTCGCCGGAGAGCGCGGCGAAGGGCACCACCACCACGGCCTGGGGCGGGGCGCCGGGCTCGGGGTCCGCGAGTACAGGGCGGGCGAGCAGGGCAGAGGCGACGAAGAGTCCGATAGTGAAACGCATGCTGTGTCGCACCCTAGCCGATCCGCGGGGCCGTACCTACGGTGAGTCCCCGGGGATGGACGGGCGCGCGACAGTGCTGGTGGCAGACGACGACGCGGACCAGCGGGAGCTGCTGGTGGAGCTGCTCGGCGGGGAGGGCTACGCGCCGTCGGGGGTGGGCTCGCCCGGCGCGCTGCTCGAGGCGCTCGCGTCCCCGCCGGACGTGCTGCTGTTGGATCTCCACGGTGCGTCCAGCCCCGAGGTGGAGGCCAGGCTCGGCGCCCTGGGGCGCAGGCGCCCCGTGTTGGTGCTGGCGAGCGGGGCGGTGGATCTCCCCGAGCACGGGGCGCGGCTCGGGGCGGACGCGGTGCTGCAGAAGCCGTTCGGCCTGGACGAGCTGTTCGCCACGGTCCGCCAGCTGCTGCGCGCGCGCACCGGCCCGCAACCCGTGTAGGGTGCGGCGCACCGGACATGCGCTTCCTCCACTGCTCGGACGTCCACGTCACCGCCAACTACGCGGCCATCCCCTTCCTGAAGCTCGGGTGGCGCCGGTGGATCGCGCTCGGCGAGCTCACCGTCGGCGGGCGGGCGGCGGCCTACGCCCAGGCCCCGGAGACGCTGCACCAAATTGTACGGGATTGCGACACGCACCGGGTGGACCACCTGCTCGTCACCGGGGACCTCACGGCGTACGCGCTGCCCAACGAGTTCGAGGGGGCACACTCGGCGCTGCGGCCGTTCAGCTCGGATCCCCGCCGCTGCACCATGGTGCCGGGCAACCACGACACGTACACGCCGGGGGCCCACCGCGACGGCCGGTTCGACAAGTGGTTCGGCCCGCTCACCGAGGGGGAGCTGCCGGAGTACGCCCGCGAGCGGGGCTTCCCGTTCGTGAAGCTGCTGGGCGAGGACACGGCGGTGGTGGGGCTGTTGTCGGCGCGGGTGCCCCCGGTGCCCGGGGCCTCCTGGGGGCTCATCGGGAAGCTGCAGCTGGAGGGGCTCGCGGGGCTCGTGGAGGACGCGCGGCTGCGCCACCGGGCGGTGCTGGTGATGGTGCACCACGCCCCGCTGCGCCCGGACGGGCGGCCGGACAAGTTGCACCACGGCCTGGTGGATGCAGCGGGGCTCTTCCGCGTGGTGCGGGGCGAGCGCTTCGCGGTGCTGCACGGCCACATCCACCGGCGGTACCACCACCCGGCGACGGCGGACCGGCCGCACGTCTTCGGGGCGGGCTCCTCCACGCAGGCGGGGCGCGAGGGATACTGGATCATCGACACCGCGGGTGGCCGCATCCGGGAGGCCCAGGCGTGGGCACCCGGCGCGTCCGCGCCCGCCTTCTCCGCCCAGCTGGGCGCCCCCGAGAGCGCACGTCCATGACGACACCTGAGCCGAAGGAGCCCACCCTCGAGGAGTACCGCGGCCTGCGCGCCCTGGACCGCGCGGTGGACGAGGTGCTCGAGCGTGCCCTGCAGGCGCGGGACAACCTCGAGCGGACGTTCCGGCGGCTGCTCCCGGTGGTGCTCGCCCACACCTCTGCGCGGGCGGCGGTGGTGACCACCATCGACGAAGAGCTGCGGCCCTGCACCTGGTCCGCCGGCGCCTTCCCGGGCGAGCCCGCGGCGGTGCTCGGGGCCCACCCGGAGGGGGTGGCGCAGCTGGGGCCGGACACCTTCGTGTCGCAGCGGCTGGACGTGGGCGGCCAGGGGGTGGGCCACGTGGGGCTGCTGTTCGACGGGGCGCCCGCGGCCGGGGTGGTGCAGGCGGTGCGGCTGCTGGACGCGGCGGCGGAGCAGCTGGACGGCATCCTTCGCTCGGTGCAGCTCGCGGCGGAGAAGCACCAGCTCATCCTCGCGTGCAACACCCAGCTGGCGCTCCCGGTGTTCGAGCACGGGATGGACGGCGCGGTGGCGGCGCTCTCCGAGCGGGTGCGGCTGCCGGGGCTGCTGCTCATCCACCGCGACCCGGTGGACACGGGGCGGCTGCACTACCGCACGTGGCGCAGCGGCCGGCTCGAGCACGACGACGACACGCGCCCGGCGCCGTCGCTGGACGCCGCGGTGAAGGGCCGGGGACTGGCCCTCCTCGAGAAGGGCCACGACATGCGCGGCCTGCTCGGGGCCCCGCGCACGGTAGAGACGGTCCTCGTGGGCGGGGCCGGGACGGGCGGGGTGCTGGGCAAGCTCGTGCTGTGGAGCGACGACGCGGAGGGGTTCGACGCGTTCACGCTGGACGTGGTGTCGGTGCTCGCGTCCGCGCTGTCGCAGCGGCTGGTGGACTACAACCGCGAGCGCGTCCACCTCTCGCAGTTCTTCCCCTCGCACGTCATCGACCGGCTGCTGGAGGACCCGGACTACTCCACCCGCTGGCTCTCGCCGCGCGAGGAGCCGGTGGGCATCCTGTTCGCGGACATCAACGGCTTCACCCGGCTGTGCGAGCAGGCGCTCGAGGGGCCCGCGGCCATTGGCACCTTCGTGGACCGCTGGAGCGAGGCGGTGGTGAAGCGGGTGTGGGCCCACGGCGGGGTGTTCGACAAGATGGTGGGTGACTGCGTCATCGGGCTGTTCGGCCCGCCGTTCTTCGGCGGGACCGTGGCGGAGCGGGCGGCGGCGGCGGTGCGCACGGCGCGGGACATCCAGGCGCTCACCGCGGAGATGAGCGCGGACCGCGAGGTGGCGCGCATGGCGGAGAAGGTGAAGCTGCCGGGGCTGGGCGTCGCCATTGGCGTCAACCTGTCGCCCACGTACTGCGGGCTGTTCGGCCCCAACCGGAGCTACACCGGCTTCTCCTCCGGGATGAACCAGGCGGCGCGGCTGCAGTCGCTCGGCGGGTTCCGCGAGACGCTGGTGATGGACTCGGTGCGCGAGGCGCTCGCGGGCGTGGACGACGCGTCGCTGCGCACGCTCCAGTACGGGCCGCTGCAGGAGCAGGCCGTGAAGAACGTGGCCCGCCCGCTGCGGTACCACGCCGTCACGTTCTGACCGGGCCGTTCGTCAGCCCTGCACGGGCTCTGCGGTCACCTCGGGAAGGGTCCACTGCTGTGCATCGAGCGCGCGCTCGGTGGCGTCATCGCCGATCCCCACCGCCTGGTCGAAGATCTCCCTGGGCTCGAACGCGTCCTCGATGCGCGGGCGGAAGCCCGGCACCTTGACCTCGAGCACGGGGCAAGCAAGGGCGCCCGAGACCTGCAGGGGCTGCCCGGTGAGGTTGACGACGACGAGGCTGGAACCCGGGAACAGCTGGCAGGCGGCCGCGGTGGGAGGGGCCGGCTCTGGGGCTGTTCCGACGTCCCCCGTGGGGTGGAAGACCCAGGGGTGGGGGACGCTGCTTCCCACCGCCTCCGACAGCTTGCCCCCGGAGCGGGGCTCGACCCCGAGCCCCTCCGGCGTGGGCAGCCTCACCTGCGTGATGAGCGGTACCGGCAGGTCCTCGAGCGTGCGGCCGTCGACGAAGAGATTCAGTGCCCGGACGAAGCGACCGTGGTCCAACGGATCGGTCATGGCCGCCTGGACGACGGCGCCGGTCGCGCCCGAGAGCGCCTGCTGCGCGGCCCCGCCCACGCCCCCAAGCGGGAGCGCGGTGAACACCCCCATCACCACCCGCGCGTCCTCGGCCTGGGTCCGTACCCCTTCGCGGCTGGACTGCGCATCGTAGGTCCGGACGAAGCGGAGGAAACGGTCCCGAACGTTCTCGCCCGGGGCGGAGGCGTAGAGCCCGCCGGCCAGGGCGCCCATGTCCGTGCCCACCACGCAGTCCACGGGGATGCTCGCCCGTTGAAGCGCGCGGAGCGCGCCGACGTTCGCCAGCCCGTTCTGCCCGCGGCCGGCCATCACCACGCAGGTGCGCGAGGTGCCCTCCCGCTTCGCCACGCGCACGGTGCTGCAGCCGAACAGCGAGAGGGTGGCCAGCAGGCAGACCGGTCCAGGAGCCCGCGGTGACGTCGACAGGGGATTGGCCATGGGCGCCGAGCGTCCGGCAGCACCCGCCGGGAGTCAAACCGCTGCCTCAGGGAAACAGCACGCGGTGCGTCCAGGGCGCGTCCACCGCGGCGCGCGCGTAGACGTCCCGCTCGTGCAGCCGGTTGCGGACGTCCTTCCAGAACTCGAGCGCGAGCGGGACGAGCCGCACCCCGCTCCAGTGGGGCGGGCGGGGGATGGGCTGGTCCGCGTACCGGGACTCCACCTCGGCCACGCGCCGCAGCAGCTCCGCGCGGGAGGAGAGCTCCGCGCTCTGCTCCGAGGCCCACGCCCCCACCTGGGACAGGCGCGGGCGGGTGGCGAAGTAGGCGTCCGCCTCGTCGTCGGCCACCTGCTCCACGGGCCCCTCCGCGCGCACCTGCACGCCCAGCTCCGGCCAGTGCAGCAGCAGCGCCGCCTTGCGCTGGCCGAGCAGCTCGCGCCCCTTGCGGGAGCGGAGGTTCGTGTAGAGGACGAAGCCCCGCGCGTCGAAGCCCTTGAGGAGCACCACCCGGACGGAGGGGTTCCCTGCCGCGTCCACGGTGGCCAGCGACATGGCGTTGTAGTCCCGGCCGGTGACGCGGGACTTCGCCTCCGCGAGGAGGTCAGCGAAGCGCTGGAGGGGATCCATCACAGGCTGAAGGTGGGGTCGCACGCGTACGCCGTGCAGCCGGTGGCGGACGTCCAGCTCGAGCGGGTGTAGCCCGGCGCGCAGGTGGGGACGGTCCCCGAGCAGCTGCGCGTGGGGATGCAGCCGAGCGGCACGCGGCAGCGGGACATGTCCCGGTCCCACGCGTAGACCTTGCCCGCGGAGCAGCTGACGGGCGGGGGCTGGAAGCAGGTGCGCTTCGAGCCTGCCACCTTGATGAACACCTGGGAGGCGTCCAGCACCTTCTCGTACCCGGCGCCCATCCACGCGCCGTTGCGCACGTTGGCGGCCACGAGCGCCCCGCGGTTCATCACCTCGGACTGCAGCCACGGGGCGTCGCCGAAGGCGGGCAGGGCGGACAGCAGATCGTACGTGGAGAACGTGGAGGTGGTGGTGGAGTTCAGGCGCCTGGCCGTCTCGCTCATGCAGGGGGCGGCGGCGCAGCGCACCACGGCGGCCCTCGAGTCCACGGAGAAGAAGGTGTCCATCGCGAGGCTGCGGATGCCGGGCATGCCGCGCCAGGCCTCGTACACGAGGAACGCGCGGAGACCGGACGAGGCCTGCACGGGCCCGAGCTTGCCCCACAGGAGCAGCTCCCCGTCCGCGGCGGCCGTCACCTCGGCGCGCTCGGCGAGGGTGAGGTGCGGGGCGTTGGAGAAGTCCAGGCCCGTCACGTACTGCTCGGCGGAGGTGGGGCGGTTGACGTCCTTGACGAAGTAGCCGCCGCACTGGGGCGCGGCGCAGCGGCGGCGGTCCCTGTTGGCGCGGACGTAGCTGCGGCTGGAGGCGGACAGGGCTTCGCCGGAGTCATCCGTCGCCTCGAACTCCCCGGCGAGCTCCGCCTCGGAGGCGGGGCCGCAGGCGGCGAGGAGCAGCGCGGACAGCAGGGCGGGGACGAGTCGGTTCCACATGGGGGCGGCCGTGTGCCAGATGGCGGGGTGGGAGGCAAGTTCACCCCGGGCGGGTGACACGCGGCGGACGTCACCGGCAGCAAGCCCCTTCCCCGAGCCTGCTCCACGCGGGCATAAGCCCCCGGAGAACGCCCCTCCCATGAACGTCCTCTTCGTCTCCTCCGAGGTGGCCCCCTTCAGCAAGTCCGGGGGCCTGGCCGACGTGGCCGGCGCGCTGCCCTCGGCGCTGGCGCGGCTCGGCCACCAGGTGCTCGTGGTGACGCCGCTGTACCGGACGGTCCGGGACAAGCGGGTGCGCGCGCTCGGGCGGCCGCTGACGCTGGAGTTCCCCTTCGGCACCGAGCGGGTGTGGCTGCACGAGGCGCAGGTGGCAGACGGCCACCGGGTGCTGCTGCTCGGCCACGGGAGCTACGACCGGGACGGCCTGTACGGGGACGGGCGCGGGGAGTTCGGGGACAACGCGCGGCGGTTTGCGCTGCTGTCCGTGGGGGCGCTCTCCGCGGCCCAGGCGGTGGGCTTTGCGCCGGACGTGGTGCACCTCAACGACTGGCAGGCGGGGCTCGGGGCGTTGGCCCTGCGCGCGGGGTACGAGGGGACGGCCCTTGGGCGCGCGAAGTCGGTGCTGACGCTCCACAACCTCGCCTACCAGGGGAATTTCCCCCGCGAGGTGATGGGGGAGCTGGGGCTGCCGAGGGAGCTCTTCACCTCCGAGGGGCTGGAGTTCCACGGGCAGCTGTCCTTCCTCAAGGCGGGCATCCTCTACGCAGACGTGGTGACGGCGGTGAGCCCCCGTTACGCGCGGGACATCCAGACGCCGGAGGGGGGCAACGGGCTGGACGGGCTGCTGCGGGCGAAGCGGCACGCGCTCACCGGCATCCTCAACGGCATCGACGTGGCGGAGTGGAACCCGGAGACGGACGTGCACCTGCCGGCCCGGTACTCGGCGCAGGCGCTGTCCGGGAAGGCGGCGTGCAAGGTGGAGGCGCTGGCGGCCTTCGGGCTCCGGCCGGGGGCGGACGTGCCGCTGTTCGTCTTCGTGTCGCGGCTGGCGGACCAGAAGGGGTTCGACCTGCTCATCCCCGCGCTCGAGGGGCTGCTGCGCCACCACGACGTGCGGGTGCTGGGGCTGGGCACGGGGGAGAAGTGGATGGAGGAGGCGCTGGCGGGGTTGGCCGCGCGCTCGGACGGGAAGATGGGGATGTACGTGGGGTACCAGGAGAAGCTCGCCCACGTGCTGGAGGCGGCGGGGGACTTCTTCCTCATGCCGAGCCGCGTCGAGCCGTGCGGCCTCAACCAGATGTACTCGCAGCGGTACGGGACCATCCCGGTGGTACGGGCCACGGGGGGACTGGCGGACACCGTGGTGGACGTGGGCACGGGGCAGGGCACCGGCATCACCTTCGAGGCCTGGGAGGGCGGTGCGCTCTGGCACGCGCTCGAGCGGGCGGTGGGGCTGTACCGGGACGGGGCAGCCCTGGGCGACGTCCGCCTCCGCGGCATGGCGCAGGACTTCAGCTGGGAGCGCTCGGCGCGCGCCTACGAGGCGGTGTACCGGGGAGGTTGAGGCACCGGGGCCGTCCTCACCCGAGCATCCCCTCCACGGAGGCCACGGCCTCGGCGGCGCGCTCGAGCTGCAGGGCCACGCCGGCCCCCGGCATCACCTGCATCACCCGGCCGTCGAGCACCACCTCGGCGTCCGCGAACAGGAGCTTGATCACCACGGTGAGCGACTCGTCCCTCGCCGGGGTGGCCTGCGTGGCCACGAAGAGGCCACCCCTGCGGAGCTGGTCGTCGACGAGCCGGCGCGCGTCCTCCACCGTGGCGCAGGAGAGCTCCAGGGGGGCGGCGCGCAGCCGGGGGAGGATGTCCTCCACCAGCTCCTCGAGCGGGACGAAGCTGACGCCGAAGCCGCTCGGGGCCACGGACTGCAGCGCGCGCGGGGCCTGCTTGTGCCGCTGCACGCGCCCCTCGAAATGGACGACCTGCGTGGCCGTCACCTGCACCTGCAGGTGCACGCGCTCGCCCACGTCCGGCAGTGTCCGGGAGACGACGAACATCCCCGAAGAGGACACGTCCTGCGTGAAGCCCGCGTGCTCGAAGGCGCTCTCGCCCCACCGGACGGTGAGCCGCCTCCCGAAACGCTTCGCCTTGCGCCGCTCCCGCATGTGGACCGCCCCCCGGTGACGACCGCCGTCACGACCGGGTGCCGCATACCACGCTTCCCGCTAGAACGTTCCACGAATGCCGGCGCCGGAGCCGTCCGCGTAGACGTCCACGGGGGGCCTCCAGGGGACCAGGTACCGGGTGAGCAGCGGCAGGGCCACCCCCACGCCGAGCCCCCAGGCGGCCCCCGTGGCGACGTCCGTGGGCCAGTGCTGGTCCCCCGAGACGCGCAACGTGGCGGTGGCGAGCGCCAGCACCAGGGCACCGCCGCACGCCGCCGCCCCGCCCCCGCGGCTGCCGTAGAGGGGGAGGTGGGCGTTGTGGACGCAGACGAGCCCGGCCGAGGCAAACGCCGCGGTGGCGTGCCCGCTGAAGAAGCTCCGGTACCGGGCGAAGCGGCTGGTGCAGTCGTGCGAGGCGGCGTCCAGGGTCCCGTCCGTGCACAGCGTCCCGTAGGGCCGCTCCCGGCCCACCCATGCCGCGGTGGCGAACTGCACCGAGACGGCGAAGGCCACCGCCTCCACGTCCGAGACGGCGAGCTGCACCGCCACGTCCGGGCTGCCGTGCACGACGCCGGCGAGCAGCAGCGCATCCACGAGCACCGGCCAGGCCATGGTGGCCCCGAGCGTCACGTCGCTCAGCGCGCGGAGGCGCAGCCGGTCCTCGAGCGCGGAGGGGCGGACCGCTGCCCGCAGCGGCTCGTCGAACAGCACCGGGCCGGACGGGAAGGGAGGCTCCCGCTGGGTGAAGAGCGACACGCCGGCCACCGCCGCCGCGGGGGCCAGGAACCAGGCGTCGTGCCAGGAGGCGCGCGCCCAGTGCGGTGACCATTCGAGGCGCGGCCGCGCGCTGCCCGCCTTCGGGACTTCCGCGGACGGAGGCGCCCCGGGCTCCGCCGCCGTGGCGGGCAGGGACAGGACGAGCGCGAGAAAGCAGCCGGCAAGCGTGGCGGATTGCATGGCGATTCGCCGAGCATGGCACGGTTCAACGGTGAGCCGTGGCCCCGGACTCGCTCAGCGGGGCCTTCGAGGCCTCGCCCGTCCCTCGGTGGGCGATGGCGCACGCCGTGGACGGTCGCCTTCTTCGAGGGATGCCTCGCCGGGTGCCGTCCCGAGCGGCGGCCCGGAGCCCACGGGCGCCGGCAACTCCCGCTTGAACTCCTCGAGCAGGTGCAGCGTCCCGAGCGCCCGCGCCTCCTCCTCCAGTGCCCGCACCAGCGCCTCGAGCCGCTCGAGCGCCACCTCGTCTCTTCCCTTCGTTTCCCCTCGTCCCATGACCCTGCGTTCCCCCTTTCGCCCCGCGTGGAGCGAAATGCACGGTCTCATGGGCCCCTGACATCGCCCGACCCGGCCGCCTCTTCCCCCCGAGTGGGGCCCAGCGTCAGCAGCGCCCCTGCGGCGGCGAGCACCAGCCCGAGCAGCAGCCACCGCACGCCGCCGTGGTAGTCCACGGACGGCTCCAGCAGGGCGTCAGCCGGGTCCGCAGGGTTGACGTACACGCGGAGGGGGCTGCCCGGGGCGAACCGCTGCTCGAAGGCCGCCCGGTCCCCCTCGTCCCAGGCCGCGTCTGCGTCCGCGCTCTCGTGGATGCGGGTGCCCGTCCACTCCCGTTCGCCCACCCGGTAGCGGTAGGCCACCTCCACCCGCCACCGCTGGAGCCTGGGGCCCGCAGGCCTGCCCCGGACCGTCTCCGGGATGAAGTCCAGCCGCGTGCTGGTGCCGGCCACCTCGTGGAAGCGGCGGCCCCGCTCGTACTGGCGCCACATCCCGGAGGCGCCCACCGCGCACAGGACCAGGCCCAACACCCACAGCCCGGCGAACTGCAGGCTGAAGTCGGGCTCGGTCCTCCTCCGCCAAAGCACGAAGGCAAGGGGGTTCCAGCGCGACGGTCGCGGGGGCGGGAGGTCCACGGGCAGGGACAAAGCGCGAGGCTCAGGGCGTCTCGGCAGCCGCCTCGCGCGCCTTCCGCTCGCGGGCCTCCTGCATCATCTCCTGCATGGACTTCACGCGTTGCGGGCCGGCGGCGGGCGCAGGGTCGGCCGCGGCGGGGGCTTCCGCCTCGGGGGCCTTGCCCTCGGCGGCGGCCTTCTTCTCGCGCGCCTCCTTCATCATCTCCGCCATGCTCTTCACCTTGCCCTCGCCGGCGGGGGCCTCGACGGCTGCCGCGGCAGGGGCGGACTCGGGGGCTGCGATCTCGGGGCGTGCCGGGGCAGGCACCTCCGCGGGCACCTCCACCGCGGCCTTGCTCTTCAGGGCCTGCACCAGCGTCAGCGACAGCGGCGGCCACCAGGTGATGATCGCCAGGCTCGCCATCATGATGCCGAGCGTGGGGAGCACCGACTTCACGACGAAGCCCAGCCCCTTCTTGAACAGGGAGCTGGAGACGAACAGGTTCAACCCCACCGGCGGCGTCAGGTACCCAATCTCCAGGTTGACGATGAAGATGATGCCCATGTGGACCGGGTCCACGCCGGCCGCGGCTGCCATGGGGGCGAGCATGGG
Source organism: Pseudomonadota bacterium (assembly GCA_039800145.1). GTDB lineage: Bacteria > Myxococcota > Myxococcia > Myxococcales > Myxococcaceae > VGRA01. Next base: position 2,337 of record JBDLRJ010000270.1, on the reverse strand, counting down.
CGCCAGGATGAGGATGGCGCTCATGATGTCCATGAAGCAGCCCACCACGAGCAGCAGCCCGTTCACGACCAGCAGGAACTGGTTCTTCGTGAGGTTCTTCGTCTTCAGCCACTCGACCATCTGGTCCGGCACCTGCTGGTCGACCAGGAAGTAGTTGAGCGCAATGGCGAGCGCGAGGATGACGAGCAGGCTGCCCATCACCGTCATGGAGCCCTGCACCACCGACAGCAGCTTCTTGCTGTCCATCTCGCGGTGGATGAACCACTCCACGGCGAAGGCGTAGACCACGGAGACGGCGGAGGCCTCCGTCGCGGTGAAGATGCCGCTGTAGATGCCGCCGAGGATGATGAGCGGCAGCAGCAGGGACCAGGCGCCCTGGCGGGTGGCTTCCCACAGCCGCGCGCCGCTGAACGGCTCGCGGGGAATCTTGAACCGGATGCCCTGGGTGACGGAGTACAGCGCCAGCAGCGCACCGATGAACAGCCCCGGTCCAATCCCCGCGATGAACAGGTCCGTGGGGTCCACGGGCGTGGCCGCCGACACCATGATGGCGTAGACGATCATCGGGATGCTCGGCGGGATGAGGATGCCCAGGCTCCCGGCCGAGGTGAGCAGCCCGATGGAGAAGCCCTCCGGGTACTTCGCCTTCACCAGCGCCGGCACCATCAGCGAGCCGATGGCCACCACCGTCACCGGGGAGCTGCCGGAGATGGCGGCGAAGAACACGCAACCGGCCACGGCGGAGACGGCGAGGCCGCCGGGAATCCACCCGAACGCGGCCTTCATGAACTCGATGAGGCGGCGGGACAGGCTGCCCTGCGTCATCAGCTCGCCGGCCACCACGAAGAACGGGATGGCGAGCAGCACCTCCTTGCCCGCGAGCTCCAGCAGCTTCCGCACCACGATGGTCTGCTCGTCCAGCGTCGCCAGCCCGGACACCACCGCGAGCAGCAGCATCCCCACGCCGCCCATCAGCACGAAGAGCGGCTGGCCCAGCAGCAGCGACGAGGCGATGGTGCCCAGCACCAGCCACGCCGTCTTCCCGGTGAAGAAGAACAGGGCCGCGAGCACCGCCTGCCACGCCACCAGCCCCACGCGCTTCGTGCGGAAGCCGTAAGCGGCCAGGCCCGCGGACAGCGCGTACAGCCCCACGTTCACGGCGCTCACGAGAGCTGCTCCTTCTCCAGCGCCTCGAGATCAATCCCGTGCGCGTCCACGCCGCCGGTGGGGGCGCCGTAGAGGAAGTCGTGCACGCCGTGGCCGAGGAAGCGCAGCGCCATGACGGCGAAGGTGACCGGCACGGAGAGCGTCCCAATCCACAGCGGGATGGGGAGCGCGTCGTACACGCCCACGCCGTCACCGCCGGACCAGTCCCGGTACTGCTCGTGCCACTGCATCACGCCCAGCACGGTGATGAGCCCGCAGAAGAGGAAGCTCGCCACGCCCCCGAGCAGCGCGAAGGGCCGCTCGGACTCCTTCGGCAGCTTCTTCTTCACCAGGTCCATGACGATGTGGCGCCGCTCCCGCGTGGCGAGCGACGCACCGAGCAGTCCGCTCCACAGCATGAACCCGAGCGCGAACTTCTGCGCGCCGGGGATGCTGGAAGGAAATTGCAGGAGCAGCAGCTTGATGAACCCCGCCACCGCGGCCCACGTGAGGGCGCCGTGCAGCGCAGACGGACCCCAGCCCGGTGCCGGCTGGCCGGCCTTCTCCGCGGCCATGGACCTTCGCGCATGGGCGGCGAGGACGAGGAAGAGCAACGAGCCCACGCCGAACACCGCAGGGCCGAGCGTGCCCGTCACGAACGCGCGCTGCTCCGCGGTGGGGGCCTTGTAGAGGAGCGCCAGCAGCAACTCCTCCGTCTTCCCCACCGGCCGGCTGACGGTGCGCTGGGCCACGTCCAGCGTCACCAGCACCGTCATCATGGCCACGCTCACGAGGAGCAGCAGCCGCTCTCCCACGAACACGGCCTCGTCCAGCCGCCTTGCCGCCCCCCGGAGCTTGTCCATGACGCCTCGCGTGTGAGTGCTACTTCTTGCCCGCCGCGAACTCCTTCTTCGCGGCCAGCAGGGCGTCCAGGATGTCCTTGTTCGCCTTGCCCTTCTTCGCAAAAACGTCCCACACGGGCCGGGCCTTCGCAGCGAAGGCCTTGGTCTGCTCCGCGGTCAGCTTGCACACCTTCTTGTCGGCGGCGGTGAAGTTGTCGAGCAGCGGCTCGGTCAGCGCGCGCACGCCGGCAATGCCGTCCCGCTCGTCGGAGCGCACCAGCAGCGCCTTCTGCGACTCGGGCGGGAGCTTCTCGAACCACTTCTTCGAGATGATGAGGATGCCCGGCTG
>JBDLRJ010000269.1:0-29762 GCA_039800145.1 Pseudomonadota bacterium | reverse complement strand
CCTCGAGCGGCGTGGGGAAGTACCGCGTCCCGGACCGCCACACCGTCTTGCCGTGGACGCTCACCGTCTCGCACGTGTGCTCGCGCGCGCGGACGAACTGCTCCACCTGCACCGGGTGCTCCGGCGTGGGCGCCATGCCGAGCCGCGCCAACGCCCGCACGTCCTCGGGGGACTCCACCCGCTGCGTGGCCTTCGCCCCGAGCCCCGCCTGGGGCTTCACGATGACCGGGTAGCCCACCGCGCCGATGAACGCCTCGAGCGCCGCCTGCGAGTACACGAGCGCGCTCTTCGCCACCGGCACGCCGGCCTCCCGAAGCACCGCCTTCATCCGGTCCTTGTCCCGGAACCGCCGCGCGACGTCCGGCCGCATGCCGGGAATGCCGACCACTTCGCGCACGTGGGCCATGGGCAGCTGCAGCTGCTCGAGCGCGCCGGTGAGCCGGTCGATTCTCCCCACGCCCTTGCCGAGGGCCTGCGCCGCCGCGGCGAGCTGCGACCCGTCCCCGATGTCCCGCACCCGGTAGTGCCCCGCCACCTTCGCGCGCAGGACCGGTGGCAACGCCTCCACCGGGTCCGCGCTGATGAGGGACAGCGTCACGCCCTCGAGCTGCGCGAAGGCCGCGACGTAGCGGTTGGTGTTCTCCAGGAAGTGCGGCGCGACGAGCGTGACGTGGGGCATTGGGTCTGTACTCTACCCGCGTCGCACCGGACGCGAGCAGGAAGGATGGGGACGCGAGGTTCATGCCCCCCGGAGCGCCTTCACTTTAGGGGCCAGCGCCCGCTCGAAGCGGATCATGGCGTCAACCATCTTCGCGTGAATGCGGGGCCAATCTGCCCGCGGACTCCGCCACCCACCTGGCTCCATCTGGTAGCGAACACGACATGCCTGCTTCGTCTCCATCCGCTCCCATAGGAGACGCTCCCCAAAGTCCCGCTCAATCTCCGTCCTTGAGTCGTGCAGCTTGTCGAAGATGCGCTCGTTCTCATCGGCCTGTTCCTTGCCGAGATCGATGTAGAGATCCACGGAGGTGGAGTCCTCCCGGATGAAATAGTTGTACGCGAGGCCCGCCATCCCCGCGCCCTTTCCAAGCCAGTTCATGCCAGTAGGGGAGACGTTCTCGTGCATCCCTGACTTCTTCGCACGCGCTACTTCCTGGACTCCTTTCCAGAACTCCTTCCGGAGCTGGACGCCGTCAGCCAGGTCCTCCCGCTGGCGGCCGATTTGGCGTCCTTCCTCGGAGGGGCCTGCGAAGAGGGTGAGCAACGGGGCAGGTTCCGAACCGCCAATCCTCAGAGCCTCGAGCTTCACAAGATAAAACTCTGCGGAGCGGATCTCGCTGTTCAAGAAATTGATGGCTTCCACGTGTTCGGGGCGTGGATCTGAAACAATCCAGATCGCCGCCTTGGCGTTCATGCACTTCAGGTACGTGATGAGTTGGCCGAGGTGTCCGTGGTCACTCTTCTCAAGCTGGTTCTCGATGATGACCAGATTGTCCTGCGCATCGCGCGCAACCAAATCCACCCGGAACGCGCCCGCGGACCTCTCTCTCTCGGCCCCCTTCAAATCCAGGCCGAGGATTCCGTTCAAGACGTCAAGGTTGTCCTGCAACCAGGCGGTGAAGTCATGGGCCTCGTGCTTCCACACGGACTTCAACGGCACGCGCTCAAGTTTGCCGATCTTCATAGCGCGAGAGGTCTCGCAGACATTCATGGGCCCTCGCAAGTGGGGCATGGCCCCTGCCGTGGTTTGACACCGCGGCGGCGCGGACGCGAGCGTTCGCTCACTCATGTCTACCGCCCAGTTTCTCTCCGCCCTCCCCGGCTTCGGCGCGCTCGAGCCCGGGGCCCTCGAGCGGCTCGCGCGCGAGCTCACGCCCGCGGCCTTCCCCGCCGGGAGCCACCTGATGCGCCGCGGGGAGCCCGGGGACCACATGCACGTGCTGGTGTCCGGGCGCGTCCGCGTTCCCATCCTCGACGGCTCGGGCCGCGAGAAGGCGGTCTTCCTCCTCGGGGAGGGGGACCTCGTGGGCGAGATGGCCCTGCTCACCGGCGAGGCGCGCACCGCGGACGTGGTGGCGGAGCAGGACACGCAGGTGCTGGTGCTCCACCGCAGGACGCTCGAACCGCTGCTCGCGGCCCACCCCCCGCTCGCCGCGTTCCTCACGGACATCCTCGGCCGAAGGCTCCTCGAGGGCGGCGGCCTCGAGCGCGTGGGCAAGTACCGGCTCCTCCACCTCATCGGGCAGGGGAGCACGGGCAAGGTCTACGAGGCGCTCCACCCCGGCCTCAACCGCAGCGTGGCGGTGAAGATGCTGTCCCACGCGCTGGCCTACGACGCGCACTTCCGCGAACGCTTCCTCGACGAGGCGCGCACCGTCGCCAGCCTCACCCACCCCAACATCCTGCAGGTCTACGACACCGAGGCGGCCTACGGGACCTGGTTCATCGTCATGGAGAAGCTGGCCGGGCGAGACCTGGCCTCGCTCCTCGAGGCGCGCGGTGCACTGCCGCCCGCGGAGGCCATGGACATCCTGCGCCAGCTCGGCACCGCGCTCGCCTTCGCGCACGCGCGGGGCTTCGTCCACCGGGACGTGAAGCCGGCCAACGTCTGGGTGGGGGACGACGGCACGGTGAAGCTCATGGACTTCGGCCTGGCGCGGCCCATCCCGCCGGACGCAGGGTCCGCAGGCTCGCGCACGGTGGAAGGCACGCCGCAGTACCTCGCCCCCGAGACGGCCGTGGGGCGCGCCGCGGATGGGCGCGCGGACATCTACGCGCTGGGGGTGGTGGCCTTTGAACTGGTGACGGGCCAGCTGCCGTTCCAGCAGGACAACGTGGGAGAGCTGCTCCGCGCCCACGTGCGGCAGCCGCCGCCGGACCTCGGGGACCTGCTGCCGGACGCCCCGCCGGGGCTGCTCGCGTTCGTCCGCGGCGCGCTGCAGAAGAAGCCGGCGGAGCGGCTCTCGGACTGGCCCCACATCCTGTCGCTGTTGGATCCGCACGCGGGCAAGCAGCGCTCCTGGGACGAGGCGGAAGAGGCCCAGGTCCGGGTGCGCTTCCAGCCCTCCGCCACCTCGCGCGTGGAGGATGCGCTGGAAGCGCTGCAGCGCACGCTCGCAGGCGAGGACGGCGTGGAACTCTCCTCGGCCCGCGTCCGGTGGTCCCGCGGCTCGCCCCGCTGAGGTCCCGCCTCGAGACATGGTTGAATGCGCGCCCACCCGGTCGCAGGCGAGGAGCGAATGAGCCAGCAGTCCACGAAAGACGTGTCGAGCACGCTGGTCGGCATGGAGGCCGTCGAGGAGCCGGACGAGGCGATACCGCCGGCGCCCCTGCTCACGCGCCCGCCCCAGCCGAAGATGGCCCCGGTGCGCAGGCCGCGCGCGGCCGACGAGCCCGCCTTCCTTCCCGAACCGCCGCGCAACCTCCAGGCCACGGGGCTGAGCGCCAGCTTCGTGGAGGAGCTGTGCCTCAAGCACCTGTTCCAGGCGGGCGAACTGCGCGGTGGGGAGCTGGTCGTCCGCACCTGCCTGCCCTCCGTCATCGTGGAGGAGACGGTGGAGCGCCTCCGCCGCAACCGGCTCGTCGACATCAAGGGCTCGGGCGGCGCGGGGCTCGGGCGCAGCCAGATGATCTTCACGCTCACCGAGGCAGGCCACAAGGTGTGCGACCTCGCCATGGAGCGCGACAAGTACGTGGGCCCCGCGCCCGTGCCCTTCAAGTACTGGGCGCAGGCGGTGGCCGCGCAGACCATCCGGGGAAACAGGCTCCGCAAGCAGGACCTGCAGCCCCACTTCTCGGGGCTGGTGGTGCGGGACGAGGTGTTCGACGCCATCGGGCCGGCGATGAACAGCGGCAAGGCGCTCTTCTTCTACGGCGCCCCGGGCAACGGGAAGACGGCCACGTGCCAGCGGATGACCCACTGCTTCGGCGGAGACGTGTTCGTCCCCCACGCGCTCGTGGTGGACGACTTCGTGGTGAAGCTGTTCGACGAGACGCTGCACAAGCCCGTGCCGCGCGCAGAGGGAGCCCCCCCGCTGGACGAGCGCTGGGTGCGCTGCCACCGCCCCATGGTGGTGGTGGGCGGTGAGCTCGAGCTCGCGGACCTCGACCTGCGCTACTCGCCGGACGTGAAATTCTACGAGGCCCCGTTCCAGCTGAAGGCCACCAACGGGATGCTGCTCATCGACGACTTCGGGCGCCAGAAGGTGGGCCCGAGGGATCTCCTCAACCGGTGGATCGTCCCGCTCGAGAGCGAGTTCGACTTCCTGACCCTCCACACCGGCAAGAAGCTGCAGGTCCCGTTCGACGTCTTCGTCGTCTTCTCCACCAACCTGGACCCCTCCGAGCTGGTGGACGCCGCGTTCCTGCGCCGCGTCCGGTACAAGCTCGAGGTGAGCCGCCCGGACGCCGCGCAGTTCACGGACATCTTCCGCGCCGAGTGCGCGAAGAAGTCCGTCCCATTCGACGCCGACATGGTGCAGTACCTCGTGCAGCGCCACTACGTGTCGGTGGGACGGCCCTTCAACGCGTGCGAACCTCGGGACCTGCTGGCGCAGGTCCTGGACCTCTGCGCCTACCGCGGCATCCCGCCCATGCTGGACCGGGAGATCCTGGACCGGGTGGTGGCCAACTACTTCGTCCGCTTCGCACCCCCCGAGGGAGGCGCGGCTTAAGCCTTCCGGCTTCCACCCTCTTCGCCGACCGCGAGCGTCGTCGGGCGCCCGGGCTTGATGCTGCCCTCCTCGCCCACCGCCATCGTCGTGGTGCCAGGCTTGCCGGGCTTGCCGGGCCTGGTGCCGCCCTCTTCGCCCAGGGCCTTCGTCGAAATATCGGGCTTGCCGGGCTTGCTCCCGCCCTCCTCGCCCAACGCCCGCGTCGACATGTCGGGCTTTCCGCCGCCCTCCTCCCCCGTCGCCAGGGTCGTGATGCCCGGCTTACCGGGCTTTCCGCCGCCCTCCTCCCCCGTCGCCAGGGTCGTGATGCCCGGCTTACCGGGCTTCCCGCCGCCTTCCTCCCCCGTTGCCAGGGTCGTGATGCCCGGCTTACCGGGCTTCCCGCCGCCCTCTTCGCCGAGGGCCCTCGTGGAGATCTCAGGCTTGCCGGGCTTCCCGCCACCCTCTTCGCCGAGGGCCCTCGTGGAGATCTCAGGCTTGCCGGGCTTTCCACCACCCTCCTCGCCGAGGGCCTTCGTGGAGATCTCGGGCTTACCGGGCTTGCTGCCGCCCTCCTCGCCCACAGCGCGCGTGGATGCCTTCTTCGCCGGCTTCTGCTCTGCCTGGCGCGTGGAGGCGTACTTCACGAGGCTCTTCGGTCCCTTGACGTCCATGTGTGGTGTTCCCCCTGAGGTCGAGTGCTTCCTTCATAGCGCAATTTCAGTCAACGTCCGCACCATGCGCGTTGGAATTTTCGGCACGGACGACGATCTCCAGGTCCAGGCGGTGGCCCGCGAACTGCGCGCTCTCGGGGCAGAGGACATCCTGCTGCGGGCAGACGCCCTGGACGAGGAGCTGCCCATCTCCGAGCGGGACGGTCGCATGGCGTACCGCGGCGTGGACGTGACGGACCTGCACGGCTGCTACCTCCGCTTCATCCCGGCTCCCTATGCCCCGGAGGTGCAGCGGGACGGCCAATGGCTGCTCGCGGACCACTGGTTCACCGCGTACATGCAGCAGCGAGAGCGGGCCTCGTTCTACGTGGCGTGGCTGCTGGCGCTGCAGGACCGCGGCTGCCTGCTGGTCAACCCGCCCCACGCGGCGAGCGTGCTCCAGTACAAGCCCTTCCAGTTGCACGCCCTCCGCCGCGCAGGAGCAGCCGTGCCGAAGACGCTCCTCTCGAACGATCCCTCCGCGGTGCGCGACTTCCAGCGCGAGGTGGGCGACGTGGTCTTCAAGCCGCTCATGGGCGGCGCGCTCACCCGGTCCCTCTCGGACGTCTCCGACGACGAACTCCAGTCCGTCACCGCCTCGCCCGTCATCTTCCAGGAGCGCATCGGCGGAGACGACCTGCGCGTGATGCTCGCCGGCGACGAGGTGGTGTCTGCCGTGGCCATCCGCACGCCCACCCAGCACCTCGACTTCCGGGACGACCCCGTCTACTCGGCCGGAGATGCCGACTACGAGGAGGTGACGCTGCCGGGTCCGGTGGTGGCCCAGTGCCGCGCCGCCGCGCGCACCTGTGGACTGCGCTTCGCGGGCATCGACATCAAGCGCGCCCCGGACGGACGGTGGGTGTTCCTCGAGCTCAACAGCTCGCCCATCTACCTCGACGTGGAGCTCAAGCTCGGCCACCCCATCAGCCGCGCCATCGCGGAGTTGGCCACCGGCGCCCGTCCGTGAGTCCCGAGCAGGGCGTGCTACCGTCTGCGCGGCTCCCGACCATGGACACCTTCTACGAGGAGATTCCCCCGTTCACGGTGTTCGACGAGCTCACGGATGCGCGCCACTACCGCGCCGTACCGGGGGCCTGGTGGGTGGTGGTCTCGGACGTCCGGGGCTCCACGCGGGCCATCGAGGAAGGACGGTACAAGGACGTCAACACGCTGGGGGCTGCAACCATCAGCTGTGTCCAGAACGCGCTCGGGCGGCAGCTTCCCTTCGTCTTCGGGGGAGACGGCGCCACGCTGCTCGCCCCGCCGGGCGGCATGGAGCACGTGAAGGAGGCGCTGCGCGGCCTGCAGCGCCTCTCCCAGGCGCAGTACGGGATGGAGCTGCGCGTGGCGCTGGTGCCCGTGCAGAAGCTCCTGGACTCGGGCCACCAGCTGGAAGTGGCACGCTTCGTCCAGCCCGGTGGACGGGCGCTCGCGCTGTTCCGCGGAGACGGCGTCCAGGCCGTCGAGTGGTGGATGAAGCTCGAGCAGAGCCCGTTCCACCTGGAGCCGGGGCCCGCCTCCACACCCCTGCTGAACGGGCTCTCGTGTCACTGGCAGCCCATCCCGTCCGCCCGCGGACACATCCTGAGCATCCTCGTCATGGGCAGGACAGGGCACCCGGAACAGGATGTCGCGCACGCGCTGGAAGCGCTCCGCGACGCCCTCGGCGAGGACGTGGGCACGGCCAACCCCCTGGGCACGGGGACGCCCCAGCACCGGACACTCGCGGACTGCCTGCAGGAGGGACGCAGGTACCAGGCAAGTCCATGGACCTGGTCCCGGTGGCGCAGGACCGTCCTCGCTGCCCTCGGCGTGCTCGTCTACCGGCTCGGGTTTCTTGGGCTCCTCTTCGACAAGGAGCGCTACCGGGCGTCGTTCCGCACGCACTCGGACTTCCGGAAGTACGACGGGACGCTCCGCATGGTCCTGGACTGCTCCGACGTGCAGGCCGCGGCCGTGCGAGGGCGGCTCGAGGAGCTCCGCCGCGAAGGACGCATCCACTACGGCATCCATGCCTCGGAAGAGGCCCTGATGACCTGCATGGTGGTGGGGCTCGCGGACGGTCAGCACGTCCACCTCGTGGACGGGAGCCAGGGGGGCTACGCCGTCGCCGCGCGCCAGCTCAAGGCGCAGGTTGCCGGCCTCCCGGGCTGAGCGCGCACCCCGTCCGCGTGGCGCCGCGCTTCAGCGTGCAGGCCGGTGCGGCCGCGTGGGACCGCAGGCCGGCAGCGTCGCCTCGTCGAACACGGTGCCCGCCACGCGCGCCGCCCAGTCTCCCCGCGTTGCCTCCACGTGCGCGGCAAGTCCCGCCTCGGACCGCGCCGACCAGGGCCCCTGGCTCCCTCCATCCGCTGGGCGTCGCATCGCCCCCAGCAACTCGCGCAAGAGCCCCGGCCGCTCGCGCCGGAGCCACTCCACCCAGAGCCCACCGACCGACTGGTCCTGTCCAAGCGCCTCCTCGGGAGACTCCGCCTCTCCCGTCAGGTCCTCGCGGCCGAAGCGCCGGAAGCTCTCGCGCACCGCCTCGCCGTCCACCTCTTCCAGGTACTCCCGCACGAAGCCGGTGACCCGGCCGTGCCGCGCCCGCCCGTGGCGCGCCCCCGCGGACACCGCCATCCCCTCCACCACGTACCAGGGGACCGCCTCGGCTCCCGGCGCCGCGCGCCCCTGCACCACGTGGACGAACTCGTGCGCGAGCGTGTCGTCCAACTCCGCCTCGTCCGCGAAGGCCCCCACCGGGACGAGGAACGCGTCCCCCGCGGCCCCGGTGGCTTCGAACATGATGCCGTCCGAGCCCTCCGTGCCGGGCACCTCCGCGTAGTCCGCGTCCGACAGCAGCACCACGCGCACCGGCAGCGCCAGCTCCGGCCCCGTCGCCTCCACGCCCAGCTCCGCCGTCACGAACCCGAGCGCTGCGCACGCGCGCTGCCACGCGTCCTCGAGCACCGCCCCGGCCGGTGGACGTTCTGTGCGCGCCCACACCTCCACGCGCTCGCTCACCACGCGCGGGCCGAGGTCCCCGAACACACCGGACACCTCCTCCGGCAGCGGCCGCGCCGGCCCGGCCACGCCCCTTTGGCCACACGGCCCCGCCTGCACGAAAGGTTGCGGAGCCACGCCGGCGTCCCGCGCCGGCACCTCCGCGGTGCAGCCGGCGAGAAGCGCCGCGCAGAGCCACGCGCCCCACGGCACTGAACCGCGCCGCCCCGTCACGGCGTGGGCACCTGCACCTTCCGGAACTGCACCTTCACCGTGCCCTGCTGCGTGCCCACCGCGCCCACGTTGTGCAGGTAATACGCGGGCCCCTTCCACGGCGCCTCCGTCCCCACGCGCGGCGGGTGGGCGTCCGGCCGCGGCGTGATGCGCAGCACGACGCCGGTCTCTCCGGGCCTCGGCAGGCGCGGCTTGGCGACCACGCGGCCATCGTGGTCCAACACCACCCAGTGCTGCGGGTGCACCGCCTCGGGCAGCACCACCTCGTAGCGCTCCGCCACCGGGTCCACCCACTCCCGGCAGGCGAGGCATCCGGGCAGCGAGAGCCCTTCCGAACCGTCCCCGTCCAGCACGCGCGGCCCGGGGTCGAAGAGGTGCTCCTGCATCCGCGCCAGGGCGCACGCAGACTCCCGTGCCTTCGAGAGGAAGTCGCCCGCGGCGCAGGCCCGGCCCACGCCGTCGCCGTCGCAGTCCTCCTGTCCCGGGTCCGCCACGTCGGGGCACACGTCGCACCTGTCGCCCACGCCGTCTGCATCCCGGTCCAGCTGGGGCCCGTTCGCCGCGCGCGGGCAGTTGTCCGTGGCGTCCGTGCGCCCGTCGCCGTCGTCGTCCGTGTCACACGCGTCCCCCTGTCCGTCCCCGTCCGTGTCCAGCTGGGTGACGTTCGCAACGGACGGGCAGTTGTCCGCGCCGCCGGGAACCATGTCCCCGTCGTCGTCGTCGCACGCGTCGCCGCGACCATCCCCGTCCGAGTCCTGCTGCAGCGGGTTGTGGACGCGGGGGCAGTTGTCGCCGGTGTTGGGGAAGACGTCCCCGTCCTTGTCCCGGTCACAGGCATCCCCCTTGCCGTCCCCGTCGAGGTCCCCCTGGAGGGCGTTGCGCACCTCGGGGCAGTTGTCGCGCGCGTCCGCCACGTCGTCCGCGTCACGGTCCGAGTCCGCCACGCCGTCCTCGAGCCCGTCGCAATCGAGGTCCCCGTTGCCGAGCCCCACGTCGTGGAAGCCGTTGATGACGGAGCAGGCCGCCTCGGTCGCGTTGGAGAGGGTGCAGGAGCCGTCGCGCACCACCATCCACATGCCGTGCCGGAAGTCGTCGAAGTCGCTCGTCTCGTGCAGGTACCCCTCGAGGGTCCGGTACACCAGGCACGCGGCCTCCTCGAGAGACAGGCCGGGAATGGACCGCTCCGTCCTCTTCTTGTGGGGGTGCACCATCACCGCCACCGCGCGGGAGGTGATGGCGGAGTTGAAGTGCACGCCGCCCCAGTCACCACTCCGGGTGTCCGGCCAGTCGAAGTAGTCGTCCATGTGGGCGGGGAGTCCCGAACTCGCCGGGTCCTCCAGGTCCCGCGGCGTGCCGGGCCAGTGGACCGTCGTCTCTCCAATCTGCCAGTTGAACGTGGAGAAGGCCGCCACCAGGTCCGCGATGGACTCGTTCAGCGCCCCGGACTGCACGTGGTACTCCAGGTCTGCCGAGTGCCGGATGACCCCGTGCGTCAGCTCGTGCGCCACGATGTCCCGCTCGGCGAAGCTGTCCCCGAACTCCATCTGGTCGCAGCCGCCCACCCAGTGGGCGTTGCGGAAGTTCGTCCCACCGTCGTCCTGTCCGCGGTGGACGTACATCTCCACGAGCGAGTCGTCGCCGTCGTACGACTCGCGGCCGAAGCGCGTGTAGTACCAGTACCAGGTCCCGCTCAGTGCGGCGAAGCCGTCCGGGCCGTCGTCGTACGAGTCGCTTGCAGGGTCGTACCCGGCCTCGCCCCCCTCGTTGTACCAGCGGTCATCTGCCGTCGTGTCCCGCCAGCACCGCCAGGACGCGGCGTGGTTCACCGTGTCCAGGCGCATGTTCCACGAGTGGGTGTCCGTCAGCTCCGCGCGCACCTCGCCCGTGTCCGCGTCCACGAACAACTGGCCCGGTGCCTCCCCGTCCCGCCGGCCCCGGAAGCTCCAGCACAGGGTCGGCTCCCCCTGCTGTCCACGCAGCGAGGGCACCCACCACGCGAGCCGTGCCTCGCCGAGCCGCTCGAGCTCCTGCCGCCCCGCGAGCAGCCCCTCCAGCGTCTTCTTCGGGACCGGGGACTTCGTGAAGGGCGCCACCGTGTTGGCGGACACCGACTTCACGCGCCCGTTCACCACCCGCATGCCCACCTTCGCCCCCACCACGGGAACGCCGGCCAGCCGCTGCGTGAACCACAGGGTCGCCCGGTCACCCGAGGCGCGGTACCCGGTCAACACGAGCGACCGGCCCACGTCCCCCACGTCCAGCAGCGCGCCGTGCTGGCCGAGGAACTTCCTCGCGCGGTCCACCGCGTCCACGCCGTCCGGTAGCTGCACGTCCAGCGTGGCCGCCTTGAGCCGTCCTCCCTTCGCCGCCACCCGGACCGGGCCCTGTGATGACTGGGAGAGCGCCGCGAGCGCCTGCTCCTCCTCGGCCACCTCCGCCTGCGCCCCTTCGCCTGCGTCCGTCCCCGCGTCCGCGCTGCCGCCCGGGTTCTTCGCGCCCAGCGGTACGCACGCGCCCAGCGCCAGCACCAGCCCCAGCCATCCACGCCTGTCCATGCGCTCCCCTCCCGACTACCAGGTGACCACGGCCTCGCCCGTGGAGGCAGGCAGCCGCAACCACGTGAAGTGGCCCTCCCCCGGCGCCGTGCCCTCCGCGGCCTGCTCCAGCGCCGCCTTGTCCGCGCGCGGCGTCAGCGCCTGTCCGTTCACGCGGAAGCCCCCCGCGGGCACGGCGTCCAGGCGCAGCTTCACCCACGCGCCCGAGGGCAGGGACGAGAGGCGCAGCTCGCCGGGCTTCGCCGCGAGCTCCACCTTCCCTGCAATACCGTGCAAGACGAAGCGCGAGGGCGCCGCCCCCGGCCAGGCGAGCAGCGTCAGCGCGCCGGCGTGCGCGGGGCTCCCCGTCCCCGTCCGCGCGTCCTTCACCGAGAGTGGGACCAGCGCCCCCTCGCGCACGTACAGCGGCACCCGCGAGCGGTCCGTGGTGTCCACCGCGGCCAGCGTCGTGCCCCCGTCCAGCCCCGTCCCGCCCTCGTCCCACCAGTCGTACCAGCGCGCCCCCGCGGGCAGGGCCACGTCCCGGCTCCCCGTGTCGTCGAAGACGGGGGCCACGAGGAACGCCTCGCCGAGCAGGTACCGCCAGTCGGAGGCCCACTCGGCGGGCGTCGCTCCCACGGGCCGGATGGGCGGCGGTGCAGCCCCGGCGTACGCCTCCTCGGAGAGCGAGTAGAAGAACGGCACCAGCTCGCTGTGCAGCGTGGCCCAGTACCGGTACAGGGCCACCGTCTCGTCCGGAAGCTCCGGCACCGTCCACGGCGCGAAGTTGCCGCGCCCGTGCAGTTGCATGAACGGCATCAGCGCCCCGAGCGCCGTCCACCGCGCGAACACGGACTGCTTGAACGGGATTGCAGGCCCGGCCAGGTCCAGGTCGTCCAGGTCCAGGTACCCGCCGATGTCCGAGCCCAGCACCACGTACCCGGCCTGCGCCGAGCGGAAGACGTGGTCCAGCGCGTCGACCAGGCCCACCCAGTCCCGGCGGTTGTCACCCACCCAGCCGATGGGACAATCCTCCCTGCGCGCGAAGAAGCGGCCGGGGAAGCCGTAGGACGCGTCGTACGGGCGGGACATGGTGGTGAACTCCTCGGGCCCCAGCGCCCACGTCCCGTACGCGAGCATGTCCCGGTAGTACGCCTCCGAGTAGGCCTGCTTCGTCACCTCCCCGGCGCGCGTGCGCACGGTGTCACCGACGACGTACTCGTCCCCGAAGTCCAGCTTCCACCCGGAGATGCCCAGGGCGAACGCGCGGTCCTGGAGCCGGTGCCACCAGCGGACCGCGTCCGGGTTGAAGAAGTCCACCGAGGCGCCCCGGCCCTTCCACCAGAGATCCAACCCGCCGTCGTTCACGTAGTGGCCCGCCCGCGCCCCCGCGGCGTAGTCCGGCGCCGCCTTCCCGTAGAGGTCCCCGCCGCGCTCCGCGTCGAACGACTCCACGTTCTGGTGCTGCGTCATCCACATCACGGTGCGGATGTCCCGCGTGCGGAGCTCGGAGACCAGCGCCTTGAAGTCCGGGTAGCGCGCCTCGTTGGGGATGAACGAGTGGTAGTTCGTCTCCCACGGGCTGTCGATGACCACCACCCCCACGGGAATGTCCCGCGCCTCGAACCCTGCCACGAAGTCCCGCGTCTCCTGTCCCGTGGAGATGTCCTGCGAAATCCACGGCTCGAAGGCCCACCGCGGCGTGTGGCGCTTCACGGTGGGCGACTCGTCGATGGGCAGCAGCCCCCCGTCGAGCGTGTCCGACGGGGCGGGCGTACAGGCGCTGACCGCGAGCAGCGCGGCGGCGGTGAGACGGGATGCGGGACACCTCATGGGCCCTCCACCGTAGCGGAGCGCTCACGCCACCCGGAAGTCCACCTGCATCCCCTTCTCCGCCCCCAGCCTCCGCCGGGCAATGTCCACGTACGCGGGGTTGAGCTCGATGCCGGTGAACGCCCGCCCGAGCCGCGCGGCCACCAGCCCCACCGTTCCCGCCCCGAAGAAGGGATCCAACACCCGATCACCCGCCCGCGTGGACGCACGCACGCAGGGCTCCACCAGCCCCGGCGGAAAGGTGGCGAAGTGCGCCTCGCGGAGCGGCTCGGTGGAGATGGACCAGACGGAGCGCCGCGCCCGCGTCCCCTTTCCATCCAGCGACGGCTCCTTCACCGCGGCATGGTCGTAGTCGTAGCGCTCGGACTTCGAGAGCAGGAACAGGTACTCGTGCGCCCGCGTGGGCCGGTCCTTGACCGACTCGGGCTGCGCGTTGGGCTTGTGCCAGACCACGTCCGACCGCAGGTACCAGCCGTCCGCCTGCAGCGCGAACGCGAGCCGCCACGGGACCCCCACGAGGTCCTTCGGCTTGAGCCCCTCGGGCGTGGGGGCCCGGTACCCCATGCCCCGCGCCGGGTTCTTCTTGTCCGCGTCCCGGGACGTGCGTCCCCCGGACGTGTACGCGTCCCCGAGGTTCACCCACAGCGTCCCGCGGTCCGAGAGCGCCCGGCGGACCTCGCGGAAGATGGCCACGAGGGACGCGAGGTACGCGTCCACCGTCGCCTCCGCCCCCACCTGTCCCGCGACCCCGTAGTCCCTCAGGCCCCAGTACGGGGGGCTCGTCACGCACGCCTGGAACACGCCGGCGGGGAGCCGACGCAACACGGAGAGGCAGTCCCCCTGGATGACCTCGTTTGATGTTCGTTGGACGTTCTTGCCACACCTCACCGGGACGCCACCCTCAGCGAGCGGAAGCCCACGTCCGGCACCTTGTCCCGCAGCGCCTCCGCCGCGAGCGTGAGCCGCCTGCGCGTGACGTCGCTGATGCACGCGAAGCCCGACCCGGCCGCCTCGCTCCCCGGCGCGCACGGCTCCGCCGCCTGGACGAGCACGTACCGCCGCCGGCCCCCGTCCGCGGCGTTCTGCCGAAGCACCGCCTCGCCGGTGGTCCCCGAGCCTGCAAAGAAATCCAACACCACGTCCTCGTGGCCCTCTCCCGCGCGGGTGGCGAGCAGCGAGACGATCCGCCGCACCAGCTTCAGCGGCTTCTTGCCGTTGGCGAAGGGCACCCCGCCCTCGTTGTGGAGGTTGTTGATGCCAATGTCCGTCCAGATGTCCCCGAGCGCCCGCACCGGGCGGAGCTGTCCGTCCACCTCGCGCAACCGGGCACGGGCGAAGAGCACCTCCTCGCCGTTGAGCGCCAGCTTCTCGAGCCCGGACGCGCTCACCACGCGCCGCACGGTCCCATCCCGCGGCGTTCCCCTGAGCGAGTCGTTGACCGCGGTGCGGAAGACGCGGTGGGCATTCTGGATGCAGAAGGCCTCGCGCGCAGGCCCATCCATGCCGGCAGTCAGCGCCCGCAGCTGTACGAAGCGCCACGACTCCACCGGGAGGGACGGATCTTCCACCACGCGCGTGTAGCGGCCGAAGGCCTCGTCCCAGCTGCAGGGCTCGTACACGGGGTTCAGCCGGAATGCCGCGCGCGAGCGGGCATAGACGACGAGGTACTCCTTCAGCTTCGGGATGCGGTGGCCGACGTGCGCCATCTTCATCCCGGACAGGTGGGACATCTTCACGCAGACGGTGGCCACGTGGTTGGCGGCACCGAAAATCTCCTCCATCAGCACGAGCAGCGTGTGCAGCTCGTGGTCGTCTATCTGCACCGCGATGGCGCCGTCCCCGGAGAGCAACTCCCTCGCGAGCCGGAGCCTCGGGTACATCATGGACAACCAGTCCGCGTGGAACCGCCCGTCCAGGCCCTCACCGTCCGCGCCGCCGGCTCTCCGCGCGTAGCTGGCCGCGTCCTCGGAGAAGTCGTCCGCGTACAGGAAGTCACCGCCCGTGTTGTACGGCGGGTCGATGTAGATGCACTTCACCTTCCCGGCGAACTCCGCGCGCAGCAGCTTCAGCGCCTCGAGGTTGTCCCCCTCGACGAACAGGTTGCGCGTGGTGTCGAACGCCACGCTGCGCCCGGGCTCCGCGACCAGCGCCTTGTCCAGCGGGGCGAGGGCAGCCTGCACCGCGTCCCGCCGGCCCGGCCAGTCCAGCCGGTAGCGCTCCGCCGGGGCCTCCTCTGTCAAAGCGGGCGTTCCCACGGAGTCCTACCAGGACTGGTTGGACCAGGCGCACCGGTACCCATGGGTGGTCGCGGCGTCCCGGTAGGCCCAGCCCGTGTACCCCAACGTCGTGCTCCAGCCGGTCTGCGTGCCGTTGGTCCCGCCCCCCCACTTGAACAATCCTGCGAGCGCGGGGTTGGTGTCCGTGTTTCCCTCGGAGTCGGACGACCACACCCAGTTGTTGGGGCCCTGGCCGTTGGGGAGTCCGTCTCGGACCAGCGCCACGTACTCGCGCATGGAGGCGAGGTGGCCCCCCTCAGACGCGCAGGTCTTCGCCGCGTTGGCCCACGTGGCCGGCGAACGGTCAATGGGGTCCACCCACGTCCGCGTGGGGACCGGTCCCGTTCCCTTCTGCGTGGTGTAGCAGGGGAACTGGCCACCCGAGCAGAGCGCCGGTCCGGCGTAGGCCGCGTCCACCGGGTACCAGGTGCAGCGGTACGGGTACTGCTGCGCACCGAGCGCACCCCACGACCCGTGCTGCGAGTGGTACCCGGTGTAAGCCAGGTCCACGCCTGCCCACTGCACGATCTGCACGTACGACTGGTGGCTCCAGTCCGAGCTCCACACCCAGTTGTTGGACGTCCCTGCGCCGTTGGGCAGCCCGTCCCGGATGAGCTCCATCCAGTCGCGCGTGTGGGGCACCTGGCCCCCGCGCTCGAAGCAGTCCGTCACGGCCTCCTCCCACTTCGCGGCGGACAGGTTCTTGCCATGGCTCACGAGCCCCGTGCTCGCGCCCACGAACACGTCTCCCCAGGCCAGCGGGTCCACGGGCGGCCCCCCCACGTTGGGCGCGGGCGGGGCCACGTCGCCCATGCAGCGGAAGCGGTACCGGGAATTGCTCGCCCTCGTCACCCACGACCAGTAGCTGGAATAGGTGGCGTTCCAGCCCGCGGGGTTCGTCCCGGTCCAGCGCACCACGTCGGCGACGTCGTAGCGGGCGTGGTCCGCCGTCCAGAGCCACGCGTTCGAGCCGTTGGGCAGCCCGTGCTGGATGTTCTCCGCGAGGGAGAGCGACAGCGGGAGGTGGGCCCCCAGGAACGCGCACTCCCACGAGGCACCCACGTACGTCAGGGAAGGTCGGTCCATCGCGTCCAGGTTCATCCGCCGGCTCTCGCCCATGGACTGGAAGCAGCCGCCCCCGGGCTCTCCGTAGCACTTGTTCCCCGAGAAGCCCGCGGCCCCCTGCGCGGGCCACACGCAGCGGTAGGCGTACCGGTCCGCGGCGTTGCCGAAGCTGATGGCGGAATCACCACCCGCATCGCTCAGCCGGCCGAGCGTGTACTGCTGCGTCGCCCCGTTGATGTGCCACGGCGTGAGCGTCCACAGCCAGTTGGTCTCGTACGACGTCCCCAGCTCCGCCCGCTGGGAGGCCCCTACCCGCCAAACCTCGGTCGCGGTCGGAAGCCGGGCGCCCTGCGCTTCGCACGCAGCCTTCGCGGCGGTCCACGTGTTGGCCGGGCGCTCCACGCCGTCCCACGCGGTGCCCCAGCTGTCGATCACCTCGAAGCCACGCGCCCTGCCACCGGAGGGTCCGGAGGCCTGCACCTGCACGCACTGCCACTGGGAGCCGTCCCACTGCAGCGCCTCGTACGCACCGGTGCACGCCTGGGAGGGAGTACCTCCATCCGGGGTGCTGCCGTTGCACGCATACTGGACGGTGGCCCCCGCGGACTCCGCTGCGTCCAGCAGCCCATTGCCGTTGAGGTCCACGTAGGCCGTGAGCCTGGCGCCGCCCGCCGCGCAGTTCGGTCCTGCAGGCTCGGGCGTGACGGCCACGCGGGCGCTGGCGCCGTTGCACACGTAGGCCGTGGTGGAGTTGCCGCCAGAGGTGGCCGTCACCTTCTGCCCGCCGCTGGGGCAGTGCGCGCCCGCGGGCTCCGCCGTCACCGTCACCACCGGCGACTCCCCGTTGCACACGTAGGTGGTGGTGGACACGCCGGTGAGCTTCACGCCGCCCGCCGGGCAGGACGTCCCGGCCGGCTCCGGCGTCGCGGTGACGTTCTCGCCGTTGCAGGCGTACCGCTCCGCGCCGTCCGCGCCGGTGAGCTTCACCCCGCCCTCGGGGCAATTCGTTCCCGGCGGCTCGGAGACCACCAGCACGCCCGCCCCGGCGTCACCGTTGCAGAGGTACGAGGTGGTCACCGGCCCTTCTCCCACGGAGGTCTCCAGCTTCTTGCCGCCGTTGGCGCAGTTCGCACCGGCTGGCTCGTCGGAGACCGACACCGAGGCGCTCTCGCCGGCCTGCCCGGGGCCGCCGTTGCAGAGGTAGGAGGTGGTCACCGGCCCGGTCCCCACGGAGGACTCCACCTTCTGTCCACCGAAGGGACAGCGGGTCCCTTCCGGCTCCCTGGAGACGTTCACGCTCGCCGCGGCGCCGTCCTTCCCCGCAGTCCCCTGCTCCGCGCAGGCCCCGAACACGAACGACGCGAGCACCCAACCCCAGCCGAGTATCTTCATGGACCGGGGGTCCTAGCGTGTTCTGGCTCGCGTGCTCAAATGCCCGGGGCGTGCGCCCAGCTGCCGTCCCGCGGGGGAGCCCGTCACCTGCAGGACCGGCTACAAGTCGCCCAGGTCCGGGAGCACCGGGGCCATCAGGCGCGTGATGGCACGGTCTTGCACGGCCCGCTCCTTCGCGCGCCAGGGGTTCCCGGTGTTCACGTAGCAGTAATCCACCGGCATCCCGTCCACCACGGGACGCACGGCGATGACGTCCGCCCAGTCCACGCCTCCCGGCACGGAGATCTCCATCTCCCCGGGATACTGCACCTGCTGGAACGTGCGCTCCTGGTCGATGGCCCCCACGCTCCGCACCAGGTACAGGTGGCCGTTGCCACCTCCCATGCGCACGAACCCCAGGGCCACCTCCGTGGCGCGGCTCACGGACACGAACGCGTTGCACGCGTCGTAGTTGTGCTGGTGGAGGAAAGGATCGAAGTGCGGGATGCCGTGCCCGGCGTACTGCGCGAGCGCGCGCTCCACGAGCTCCGCCCGCTTCTTGTCGAAGTTCTCCCGGTCCTCTGCCTTCTCGAAGTGGCGCACCGCGTTCGGGTGGAAGCCGCCCCCGTTGCGGATGACGAGCGGCGACCGGCCGTCTCCCCGGAACCCGTACTCGTGCACGACGTACGGCTCGTCGGTGAGCCCGTCCATGAAGACCCCGGAGAGGACCTGTTCGGGGGCGTAGCGCCCCTCCCTCGAGCGCATGGGCATGGCCGCGCCGGTGTTCCTCCAGTGCGCCATCGCGTCCTTGATGAGCTTCAGGTACTCGGCCGGGATGCCCGTGAAGGTGTCCGACAGCCCCGTGATGGTGAGCGCCTCCCCGGGATCCGGGTCCTTGCCCGGGGCCGTGGAGACGCGCTGGAAGCCCTCCACCAGGTCGTACTCGACCCGCGTGGACTTCGGGTACGCCACCCGGTGCTTCTGGACGTACTCGACCAGGTCCGTCATCCCGAAGTCCGACAGCCGCAGCCCGCCGTACGTGGACCGGTAGAAGCCCAGCGCGTCGTACCCGGTCTTGATGCCCTTCATGAAGAAGCCGTACGGGTTGAGGCTCTTCCCCACCGAGAGACCCTTGAAGTGGGACTGGATGCGCGCCCGGTCGTTCACCTCGAGAGCAGACTCGAGCGAACCGAAGTGGTTCGCCATGAGCTCGATGAAGCTCTTGCGGAGGAGGTTGTACGACGCCTCGAGCCGCCGCTGCTCGTGGGCCAGCGGGGCAATCTTCGCGTACCAGGCCTGCAGCTCCGTGCCCTCCGGGAGCAGCGCCTCCACCTTGAGCGTCCTCGCCGCGGGCAGCACGTCCCCGAGCCCGTCCACGTCGCCCCGCGCCAGCACCTGTGCACCGCGCAGCTGCTTGCGCTGGTAGCGCTGGGGACTGCCACCGTCCTCGAGCACCTCCACCTCGTGGACGGTGAAGTGGGTCCCGGCCGGGAGGATCCAGTGGTAGCGGGTCCGCAGCTCGCCGGAGTCCAACCGCAGCTGGTAGCGGAAGACCGGGATGGCGCCGGTCCTCTTGTCCGGTTCGACGGAGAGGAGGCTCGGGGAGAGGTAGGTGTCCACGCGGCCGGAAACCGTAGGGCGGCTCTCCAGTGCCAGCAAGCGAGGCGGGGACGGGACGAACACGGGCGGCGCCGCGAGAGGTGCTCTAAGTTCACCCTCACGATGTGCGGTTCCATCCGCCGCTTTCCCGCGACGTCCATGCCGACCCTTGGCGCAGCCCACCACGCCCTGGGAGGGCCCTGACCCATGCCCCCGGAGAAGGGCGAGCCCGAGAGCACCCCCCTCGCTCCCGCGGAGGCGTTGGACTGGCAGGCCCGCTGGGCCCGGGACAACGGCGCCGACTGCGTCTTCAGCTGGTCAGGCGACGCCGGGGAGCGCTCCCTGTGGCTCCAGTGCGACGTCGACTACGAGAACGGTGGCTTCGCCCCGCACGAGGCCGTGAAGGCCCGGGTCGCCGAGCTCCCCCCTCTTCCGGGGACCTTCGCCACCGGCGAGCCGGGCGTGGTCCTCGCCGAGCTCGAGGCCGCGCTCGCTGCCCGGCACCGGGCCCACCCGCTCGCCTGCCAGTTGCCGGGCGCCGTCGAGCTCGTGGAGCGCGCACTCGCGGCTGGGGCGCCACCGTTCGAGGTGGGACGGGTGGCAGGCCGCTGGCAATGCCCCGGTGGGCTGGGGCGCGCCGTGGGTGCGTTGCTCCGGGACGGCTTCGCCTCCGCCGAGCAACGCAATTCCATTCAACATCTCGCCTTTTCGAGCCGCGTCCTCAGCCTCTCCTCGCTCTCGAAGTACGGGCCCCGTGACTTTCGTCCCGGGAGCCCGGACGCCTCTCTCGCCGAGGGATTCACACTCCCGTCACAGGCCATGGCCTGGGACATCTTGCGGGCGAATGGGACCGGCGCGGCGCCCCTCGGGGCCTTCGACGCCGGCGTCGTCTCCTACCTCCGCGCCCTCCAGCCGCTCTTCGACCATGCGCTCGGGCGGCTCTCTCGGGGGCTCGCGAAGCCCGGCGTCACGACGCTGCCCCGCGCCGTCCTCTCGCCCGACGAGGCCCACGCCGTCCTCGTGAAGGCGCACGCCGAGCGAGCGGGCCTGCTCTCCATGTCGTGGGAGCTCCGCCTGCTCGCCGGGCGCCCGTGGGACGAGTCCGGCCCGTGGTTCGCCGGGATGCTGTCCGGGGAACCTCCTGCACCCATCCCGGACGGGGAGAGGCAGCGGTACCGGAGAGGATCCGGGATGTACGGGATCGTCCTCCCCTGGTTGGACCTCGTCTCCACGCTCGGCATGGACGTCCCCGAGGAGCTCGCGGCGCAGGCCGAGCGCACCCAGCGAAACCAGGCGCAGCCCGCGGTGGGCCCGCAGCAGCCACGGAAGCCGGCACCCATGGGCGGGGGCTGGTGGTGGCGGTATTCCCCCGGCACGAACCTCGTCGACTTCGCGCTCTGGGTGCTCGCGATCGCCGCCTTCATCGGGGGACTCCTGTTGACGGGCAGCCAGCGCGGCCGCTGACGGTCGCAGTGCCCCGGTGCGCCTTACGCCGCGCGCCTGCGGTACACGGAGAGGTTCAGCGCCTCTCGACCACCCGGGAGGTAGACCACCTGGCGGAGTTCCACGGTGTCGTCGTCCAGCAGCGACCGCCGCGTGGTGGAGACCCGCGCACCGTCCCTGTGCACCTCGGTCTCCAGCGTCCGGTCGTCGAGCACCTTCAACGACTTGCCCAGGACCTCGCCGCCCGCCTTCGCAGCCACCGCCTCGACCAGCTTCAGGCCGGACTTCAGCTCCTTCGCCGGCACCACGTCCACGAACCGGGCGAGCGCCTTCACGCCGTCCGCGTCCATGCCCTTCACGATCTTCCGGAGCGACTGCGCCCCCGCCTCGTCCAGCTTCCCCGAGATCCGCGACAGCGTCGGGAGGACATCGGGATCCTTCAGCGTCTCCTGGAGCGCGTCCGGCCCCAGCCCTTCCAGCGGCGTCAGCAGCCGCTTCGCCGCCCCGGCCTCCGCCGACTGGAGCTGGCGCACGAGCGCTCCGAGCGCCTCGGGGTCCGCGACGTTCTTCAGCACCGCCTCCAACCGCTCGGGCCCCACCTTCAGCGCCAGCGCCCGGAGCTCCTCCACCTGCTCCGCCGTGAGCTTCCCGGCCAGGCCCGGCGCCAGCCCCCTCACCGGCACCTCCACCGCCGCGTCCTTCGCCAGCTGCTCGGCGTTGGCGACCCCCGCCTCGCGCAGGGCCTCGGCGAAGCCCTGGACGTCCTTGCGCAGCCCGGGCACCGTCGCCGCCAGCTGTGCCGCGGCGAGCGCCTTGTCCCCCGCGGAGGCGTTGGGATCCAACAGCCCTCCCCCGGATTGCCGGGGAAGGCCTCGTTCACCGCGCGGTCTTGGACTGCACTGCCACGGCCTTCACGCACCGCGGCACGGGACGCTCTCCCGGCCCCTTGGACGCGGATTTTACCGTTTATCGTTCTCAGCCCGCGAGACGTTGCCTCCCGTTTCTCGAGCGAGACGTCGTGCGCACCTTGTCTGAGAATGTGGCATCCACACGCCGCCACGAGCACCGTGGGTGGGACAGATGCCGCCCCGGAGAACGTGGCACGATGTGCCCATGCGGAGCGTCGTAGACCGGTTGCCGCCTGGCGTCCCGATGCAGGTGCTCGAGTGGGCGTATGGACAGGCGTTGCGCCCGGGCATCCCGGGCGTCGAGTCCGTGGACGAGCTCATCGCAACCTACCGCTCGAAGGGCACCTCGCGGTGGGATGGCGCCGAGTCGCTCGTGCGGTGGCAGGCGGCCCGGTGCGCGGGCACGGGCTTCGTGCTCGCCTTCGGCGGGGTGGCCTCTCTTCCCCTCGCGCTGACGGCGGACCTGGCGACCTCCTATTTCCTCCAGCTGCGCATGGTGGCAGCCATTGCCGGACTCGGAGGGAGGGATCCCCACCACCCCGAGGTGCGGAGCGAGTGCATCGAGTGCGTCCTCGCAGACGAGGAAGGCGCCCACGCTGGCCCGCAGGCCCTGGGATCGGTGATGCAGCGACTTGCGAGCAAGCGGTTCCTCGCGAGGACCGCCCCGAAGAGCCTCCGACGCGTCGGCCGGGTGGTGCCCGTCGTCGGGGGGGTCATCAACGGCTCCATGAACGGGGTGCTCACCTGGCAGCTCGGGAAGAGGGCCATGACCCGGTTCCTCTGACGGAGTGGGTGACGCCTCGCCCGTGGTTCCCTTCACCGGTTCTGCGTGCCCTCCACGACAGCAGCCACGCGTTTGCCGAATGCCGATCCAGCCTTCGCGAGCTTCTTGTTTGCGAGGAAGTCGCGGGCAAGCCGGTTCAACTCCTGCCACTCGCTCTTGTCCTCCAGCACGGACATGGCCAGGTCCGCGGCGTCCTGGCTGCGCTTCTCCTCCGGCCACTTGAGCGCGATGTCCCCGAACCGCCTGGCGGCCTGCACGAACTGGCTCTTGTCGAACAACGTGACGGCCGCCAGGTAGCGGACCTCGATCTCGTCCGGGTTGTCCTTGTACAGCCCGTTGTAGCGGTCACACGCCGAGACGAGCAGCGACTCGTACCTGGTCAGCGGCTTCTCGCGCATGTGGTCGGGCGACAGGGCCAGGCGTCTGGACTGGGCGCGCTTCTCGGCGGTGCCCTTCTTCTTCTTCTCGTCGATCAGCGCGTTCTCCCTCAGCTCCGTCCGGGAGAGCAGGCCCTTCTCGATCCTCACGAGGTTGTCGTAGGCGAGGATGGCGCTGTACGCAGCGGTCTTCCGGTAGGACTCCTGGGAGACCTCCTTCGCGGACTCGCGCTCCGGGACCTTGAAGGCCAACACCGCGTCGTATTGCGCGGCCGCCGCCTCCCACTCCTCGAGCGCCCAGAGGATGTCCGCGTAGTAGAAGCGCAGGTTGAAGGCGTGGTCCGAGATGAAGTTCTCGTCCGCGGAGCTGGCGAACGCGTCCACGTACTCCTTGTAGATGTCTCGCGCGAGCCGGTAGGTGGCCACCGACTTCGTCTTCTGCGCCTCCTGGTGGTACTCCGTCACCGTGACGCGCATGGCCTCTTCCACGACACCGAACGCGTTGCGGAGCGCGGCCACGTTGCCCCCGTTGGACGTCCACCAAGGGCTGCCCGGCCGGTAGAGATCCACGAGCTTCTTGAGCTCGGACTTCACGCGGTCGCGCTGGCGGAGCCCCTCGTAGCTCTTCACGATGGCCAGCTGGTGCTCGGGGGCGGCCGGTCCCATGGGCGACTCGTTGACGAGGTACGTGTAGAGCCTGATGGCCTTCTCGTGGTGGCCCGCGCCCGCGAGCCCGTCCGCGAGCCGGCCGATGAGCCGTGCCTGCTTCTTCTTGGGAGCGTGCAGCCGGAAATAGTCGATGGCGACCTGGTCCTGGTCCAGCTGGACGTAGAACGTGACCATGTCGCCCAGGGCCTCGTTCTTCAGGTCCACGTACTCCTTGCCGTTGGTCTCCGAGAAGCTGACCACCTCCTGCATCTTCTTCAGCCCGTCTTCGAACTTCCCGGCGTTGAAGTCACACCAGGCCAGCCTGTACGTGGCGTACGAGTAGATCTTGGGGATCTTCGTGGCAGCGGCCTTCTTGTAGGTGTCCTCCGCCTTCGCCAGCGCGTTGTTCTCGAAGTGGTGGTTGCCGAGCTGGATGTAGGCGTCCGGCACCAGCTTGCTGTCCGGGTAGCCCTTGATGAGTTCCTCGTAGCGCTTGACCGCGGGATCCTTCTTGCCGGTCTCGTACAGGTTGTAGGCGAGGTTGAAGAGCACCTCGTCCTTGCGTTCGTACGTGGGGTAGTCCTTCAGGATCTCCTCGTACAGGCGCATGGTGTTCATGCGGAAGAGCTCGGACTCCCGGTTGTCGAGGATCGGCTCACGCTCACGCCGTCCCTGGTCGAGCGCAGCCCGGTAGACGGCGTATCTCTCGTCGTACGCCCGCTGCTCCTTCGCCTGCAGGTACTTGCTCTTCTCCCAGTAGAGCTCGGAGAGCTGGAAGATCATCTCCGCCTTCTGGGGCGACTCGCCGTTCAGCTTCGTGATGATGCTGACCAGGCGCTGGATGGAGCGCTCCCGGCCGCTGTGCGCCTCCTCCTCCTTCCTCGCGTCGTCCGGGAGCTTCGGCGCCTTGCTGAAGTCGAACTTCGCAGGCCCCTTGCGCTCCTCTTTCTTCTCCACCGCGGGCTCGGCCCGCTGCGGCTCGGCAGGCGCCCGGTAGGACAGCACCGTCGTCTTGCCCTCCTCGAGCACGAGCGCCCTTGACCAACTGGCATCCAGTGACAGGGAGACCTGCTTCGCGCAGACCGGGATGACCAGCGACTTCCCCACGGCCCCTACCGTGGAGCCGTCCACCACGACCATCCCCGAGAGTGCGTTGCCGGTCGCGTCCTCGGCGTCCACCTTCAGACCTGCAACGCGGGGCTTCGCCTCGAGGCGGACGGTCCGCCGCTGGCCCGCGGAAAGGTTGAACCGCTCGCCGCCCCGGACGTAGCAGGGGTCTCCGAGCGAGATCTCCACGCCCCCGGGGTCCACCTCCAGCCCCGTGAGCGGCGTCTTCCCTGCTTCACGGCCATTAACCAGGACCTTCAGCCCCGCGGGCTCGGACTCCACGCTCACCCACCCGAACTGCGGCTCGAGCTGGGCCTTCACCTCGTCGCCTTCCTTCGCGTTCACGTTGAGCCGTACTGCCGAGAAGCGCTCCTTCTCGAAAACCACCGCGTGCGGGCCGGGCGGCAGCCGCTTGCTGCAGGGCGTGGCCTGGCATTTCAAGGCGCCGTCCATGAGCACCGTCGCACCGGGCGGGTTCGAGACGAAGGAAACGAGCACGTCGTCCTCGGCGCGCCCCAGTCCAGGTGACCCGCCCTCCATGAACCTTCCCTCCACCACCTGCGAGGGCGCCGCCGGGCTTCGGGTCGGAACGCCCAGTCCGAAGGCCTCGAGCGACAGCGTGCGCGTCGCCGGGGCCACCTTCTCGAGGAGCTCCAGTTCCTTCTGCGCCTGGACCCTCCTCTGCCCCAGCATCGTTCCGCTGCGGGTCTCGTACGCCTTCAGCGTCAGGACGAGGCTGCCCTCGATCTCCGCGATGGAACCGACGACGAACAGCTCGACGTTGAGATTCCTCGCGGTCTCGACCTCGCACTCCCCCTCCTGGCACTTGCCCCCCGTCGCCTTCAGGACCTCTGCCATGTTCTCGCGCGTGAGCACCGAGGCCCCGTGCTCCCGGGTCGCCTGGACAACCGCACCGCGGGCCTCGTCGGTGAGCGTCTCGGGGGAAGAGATCCTCGCACGCCCCCCGGCGAGGAACTCGAGGACGGCGATCCGCTTCCCCTCCAGCTTCCCTGCGCGCTGGGCGTCTCCCTCCACGGGAAGGAGGACGACGCCCGCGAGCACGGCAACGAGGAACCGGCTTGGGAATGAAAACATCGACACGCAGTCACGCATCCCGCCACCATACGGGAGCACTCCTGCACGACAAGGGTTCTCGTCTTACCGGCAGGAGCCCCACCGCGCCCGCACCCGCGTCACGCATCCACGCACGGCACCTGGGTTATCCACAGTGGGCTTTTCCCGGCCCGCCCTGTCAGCTTCGCGCGGCGCCCTCGTCGAGAGGAACGAACCATGAAACTCGCCCACTTCTCGGACGTGCACATCGGCGGCGGGACGGCGCGTGAGGACGCGCGCCGCTTCTGCCGGCTGGTGGATCACGCCATCGACCGCGGCGCGGAGCACCTCCTCATCGGCGGAGACCTCGTGGACCGGGGCAACGTGGAGGACGCCCGCCCGGTCCGCGCCCACCTGAAGCGCCGCGGCTTCCTCCACCCGGAGCGGCTCTCCGTCGTTCCCGGCAACCACGACATCTGGCCCATCTCGGCCAGCGCCCTCTTCTCGCCGGGCCCCACCGCCGCGGTCTCCTTCCGGAACCTCTTCGGCCTGGTGAAGAACCGGGACTACCCGGCGCAGAAGGCCTTCACGGCCTTCCTCGACCTGTTCGCCGAGTCCTACCGGGGAGCAAGAACGTACTACTCCGACCTCGCACTGCCCTGCGTGAAACAGGTAGGTCCGCTTCGGCTCGGCCTGCTGGACACCACCTCCAACCTGCTCCGCAGCCATGCCCAGGGCCGCTTCGACGCGGACGAGGCGCGGTGGCTCCGCGAGGCGCTCGGCGAACTCGAGGGCCCCTCCGTGCTGCTCATGCACCACTGGCCGTTCGCGTGGGCCCCGGTGCTGCCGTTCCCGGGCGACTCCCTGGACGGAGCACCCGCCGTGCTCCGGACCTTCGCAGACGTGAACTTCGAAGATCTCCGCAAGGTGCGGCGCTTCATCTCGGCCGCGGAGTTCGACGCCGTCCTCTGCGGCCACATGCACGAGGGAGATGTCTCCCGCATCGGGGAGGTCCCCGTGTATTGCATGGGCCGGAGCGGGGGTGAGACCGGGACCTTCGCCTACGATCTCTTCACCGCGACCCCGCGGTCCATCCGCGGCTGGACCATCGAGGTGGACGAAGGGGAACTCGCGTGAACGACTTCCCGCTCCTGGACGACAGCGTGGAGCGCTGGGACGGCCTCGAGGACGGGCTCTCGCTCGGCGCCACGGAGCCG
This sequence comes from Pseudomonadota bacterium, assembly GCA_039800145.1. Taxonomy (GTDB): domain Bacteria; phylum Myxococcota; class Myxococcia; order Myxococcales; family Myxococcaceae; genus VGRA01. The sequence continues at coordinate 2,966 of JBDLRJ010000269.1, read as the reverse complement.
GCCGAACTGCTCAAGGTGCTCTCCCGGTACCACGTCCTCCGGGGCAACACCCACTACCAGGTGGCCATGAACGCAAAGGCCGGCGTGCTGCACTGCAGGGTGCCGGGTGGCCGCACGCAGAAGATCACCCTCGGGCGCCCGCCGCGCCGTGCGAGGAGGGGGTGACGTCCCCCGCTGTCAGACTTCCGGTCCACCGCCGCCCCCGGTGAGCACATGCCCAGCGCCCGCGCGAACGTCCTGCAGCTCTCCCCCACCCCGGACGGTGCGGCGGGGGCGCGCGTCCACCTGCCGGCAGGGACCGCCCGAGCCGCCATCTCGGGCCTCGGGCTCCAGGCGGTGGACATCCTCGCGGACGGCGCACTCGTGGAACTGCACCTGTCCGGCTGCGGGCCCGGCCTCTTCGTCACCCTGCAGGGCACCGAGCGCCTCGAGCGCCTCTCCGTCCCGGAGACCGGCCCGGGCGCCGTGCTCTTCCTCGCCCTCTCCACCCTGTCCACCCCGCTCCGCGTGGACGGCGCGGTGCAGTGCCTGGACGTCGCCTGCACGGACGCGCGCGGCCGGCCCGCCTCCTTCCGCGTGGACGGGGACGGCGAGGTGTTCCGCGGCGCGTGGCTGGGCAGCGGCGGCACCGTCCCGCACGCCGAGGCCGGGGTGGTGGCGCTGTGTGACGGCAACGTGGACGGCGCCTGGCTCTCGCACGCCACCGCCGTCCGCGCCATGGTGCTGAGCCGCTGCCGCGCCCGCGCCGGCCTCTCCACGCCCTGCGCGCTGCGCTCGCTGGTGCTCTCCGACGTGGAGACGCCCTCGCTGTCGTTCCAGGCCACCGAGTTCGTCCGGCTCGAGCGCTGCAACTCGCTCGCGTCCATCTCCGGCCATTCCGGGCGGCTCGTCATCCGCGGCGGCTCCAACGTCCCGGTGCTCACCATCACCGGCCACGTGGGCGAAGCGGACATCTTCGACATCCGTTGTACGTCCTTGCACATCCCGTCCGCACAGCGGCTGGCCCTGCAGGCCAACGAGCAGCTCCGGGAACTCCACACGCTCGCGTCCGACGACATGATCGTCGACATCTCCGGGGGGCACTCGCCGAAGATCTTCGGGCGGAAGAACGTGGCGGTGCGCCCGCTCACCCCCGAGGACATCGAGCACGAGTTCCTCCACGGCACGGAGGCCGGGCGGGCCGGCATGCTCACGTGGGCGCGCAACTGCAAGAAGACCGGCGAGTACTGGCTCGCGCTGCAGGTGCTCGCCTCCGCCATCGACACCGGGCTCCCCGCCGGGAGGGCCTGGAAGGACCGCTGCGAGCTCACCCCGCGCGGGCGCGGCGCAGGGGCCTGGGAGTGGAACTTCCCGGACGACCTGGCCGTCCGCGGCTGGACGGCGGACGTGCGCCTCTGGCTCCGCTGCCTCGCCGAGGAGGTGCCCGAGGCCATCGCATACGCGGAGATCATGGCCTCGGGGACACAGCCCGCGCACCTCGCGGCGCTGCTCGCGGTGGCCGCCTCCACGGACCTCTCGGACGACGAGCGCACGCTGCTCACGGAGATGGCGCTCCGCGCGCTCGAGCACGGCACGAAAGACGGCGAGCGGCTGGACATGAAGGTGAAGGAGGGCAAGCGCACGCGCGTGGGCATCTCCGCGGTCAACGCGGACTGGCTTCAGCAGGCCTTCCGCGCGCTGCTGGAGCTGGCGCCGCTGCCGGTGTCCCGGACGCTCGCGCGCGCCTGGGCGGACTGGCTCTTCGCGCGCGCCCCCATCGTGGAGGGGGTGCAGGTGCTCGGGGGCCTGGCGGCCCACGGGTGCGAACGGGCGCAGGGCCACCTGGTGACGCTCCAGCAGCAGGCCCCCGGCCGCAAGGACCTGGACCGCAAGGGACGCTCCGCGCTCGCCCGAGCCGTCGCCCTCCAACTGCTCCAGCCGGAGCGCAACCCGAAGTGGGGCGGAGGCCCCGAGGAGAAGCCATGAGCCGAGTGCAGGTCGAAGACGAGGGACCGCGCCGCCACGTCACGTCGCTCACCGTGGCGCGCGAGCTGATGCTGCTGCAGATGTCGCAGCTGGAGCTCCCGGACGTAGACCCGCGCCGCGTGGCGCCGCTCATGCTCTGGGGACCGCCCGGCATCGGCAAGTCGGAGCTCATCCGCGGGCTGTGCCAGGAGAAGGGCTGGGGCTTCATCGACATCCGGCTCGCGCAGAGAGACCCGGTGGACCTCCGCGGCCTGCCCGTGCCGGAGAACGGCGTGGTGCGCTGGCTCCCCTCGTCCGACTGGCCGCGGGACCAGGCTTCCCGGGGCATCCTGCTGTTCGACGAGCTGACGGCCGCGGACCGCACGCTCCAGGTGGCCGCCTACGAGCTCATCCTGGACCGAAGGCTCGGGGACACCTACCAGCTTCCGCCGGGGTGGCTCGTGTGCGGGGCCGGCAACCGCGCAGAGGACGCGTCCGTGTCCCTGCCCATGTCCGCCGCGCTCGCCAACCGCTTCCTGCACCTGGACCTGGCCGCGGACGTGGAGGCCTGGACGCGCTGGGCGCGCCACAACGGCATCCGGCCCGAGTTGATTGCGTTCCTCCGCTTCAAGCCCTCGCTGCTGCTGGACATGGGGCCGGTGGACCTGCAGCGCGGGTGGCCCTCGCCCCGCAGCTGGGCGCGGCTCTCCGCGTTCCTGGACGCCTCGGGCGAGCTGTCCGAGGAGGCGCGGCGCGCGGCCCTGATCGGCCTCGTGGGCGAGGGGGCCGCGGTGGAGCTGTCCGCGTTCCTGAAGGTGACGAGCCAGCTGCCGGACTTCGGCGAGGTGCTGCGCGGCGAGGCGAAGCTGGAGGTCCCCACGCGCGCCGACCTGCGGCTCGCGGTGGTGGCGGGCCTGGCGCGGCACGTGTGGCGCCAGGCGGACCGCACGCGCGCGCTCGGCATCCTGCTCGGCATCGCCTCGTCGCTGACGCCGGACTTCGCGGCAGCGCTGCTGGCGGAC
>JBDLRJ010000268.1:0-4288 GCA_039800145.1 Pseudomonadota bacterium | reverse complement strand
CGTTGTCGTGGCGTTGGGCCGGACGTCCGGGTACTCGTCCTTGCAGAGGGTGCGGATGCGCGGCGCGCCGGCCGCGGTGGCCTCCAGCCGGTAGAGGCCGAAGCCGGTGGTGCCCCCGGCGTGGTGGACGAGCAGCGCGTGCTCGCCGCGCGGGAGCGCCTTCGCGAGCCGGTCGAGCAGCCCGCGCGTGCCCGTCCAGGACATGTACTCGAGCGCGTTGGACAGGAAGAGCACGCGCCGGACCCCCTGCTCCGCGGGGCCGAGGTCCAGGTCCTCGAGCCCGGTGAGCCGGAGCTCCACGCGCGCGGGCGGCGGGCGCTGCTGCAGCTCCACGAGCGTCCGCTTGCAGTCCGCGTTCTGCGAGCGGCAGAGGACCGGCGCAGCCACCCCGAGCGAGTGGCCGTCCACGTCGTGCTTGCGCTGCGCCACCCAGCGGAAGTCCAGCGACGGGAGGGCAGCCTCCAGCGCCTCGACGGAGGACAGCTTCCCGGCGGAGAGCAGTCCGGCGAGCCGGTGGTGGGCCTCCAGGATGCGCCAGTCGAGGTCCACCATGCCGAGCCGCCTGCAGCCGAGCTCGCGGTGCATCATCCACGGCTGCATGAGGCCCACGGCGTAGCAGTCGAACGCGGCGGGGGCAGGGCCTGCCTTCGAGAGCGCGCGGACGAGCGCGAGTCCCCGCTCCGGTCGGATGTCGTTCATCTCGAAGAAGTTCCGGCACCCGAGCACCATGGCCCGCCGGCCCATGTGCGAGACCGCGAGGTCCGCCGCGAGCGAGGCCGCCGGCACGTAGGCCGCTGCCTCCGGGGAGTCCACCTTGTTGAACTTCCGGCGGCAGAAGGCGTCGCCCTTCAGGCGGAGATCCTTGAAGAGTGCGTCCAGCGCCTCGCGCGGGTAGCTGGCCTGCGCCACCGGCGCCAGGTGGCCGCGGACCTCTGCGGACACCTCCAGCGCGTCGGGAAGCCAGGCGTCGGGGCCGGCCTGGGCGAGCCCCGCGTGGAGCACGGCGAGGAGGGTGACGTGGACGTGGAAGGCGGTCATGGGGTGGTGGGCTTGTGCGCGGTGGCGCCGGGCGGTTTCGAGCGGGTCAGCAGCGGGCGGCAGGTGGGCAGAAAGGGCGGAGGCGGTGCGAGCGTGGGGGGCAGCGTCATGGGTCGCCTCGGGCGTCGTCGCAGAGCAGCGCGACGCGCTCCCCCTCCGCGAAGGGGCGTGGATCGTGTCCCGTCACCTCGCGCCCCAGCGGGGCGTTCCCCGCGGCGGGCAGGTGGGGGGCATCCCCGAGCAGGTGCAGCGGCCTGCGGCACGCCACGCGCACGGAGGCGTGGAACGGGGTGTGGCCGGGACGCGCCTGCAGCTCCACCCACGGCAACGGTCGGTGCGGGAAGCGCTCGAACGGGGCGACGCGGCTGGCGGGCACGAGCCTCTGTGCGGGCGCGAGCTTCCACTCTTCCCCGTGCACGTGGACGGTGGCTCGGGGCAGCCGTGCCACCCCGTCCGAGTGATCCCAGTGGTGGTGCGTGAGGACCACGTCGGTGACGTCCGAGGGGACGAGTCCCACGCGGGCGAGCGCGTCCTCGAGCGACTCGGCGTACTGGATCTTCCAGCGGCTGCGGAGCGCGGGGCCCCGCGCGGGGTCCAGGAAGGCAGGGGTGCCGGCGTCCACCAGCACGATCCGCCCGCGCCCCGCCACGACGTGGAACATCCAGGCGAAGGGGCCCGAGGCGGCCCGGTCCCCAACGCGGGGAAAGGGGAGCCCCTCGGACCGGGCGTACTGGACGGCGGCCACCCGCAGGGCCGCGTCGTCGCGCGCGGCACGGAGATCCACCGCGGGCGCACCCCCGAGCGATGCCGCTGCCAGGGCTGCGAGGATCACGGCCGGAGCCCGGCGAACGAGGTGACGCGGGCGTGCCCCCTCGCAGCCTCTCCCGTGCGGGGCGTTGGATAATCCTGCGGACGGTCCACGAGCACCGTGCCGAGCCCCGCCGCGCGCGCCGCGTCCAGCTCCTCGACCACGTCGCTCAAGAAGAGCAGCTCCACCGGTGCGCGTCCCACCTCGCGGGCGATGCGGGCGTAGCTGGCTGCCTCCCGCTTGCCGCCCACGGCGGTGTCGAAGTGGCCGGAGAGCAGCGGGCGGAGATCTCCCGCGGCCGTGTGTCCGAAGTAGAGCTCCTGCGCGCGGACGGAGCCGGAGGAGTAGACGAAGAGGGCGTGTCCCTGCGCCTTCCACGCGGACAGGGCAGGCGCCACGTCGGGGTACAGGTGGGAGCTGAAAGCCCCGGACGCGTAGCCGGCCTCCCACGTGAGCCCCTGCAGCGCCTTGAGCGCGGGGTGCTTCCGGTCCTCGTCCATCCAGGCGCCGAGCACCTGCAGCCGCGCCTCGTCCGTGTTGGCCGTGGGAGCATCCGCGGTGACGCGGTCCAGCCAGGCGCGGACCCCGGGCTCGTTCCCGCGCGCCTCCACCAGCGCGGGCAGTGCGCGGCGAGCGAAGGGGAAGAGCACGTCGCGGACGAAGGAGAGGCTGCCCGTGGTCCCCTCCACGTCCAGGACGACGGCGCGCGGCGCGGGGCTCATGCCGCCTGTCCGGGCTCGTAGCGCGGGAAGCGCTGGGCGAGGTCGCTGCCGGTGAAGTGGCCCACCCAGCCGTCCGGCTGCTGGAAGAAGCGGATGGCGACGAAGTGGGGGTGGGGCCCCATGTCGAACCAGTGGCGCATCCGGTCCGGGACGGAGACGAGGTCCCCCTTCGTGCACTCGAGCTCGTAGACGAGCTCGGCCGGGTGGAGGGTGAAGAGGCCGGAGCCGTCCACGAAGAAGCGCACCTCGTCCTCGTGGTGCACGTGCTCCTCGAGGAACTTCTGGCGCATGGCCTCGCGCTGCGGGTGGTCCGGCGTGAGGGAGACCACGTCCACGGTCCGGAACCCGTGCGCCGCGACGAGCCGGTCCACGTCCGCGCGGTAGGCGGCGAGCACGGCGTCCTGGCTGGCCCCGGCGGCCACCGGCTGCGAGGCCTGCCACTGCTCGAAGCGCACGCCCACCGCGGCGAGCTCCGCGCGGATGGCGTCGGGCTCGGTGACGGTCCGCAGCGGGGTGGAGGGCTGCTGTTCGTGGAAGACGCGGAGGCGGCTCATGGGATGCTCCCGAGTGACAGTTCGCAGCCGAGGAGGAAGTCGAGGGCCTCGAGGTGGCGCCGGGCCTCGGCGGCCGTTGCGCCCCACGTGTACAACCCGTGGCCCTCCACGAGGAAGCCCCACGTGTCCGGGCGGAGCACGGCGTCCACGCGGGCGGCCAGCTGCTCCATGTCCTGGGAGTTGGGGACCACGGGCACGGCGAGCGCCGTCTCGTGCGTGGTGTAGCCGGGGAAGGCCTTCACCAGTTCGTAGCCGCGCAGCACCACCACGCCGCGGTGGCCGAAGCGGCGGGAGGCCACCGTCTGGTTGTGGGAGTGGGCGTGCAGCACGCACCCTGCCTCCGGGCGGCGCGCGTAGAGCAGGACGTGCAGGCGCGTCTCGGCGCTGGGCCTGCGGGCGGGGTCGAGGGGCTTGCCGGAGGCGTCCACCAGGAGCACGTCCGCGGGGGTGAGTGCCCCCTTGTCGATGCCGCTCGCGGTGATGACGGCATGGGCGGGACCGAGCCGCAGGGAGAGGTTGCCGCTGGTGGCGGGCACCATGCGGTGTCCGGACATCCAGCGGCCGAGCGCGGCGAGCTCTTCGCCCGCCTGGAGGACGGCCTGTGCCGTGGGAAGTGGGAGGTCCATCGCGCGGTGCGTTCTAGGCCAACTGGCCTGCTGCGCCCAATGGGCGTCCCGGAGTTGACCGGTTGCCACTTTGGCCCGACCGTCTCGGGCGCATGGTCAAGCTCCTCAAGGGACAGTGGGACGGCTTCTTCGGGCTGGCGTTGGACAACCTCATCCAGGTGCTCCTCATCATCGGCCTGTGCGGCTCGGTGCTGAAGTTCCCCGTCTCGATGATCGTGGACGCGGTGCTGCCGGGGGTGGCCGTCTCGCTGCTCATCGGGAACGTGGCCTACTCGTGGATGGCGCTGCAGCTCGCCCGCAAGGAGGGACGCGAGGACGTGTGCGCGCTGCCGTACGGCATCAACACGCCGTCGGTCTTCATCTTCGTCTTCCTCGTCATGCTCCCGGTGAAGCTCGCCGCGCAGAGCGCGGGGGCCTCGGAGGAGCAGCAGGCGCGGCTGGCGTGGCAGGCGGGACTGGCCGCGTGCTTCGGCTCGGCCCTCATCGAGCTGGCAGGTGCGTTCGTGGGCGAGTGGATGCGGAAGCTGGCGCCGCGCCCGG
>JBDLRJ010000267.1:0-12134 GCA_039800145.1 Pseudomonadota bacterium | reverse complement strand
TGCCGCCGTACTCACCTGACCTCAATCCCATCGAGATGATGTGGAGCAAGCTGAAGGGACTGCTCCGCACCGCGGGCGCTCTCACGCGCGAGACGCTGGATGCCGCCATCGCCGCCGCGATGGAGCGCGTCACCTTGTCGGACCTGCTCGGCTGGTTCACCCACTGCGGCTACCGGGCTCAAGCAGCGTGATCTCCGCTATGAGCCTGCCCAGCGCCCGCCAGCACACGGCCAGCAGCACGAGGTTCAGCGCGAGCCCGGCAATCCCCATCCCCACGGCATTCGCCACGCCGCGTGCGGCCGCACCGGTGAGGGTGACGAGCAGTTTCGCCTTGTCGATTCCCCGCCGGGGTGTCGCGGGCGGTGCGGCGACCGGGGGCGTCGCGACGGAGTCCGGGCTCGGAACACTCATGGCCCGTGCTTGTAGCCGGAGAGGACCGCCCCTGGACACATGCATCGACCAGCTCCCGCGGTGTTTTGCCCGGGTTGCAAGAATGTACCAGGCTGCGCCCAGCTCAGCGGTGGGCGTCGTCCGAGGTCTCCCGGCCTTCCCGCGGCGGTGGTCTGGGTGGCCGGCCCGCCCCGGCGAGCGACTGGCAGAGCCGGTTCAGCTCGACGACCCGGCGAATTCGCGCGGCGATGGCCTCGGGGGACATGTCCGGGAGCGCACGCGAGGGCTTGTCAGCTACGTCCTTCACCGAGTCGTGGCTCCGGGGACCCGTGGTTTACGCCGCGTCGGAAGTCTCGGACCGTTCGTGCGCCGTCGATGCCGCAGGAACGAAGAACGGATCGATCCCGCTCTCGGCACAGAAGCTCGACACCGTGATCCTCGAGAGGTGGAGCAGGCGGTAGGCGTCCTCGACCTGTCGCGAGAGGTTGCCGCGGAACTCCGGGTTGTGGTGCAGCCACTCGTTGCGGAGTTCGACACACACCTGGAGCAGCCGGGCGAAGCTCTGGCGCCGGTCCTTCGCAAAGCCCTCGCTCGGCTTCGGGTCGAACCCGGACGAAGCCACCCACCGTCGGCGCTTCTCCGATTCCTCGGCGCCGAGATGCGACAGCACGCCGAGGTAGGTCGCCGTTGCAGCAGCGAGCGGCCCGAGCGTCGCCTTCTCGAGGTCTGGGACCTCCATCAGCTGCAGGAGCTTCCGCCTGCGTCCCGCGTCGGGGTGGAGCTGCCGGATGGCCGACTTGAGGAAGGCCTCCAACGCGTTCCCGCAGATGGCAGCGCTGCCCTCGTAGTCGCGCGCGTAGAACTTCAGGTCGGCGCGCGCCAGCTCTGCGCGAATGTGCGCCGGCAGCCGCGAGATGGCGAGCGAGGGCGGCATGGCGACGGCCTCTCGACCCTCGATCGTCACCCGGAGTCTCCCGCTGTCGAGGCGCAGCAGTCCCGTCTTGATGAGCAGTTTCAGGGACATCAGCAGGGCGTCGTTGGAGGCGACGATCGCTTCGTCCGTCTCGACTCCATCGTCGACCGCCGCCGGGCCCTCCGGGACCCTGGCCCACCAGGACAGGGGAACGGGGTTGACCGTCTCGGGACGGAGACCGAGCACAGCCAGCTGGAGCGAGAGGACGTGGTCTTGGGCGGCGAGCCGGGCGAGCAGGTCGCGGTGTTCCAGCGTCACGGCAGTGGTGGTCAGGTCCAGCTCCCGTCCCGCCATCTTGAGGACTTCCGCTTGAGTGTCTTGCAGTTCGCGGGACGCACGTTCCGTCGATGTCCATCTCAGCAACCCGCCGTATTGGTCGGCGTGGTCACGGACGAGCAGCCACAGCACCGCCGAGGCGGAACTCCGAAGGCCCCAGTTCCACAGGACGGACTCATTCGCCCAATAGCCCGCGGCGACCGAATAGAGGGCCAGAAGGGTTCCGGCCTCGAAGAGAACCCTGGTCAGGGAGATGAACGCCGACCAGCGGCGGACCGTTTTCAGTTCGTCGAGCCCACTGGAGTGGAGCTTGAATTCCTCCCACCGGGACGATCGGGCTCTCGCCATCGACGAGTAGATGAGAAACCAGAGGAACAGGAGAGTGAACAACGTCACCAGGGAAGCCCCGTCCGGCGGCTTCCATCCCCCGTTCGCCAAGAGTGCGACGGGCCCACAGCTGGCGACGTAGACCAGGAGATCGTGGGTCCTCGTCCCCGGGACCCACACCTTCCACGCCGGTGGCCGCCGAAGCACGGGGACCTTCTTCACCTTCTTGTCGTTGTCCATGCGGGAACGCGCCCCCTCCTCCGGTGACACGATGCTACCCACTGTCTCCACCGCGCGCCTTGTCCGGTGACGGGCAATCCCCGCGGTTCACCCGTTCGCGACGCGACGCCTCCTCGCCGCGGCTGTCTCCGCGCGGACCGCTGCGTCCACGCGCCGTGGGCTCCCGCCGAAGACGACGGCACCGTCCACGGCCGCCATGCACGCCGCCACCGCACCGTCCTACCCGCTCGCCGCCCCCTTCGTCCCGCGCGTCTCCCCGGAGCTCCTCTCGGGCCTCTTCCAGAACGCCCTCTCGCGCCGACTCACGCCCCGGCTCCTTGAGCGGCTCGCGGAGGACGGCCTCCGCGTGGACGACGCGCCCACCCCCGCCCCGCATGCGCGCTTCGGCCGCTGGCTCCAGGTGACGGCCGAGTCCCTCTACTGCGGCATGGACTTCCCGGCCGCGTACCACGCGCTCGGGCGGGAGACTGCGCGGGCCCTCGGCCGGACGCCTGCCGGCTGGGTCCTCTCCGCGCTCGGTCCGCTCACCGGGCCGGCCCGCGCGCTCGAGCGCTCCGCGCGGCTCCTCGGCGGGGCGGGCGGCGGCTGGACGGGCCGGGCCGAGCGCCTGCGCGGCCGCGGCCGATGCCTCCGCGTGCTGCTCGAGCCCGTGGAGCTCCCGGACGCCTACGTCGAGGGCTTCCTCGGCGAGACGGCCCAGCGGGCCGGGGCGCGCGGGGCGCGGTGCCAGGGACTGAAGGGGCCCGGGGCGCTGCACACGTGGGAGGTGTGCTGGAGGGACTGATGGTAGGAATCGGGGCGTGTCCCAGGCCCGCCGCGCACGAGTCCCGTTGATGCTGCTCGCAGCGGGACTGCCGCTCGCGGTGTGCCTCTCCCTCTCGCTCGGCGAACACCCGCTCTCCTTCACCCGCGCGCTCTCCGTCCCCGGCTCGGACGACGCGCTCGTGCTCTACCGCCTCCGCCTCCCCCGCGCGGTGCTCGCCGCGCTCGTGGGCGCCGCGCTCGCCGCCTCCGGGGCGGCCCTCCAGGCCCTGCTCCGGAACCCGCTCGCGGACCCCTTCGTGCTCGGCGTCTCGGGCGGGGCGGCGGTGGGGGCCACCGCGGCGCTCGCGCTGGGGGCCGGCGCGGCCAGCGTCTTCGGCCTCTCCGGCGTGGCGGTGGCGGCCTTTGCGGGGGCGGGGCTCGCGGCCTTCGCGGTCTTCGCCGCGGGGCGCGTGGGAGGCCGCAGCAGCCCCCACGCGGTGCTGCTCGCCGGCACCGTCTTCAACGCCCTGAGCCTCTCGGCCATCACCTTCCTGCGCGCGCTGTCGTCCAACGCCCAGGCGGACCTGGGGCTCCTGCACTGGCTCGCCGGTTCGCTCACCTACGAGGCCCCCTCCACGCTCGTGCTCGCGTCCGTGCTGGTGATGGCCTCGCTCGGCGGCCTCTGGTTCCTCTCCGGCCGGCTCAACGTGCTGTCGCTCGGGGACGACGAGGCGGCCTCCCTGGGGGTGCCCGTGGAGGGGACCCGGCTGTGGGTGCTCGCCTGCAGCTCGCTCGCGGTGGCCGCGGTGGTGTCCCTCGCGGGGCTCATCGGCTTCGTGGGGCTGCTCGTGCCGCACGGGCTGCGCGGCTGGGTGGGGGCGGACCTGCGGCGGCTCATCCCCGCGAGCGCGCTCGGGGGGGCGGTCATGCTGCTGTGTGCCGACGCGGCCGCCCGCCTGCTCTTCCCGGTCTTCCAGGGGGAGCCCCCGGTGGGGGCGCTGACGGCGCTGCTCGGAGGTCCCATGTTCCTGTGGCTCCTGCGCCGGGGGCCGCGCGCGTGAGCGGGCTCCCGGAGGGGCTGCGGCTGACGGCGGCCGTGAGCGCCGCGGCGGGCGTGCTGGCCGGCGCGGTGCTGTGGCGTTGGTGGGTTCGCAGGGCGCATCGGGCAAATGGACGGCAGGCGCAGGATGGTCCCCCGCCCGAGGGGCCGGTGATCTAGAGTCGCCCGCGCTCTTCGAGGACCTCCCCCATGTGGCAGATCGTCATCAACGGCCCCGGCTACTTCGACACCTCGTTCGATCTGCACGAAGGCTCGGCCACCCTGGGCCGCGCGGAGGAGAACGACATCGTCCTCTCGGGGGACCTGGTCAGCCGGCGCCACGCGCGGTTCCACGTCCGGGGAGAGCAGCTGCAGGTGGAGGACCTGGGCAGCCGCAACGGCACGCGCCTCAACGGCAAGCCGCTCACGGGCATGGCGGAGGTGGCGGCCGGGGACACGGTGACGGTGGGGGACAACACCCTCGCCGTGCGCCAACCCACGCAGGAGGAGACCGCGCGGACGGACCAGGTGGCCTCGTCCGGCTCGGGCCCGGTCCGGGTGGTGGACTCGGGGCGCCACGTGGGGCCGGTGCTGGTGAGCAAGGACATCCGCGAGAGCGTGGTGCTCGCGGCGCTGGACAACGTGGTCCCGTTCGACTTCCACAACCCCTTCGCCGAGGACGCGGACGGCGGGGCGCACGCGCCGAGCCGCCCGTCGCTCCCCCAGGCCGGCTCGGTGCTGCTGCTCTACAAGCTCGTGGAGATGCTGGCCGTGAGCCGCACGCTCCAGGAGTTCCTGGACGGGGTGGCGGACCGGCTGGTGGAGCGGCTCGGTGCCTCCACGACGGTGGTGATGCTGCGCCACGGGGACGGGGTGATGGTGCCCGCGGCGGTGCGCTACGGCGGGAAGCTGAAGCGCGGTGAAGTCCCGGTGTCGGACGCCATCGTGGAGGAGGCGCTGCGCAAGGGGGCGGCGCTGGCCATCGCGGACGTGCGGGACGACGAGCGCTTCCGCGGCCGCGAGTCCATCCTCATCTACGCCGGGGACCACGTGGTGTGCGTGCCGCTGGGGGCCGCGCCGTACCGCGGCGTGCTGTACCTCACGGTGACGGGCGTGCCGCGCGAGTCGCTCGAGCCGCTGGTGGACCTGTGCACCGCGGTGGCGAACCTGGTCTCGAGCGCGCTGGACAAGTACGACCGCGAGCAGGCCCCGGTGGGAGAGCGGCTGCGCCGGACGCTCGAGCGCTTCCACCCGCCCGAGGTGGTGGAGAAGCGGGCCACGGAGCTGCTCGCCTCCGGGGTGGCGCGGCCCAACCTGCTCGAGGACAAGGAGTGCACGGTGCTGTCCGCGGAGCTCGTGGGGCTCGCCGCCTGGCAGGGCACGGCCACGCCGGACGCGGTGGCGGAGGTCCTCTCGGACTTCCACCAGCGGTTGACCGGCATCCTCTTCAGCTTCGAGGGGACGGTGGCGCACCTCTCGGGCGAGGCGGGGGTGGGGCTCTTCGGGGCCCCCTACGGCCGCCCGGACGACGCGGTGCGGGCGGTACGCGCGGGGCTGTCGCTGCTGGCCCACTGGGACCGGCGGATGGCCAAGCACCCGGCCGGCCACCTGCTCCGGCTGCGGGTGGGCATCAGCACCGGCAAGGTGCGGACCGGGACAGTGGGCTTCGACGCGCGCCTCGAGTACGCGGTGGTGGGCGAGCCCATGACGCAGGCGCAGGCCCTCCGCGGGGCCGCGGCGCCGGGGGATGTCCTCATCAGCGAGGCCACCTACGCCCACGTGGGCCAGCGGTTCGACGTGGACGGCGGCACACCCGTCGTCCTGCCGGGGGGCAAGAAGGCCGCCTCCTACAAGGTCCTCGAGGAGGACATGGCGGCCCTCACGAGCCCCGGCATGGTCATCCGCTGACGCGGGGCGAAGATTGAGTCGTGCGCCGGGGGGCGCGCTTTGACACAATAAGAGGCCTTCCCCTGACCATGGCTGGATGTCCTCCCAACCGCCTTCGCCCGTTCCACCCGGTTTCGTTCGGCCGCTACACGCTGCTGATGCCGCTGGCCGTGGGGGGCATGGGAGAAATTTACCTCGCGCGGTTGGGTGGGGCGGCGGGCTTCGAGAAGTTCTGCGTCATCAAGAAGATCCTCCCCGCGCTGGCCCAGGACCGTGCCTTCGTGGAGCGCTTCATGGGGGAGGCGCGGGTGCTGGTGCGGCTGACCCACGGGAGCATTGCCCAGGTGCTGGACATGGGCACCGTGGACGGCGAGCCGTACATGGCGCTCGAGTTCGTGGACGGCAAGGACCTGCGCCGCCTCGTCTCCCGCGTGCGCGAGGACGGCAAGTCCATCCCCGTGGAGGTGGCGCTCTTCGTGATGGGCCGGGTGCTCGAGGCGCTCGCGTACGCCCACCGGAAGCGGGACGAGCAGGACCGGGAAATCCAGCTCGTCCACCGGGACATCTCCCCGCAGAACGTCCTGCTCTCCTACGAGGGCGAGGTGAAGGTCATCGACTTCGGGCTCGCCAAGAGCACGCTGTCGGACGCCAAGACGAACCCGTCCATCATCCTCGGCAAGTTCCTCTACATGGCCCCGGAGCAGGCGCGGCACGAGAAGGTGGACCGCCGCAGCGACCTGTACGCGGTGGCCATCTGCCTGTACGAGCTGCTCACGGGGAAGAACCCCTTCGGCCACCTGGGCATGACGGCGCTCATGGAGGCGGTGATGCGGCCGAAGATTGCGCCGCTGCAGGAGGTGGCCCCGCACGTCCCCGCGGACGTCTGCGCGCTGGTGGCGCGGGGGCTGGAGGTGGACCCCGGCAAGCGCTTCCAGTCCGCGGAGGAGATGCGCGGGGCGCTGACGGCGGCGCTGCTGAAGTTGGATCCCGCGCTCGGGCAGGAGCGCATCAGCGCCTACATGCGCGAGGCGTTCGCGGCGGAGTTCGCGAGCGAGCGGCGGCTGCTGCAGGGTCTCCGCGAGGCGAAGGCGCAGGGGCCGGAGGCCGCGCCCGAGCCACAGGAGCTGCCCCGGGCCGGTTCACCCGCGGGGCGGCGCCCGTCCATGGCAGCGAGCACGGTGGAGACGGCCCAGGTGCAGCTGGCTGCGCCGCTCGGCCCCGTTCCGCGGGCGCGGACGGACGACCGGACCATCCCGGGGGTCCGCCTCGAGGACCTCGAGCGGGAGGCGCAGGACCGCACCCCCACGCCCGAGCATGAGCCGGCCCCCGTCCCTTCCATGCTGGACGAGGAGTTTCTCCCGGCGGGCCCTCCCACGGGCCCGACCACTGCCCCGGGCGAGGCGGTGCAGCTGTCCAGCGAACTGGACCCGGAGCCCGCCTCCATCGAGGTCTCCCCCGAGCTGTTCGAGGACGAGGAGGCGCAGTCCGCCGCGTTCCGCCCCACGGCCAAGCGCTACCCCGAGCCGGACACCGGCAAGCTGGCCCGGAACCTCGCGAACTCCCTGGGAACGGATCCCAACGTCGTCGTGGGCATGACGCCGCGGACGGGAACCGTCACCGGCCCCAACACGCCCCTGACCGACACCCCCCGGGAAGGGGTCCCCACCGGGCCGGGGTCCGCCTGGACAGGGCCCGTGACGGCACCCGTGCGCGCCGTCCGTTCCGGCCCGTCCTGGGGGCTGTGGGGCGGGGTGGCCGGGGTCCTGTTGCTGCTCGGGGGCGGGGCGGTGCGGGTGCTCGGGAGCAAGCCGCCGGCCCCGGCGCCCCGCGCGCTGCCGACGCGGGAAGTTCCCGTGCCCGCGCCCGTGCCCGTGAAGGCCGAGCCCGCCCCGGCGCCACCGGCCCCGCCCGAGCCCGCCCCGCCCGAGCCCGCCCCGCCCGAGCCCGCCCCGCCTCCCACCCCGACCGCGGCCCCGCTCCCAGAGCCTGCGAAGGTGCCGCCGCCCATGCGCCCGCCCGAGCCGCAGCTGCCCGCCCCGCCGCGGCCGGCCCCTTCCGTGCGTCCCGCCCCGGCGACCGTGCCGCCCCCCCCGCGCCCGGCTGCAAAATCGTCCAACGACAAGGTGGAGGAGGCGTGGGGCCAGCTCCGCGACCGCATGGAGCGGCTGGACTCGCTGTGTGGCGGCAACACGCGGCAGGCCCAGAAGCTGCGCGCGCGCTTCACCGGGCTCGAGCCGTTCTACCGGAACGAGGAGCGGGACAACGACGAAGTGCTGCGCCGCATCCGCCTGCTCTCGGACGACGTGGACGGGTGCGCGCTCGAGGCGCCGCGTTGACGGAGGGCTGGTCGCTGTCCGGCGTGGGCGCCGCGCACGGAGGTAGGCGCGTGCTCGAGGACGTCACGTGCGCGCTCCGCCCGGGGCGCTTCACCGCGGTGCTCGGGCCCAACGGGGCGGGGAAGAGCACGCTGCTGCGCGTGGCCCTGGGGCTCCACCCCGTGGTGTCCGGCGAGGTGCACCTGGACGGGCGGCCGCTGGCTGACTGGGACCGCCGGGCGTTGGCGAAGGCCGTGGCCTGGGTGCCGCAGCGGCCCGAGGGGATGGGCGGCTTCACCGCCCTCGAGCAGGTGCTGCTCGGGCGCACGCCCCACCTCGGCGTCCTGGGGCTCACCGGTCCCTCGGACGCGGCGCACGCGGGGGCGCTGCTCGAGGGGCTGGGCCTGCTGGGGGTGGCGGACCGCCCGCTCGAGTCCCTCTCCGGGGGCGAGCAGCGGCTGGTGCTCTTCGCGCGGGCGCTCGCGCAGCAGGCCCCCCGGCTGCTGCTGGACGAGCCCACGGCGCACCTGGACGTACGGCACCAGGTGGCGCTGCTCACGCGCGCGAGGGGGCTGGCGCACGGCGGTGCGCTCGTGGCCGCGGTGCTCCACGACGTGAACCTCGCATCTGCGTACGCGGACGACGTGGTGCTGCTCCGGGACGGGCGGGTGCTGGGCTTCGGCCCGGTGGGGGAGTGGCTCCGGGAGGACACCCTCGAGGCGCTGTACGGGGTACCCATGGAGCGGGCGGACGCCGGGGGACGGAGGCTGTTCGCTCCGCGGGCAGGGCCGGGGGCTTCCCCCGCCTGAGGTGGCGTGGCAACCTCCCCGCAGAATGTCGGGGGGGCAAAACATCACGGCAGCGCCCGTGCACCGCCGGGCCATCGAGGCGCTCCTGGTGGGGATCGACCGGGACGAGTCCGTTCGGGCCTGCCTGCGCGAGGCGGGGTACGACCTGTCGGACGACCGCGCCATGTGGCCCGCAGAGACGTTCTACGCCGTGCTCGAGTGGGTGCGGGGCCGCAGGTTCGCCGGGCTCCCCGTGCCCGAGGCCCAGCGGGCGCTCGGGCGCGTCTGGGTGGAGGGCTTCGCCGAGACCACGGTGGGCTCGGTGGTGATGGGGGCGCTGCGGGTGCTCGGCCCCGAGCGCGCACTGCCCCGCATCCTCCAGTACGTCGACAGCGTGCGGCAGGGCTTCGCCGTGCAGGTGGTGCCCGTGACCGAGCGCGAGTACCGGATCCGCTTCCAGGAGGCCGCGGGCGTGCTGCCCGAGTTCGCGCAGGGGGGCGTGGAGGCCATGCTCCGGACCGGCAAGTCGCCGCCCTCCCTGAGCGTGGAGCTGGGGGACCGCGGCGCGGACTGGTTCGAGCTCCGCGTCCGCTGGTGACCCGGGCTCCGCCTTACTTCTTGTTGATGTTCTCGCAGCGGATGGCGTACTCGCCGGTGTGGAAGCCGGCGGTGGCGGGGGCGAACTTCTTGCCGCCGGCCAGGGCCTGCTGCTCCACCGGGTAGTTGCGCACCTCGCAGCGCCCATCCTTGCGCTTAACGGCCACGGAGGCGCGGAAGGAGCGGGAAATGAGGATGCCGGTCAAGTCGTTGCGGGTGTAGGTGAACTCGCCGTCGGTGATGACGGCGCGCAGCGCCTTGTCCCCGAAGTCGTTCTTGCTGACGGTGGCCACCACCTGCTTCTCGAGCCCCGCGTCCTTCATCTCGGGGGAGGGCATGCGGGAGGCGTCCAGCACCAGGTCCGCGAGGATCCTGGAGGCTGCCTCCACCTTCTCGTTGCCCGTGGAGTTGTCGTACTCGAAGGTGCCCGTGGCCCCGGTGCTGCCGGAGCTGGCGTCCTCCGTGTGCACGTTCACCTTCACGGTGAGGGTGTGCTTGCCCGGGTCCAGGGAGGCGAGCCCCTTCACCAGGTTGTTCGCGAGGTAGAGGCTGGAGGGCTCCTTCGGGTCCAGCGGGAAGATTTCGAAGGTGGTGAACCCCTGCTTGAACTCCGCGTCCGAAGGCTCCACCACCCACGCCCCACCGGCCACCTCCTTGTCGTCCTCCTTCAGGAGCACCGACACGTTGGCCGTCACGCCCAGGGACATGGTCAGCTCGCCGATGGGGGCCTTGAAGTAGGCGTTGCCGAACAGCGGCTCGCCCGCCTTGACCGCACTCTTGAAGGCGGCGGCGTCCTCCTCCTTCGGCTCCTGGTACTCGGTGGAGACCCGCACCTTCTCCGCGTTCTCGCGGTGGAAGGGGCTGCTGTACACCGTGGCGTCCCGCTGCTTCTCGATGTCCGCGAGCAGCGCGCGCGCGGTCTTCTCCAGCTTGGACAGCTTTTCGTGGCCGGGGGAGAGCGAGAGCCCGCCCTCCACGATGACCAGCACCTCGCGGCAGCCGTTGTCCGTGAGCAGGAGCGAGGTGGCCCGGAAGGTCTTCACGCGGCTGAAGTGCTCATCCGCAGAGGTGTAGAAGCGGTCTGCCGCCTGCTTGAGGCTCGGCTTCGCCTCTTCCAGGTTCTGCAGCACGCGCTTGGCGGTCCTCCCGTTCTGCGGGTGATTGAGGTTGGCGTCGGCCCACTGCCGCATCCCGGCCACGTCCGCTTCCTTCAGGGACTCCTTCAGCCGGGCACAACCGCCCGGGAGCGTGACGCAGTCGTTCGGGTTCAGCTTGTCCACGAAGTAGGTCAACTGGCTCGAAGCGGAGTCGACGCTCCTCGCCATCCTCTCCTCCTTCGCCTTCGCGCGTGCCGCCTTCAGGACCGCCAGGTACTCGGCCGGGTCCTGCTTGGTGTCCGTCCCCTTCTCCTTTTCAATCTCGGCCTCGAAGACGTCCAGCCCCGTCTCGCCGTAGGAGCAGTACTTCCCGGCCAGGTAGTCCTGGTAGCAGGACATGTAGCCGTCCACCTGCTTCCAGGGCCCGCGCCCCGCGGTGAGCAGCAACACGGAGGCCACGCCGAAGGAAAGTTTACCCGCCAGCCGAACAACGCCCGAATGGTTCATGTGAGACCCCCAGTAGAAGACGCAGGAAAGCAGCGGAGGGTCTGCCCGATGGGCGGGGGAGCGTCAAGGAACCAACGTTCTGCGAGTTATCCCGGGGGCCAGCCCATGGGCCGTCCACCGAGCACGTGGAGGTGCAGGTGGAAGACGGTCTGCCCCGCGTCCGCGTGGGTGTTCATCACCAGCCGGTAGCCGGACTCGGCCACCCCGTGGGTGCGGGCCAGGGCCGCGGCGGTGGTGAACAGGTGGCCCACGAGCGCGTGGTCCCCGGGGCCCAGGTCGTTCACCGTGGGGACGTGCTTGTTGGGAATCACCAGCAGGTGGGTGGGGGCCTGGGGGTGGATGTCCTGCAGGACGAAGCAGTGCTCGTCCCGGTGCACCGGCTGGGCGGGAATGATCCCGTCCCGGATGCGGCAGAAGAGGCAGTCGTGGGTGGCCATGGGCGCGTGATATCCACGCACGCACCGTGACGTCCATCAAGGTGGAGAGGCTGCTGGAGAAGAACGAGTACGGGCTGGAGCTCCAGCTCGTCACCGGGGCTGCCGGGCTGTCGCGCGTCATCTCGTCCTCGCGCATCCAGAAGCCGGGCCTGGCGCTCACCGGCTTCACCGAGCACCTGCACGAGCAGCGGGTGCAGGTGTTCGGCAACACCGAGGTCAGCTACCTGCGGACGCTGCCGGAAGCCCGCCAGCGCGAAGTCCTGATGCACCTGT
This sequence comes from Pseudomonadota bacterium, assembly GCA_039800145.1. Taxonomy (GTDB): domain Bacteria; phylum Myxococcota; class Myxococcia; order Myxococcales; family Myxococcaceae; genus VGRA01. Next base: position 244 of record JBDLRJ010000267.1, on the reverse strand, counting down.
TCCAGGCGGACCTCGCCTGCGTGGTGGTGACGAAAGATCTCGCGGTGCCGCCGGTGCTGGAGGAGTGCTGCGCCGCGTGCAACCTGGCGCTGATGAAGACGCCGCAGCTGTCCTCCACCTTCATCGTCCAGGTGCAGGCGTTCCTCGAGGAGGCGCTGACGGCCTATGCCTCCATGCACGGGGTGCTGGTGGACGTGTTCGGCGTGGGCATCCTGCTGCTGGGCAAGAGCGGCATCGGCAAGAG
>JBDLRJ010000266.1:0-5616 GCA_039800145.1 Pseudomonadota bacterium | reverse complement strand
GGGGCTGGTGGCGAGCCGTGCCGGCGAGTTGCACTTCCGGGTGCTCTTCCACGACGCGGCCATGGTGGAGGCGCTGGCCTCGACGCCGGGGGCACTCGGGGTGAGCAGCCTCGCACTCCTGTCCGGGGCGCAGGCGCGCATCCAGGTGCTAGCGCTCGACGGGCTGCTGCCGGATGCACGTGCCCTCGAGGAGGGGCGGTGGCCGGCCACCCGTCCCATCTCGCTCGTCTACCGGGCGGAGCGGCGCGCAGCCGTCACGCCCCTGCTGGGCCTGCTCCGCTCCGCCGAAGGCGCTGCCATCGCGCGGCGCGCGGGGTACCAACCCATCGCAGGTGACGTCCCGTGAGGCACTGTGCGGGGTACTGCCCGCCGGGGGCGTGCAGCTCAACGCCGCGAGGGGCCGGTGACCCCAGCGCGTCAACCCCGGCGCGCCCCGTGGGCCGGGTGCAACTCCGGGCTCCGTGCCCTCGAGGCGGTGCGCGCCGGCGGAGCGCGTGTGGACTCCGACGAGACAGCTTCAACGCGGGGCTCGCCGCCTGGTTCCACGCGGTGCGCGTGGGATGCGACCCGGCGGCTTCAACGCGGGGCGCTGCGCCTGGTTCCACGCAGGGCGCGCGGGCCGCGACGCCGCGGCTGCAACGCGGGGCTCGGCGCCGCGCGTGGCATGCGCCACACCAGGGGTGCGCCACGAGCCGACAGCTCGGGCTCTGCGCCTGGTTCCACGCGGGGCGCGTGGACTGCGACGCGGCGGCTGCAACGCGGGGCTCTGCGCCTGGTTCCACGCGGGCCGCGTGGACTGCGACGCGGCGGCTGCAACGCGGGGCTCGCCGCCTGGCTCCATCCAAGGCGCGTGGGCCGCGACGCGACGGCTGCAACGCGGGGCGTGTGCGCCTCGACGCCGCGGCTGCAACTCGGGGCTCAGCACAACGCTTGACCTGGGCCACGCCGGAAGTGCGACGTGAGTCAGCAGCTCGGGCTCCGCGCCTGGTTCCACGCGGGGTGCGTGGACTGCGACGCGGCGGCTGCAACGCGGGACTCGCCGCCGGGTTCCACGGAAGGCACGTGGGTCGCGACGCGGCGGCTTCAACACAGGGCGCTGCGCCTGGTTCCACGCAAGGCGCGTGGGCCGCCACGCGGCGGCTTCAACGCGGGGCTCTTCGCCTGGTTCCACGCGAGGCGTCTGGGCCGCGACGCGGCGGCCGCAATTTGGAACTCGCCGCCGGGTTCCACGCAGGGCGCGTGGGCCGCGATGCGGCGGCTTCCCCCCAGGGCGCTGCGCCTGGTTCCACGCAAGGCGCGTGGGCCGCGGCGCGGCGGCTTCAACGCGGGGCTCTTCGCCTGGTTCCACGCGAGGCGTCTGGGCCGCGACGCGGCGGCTGCAATTTGGAACTCGCCGCCGGGTTCCACGCAGGGCGCGTGGGCCGCGACGCGGTGGCTGCAACGCGGGGCTCTGCGCCGCGCCCGGCGCATGCCCGCCCCGGAGGTGCGCCGTGAGGCAGCAGCTCGGGCTCCGTGCGTGGTTCCGCGCCCGCATGGTGCCGGTCGTGGTGGCCACGGGGCTGGTGGTGGCCGTGTCTGCGCCGCTGGCGCACTACCTCCGCGCGAGGCGGGACGCGGTGGTGCAGGCCCGCGAGCAGGCGGCGCGGGCCGGGGAGGCACTTCGAGGCGAGCGAGAGGCGCGCCCCGCGCTGTGGCGCTACGGGTCCGCGAAGCTCTCCGAGCGGCTCGCGGAGGCAGGCTTCTCCCAGCTTCCCCTGGTGGTCGTGGACGGGACGGGGCGCGGGGTGAAGCTGGATGCCGCGCCGGTGCCCGCCGGGCCCTGGCTGCTGTGGGGCCGGCATGAACTCCGAGACGCCCGCGGGCCATGGGCCACGGTCTTCGTCGCAGTGGATGGATGGCCGCTGGTGGTGACCGCGCTTCAACTGCTCGGGGGCTTCAGCGCGCTGTCGCTGCTGCTCGGGGGCGTGCTGCTCGGCGTCCCGCTGCGCGCGCTCGGGGAGGCGGAAGGGCGCATCCAGGGATTGCTCGGGCGGCTGGCGCTCACGCTGCAGGAGGAGGACCGGCGGCGCATGGCCCGCGAGCTCCACGACGGGGTGGGACAGGCGCTGACGGCGGCACGGCTGGAGCTCCAGGCGCTGCAGGTCCGGGCGCGCCTGGAACAGGGGCAGGTGGCCCCCATCACCCGGCAGCTGGACGAGTCCATGGACGAGGTGCGGCGCGCCATCGAGCGGCTCGCGCCGGCGGCGCTGGCGGAGCTGGGGCTGCGGCGCGCGGTGGAGCGACACTGCGCCGCCGTGGCGGATGCCGCCGGGCTGGATGTCCGGGTTTCATGGAACGATGTTGCAGCCCCGCTGTCCGCGGAAGCGGAGACGGCCTGCTACCGCGTGGTGCAGGAGGCGCTTGCCAACGTGGTGCGGCACGCCGGCGCCCGCGCGGTGGAGGTGCGGTGCGAACCTCGCCACGGAGGCGGGGTCCGGCTGTGCATCGAAGACGATGGGCGCGGACTCCCGGCGGATGCGGCGGGGTCCGAGGGGCGCGGGATCTCCGGCATCCGCGAGCGGGCACGCCTGCTCGGGGGAGTGGCCCGGGTGGAGACGGGCCTTCGCGGCGGGGTCCGCGTGGAGGTGGAGCTGCCATGACGTGGCGCGAGTTGGGTCTGGAGCTCGGGGAGGCTCACCTGTGATCCGCGTCGTCATCGCGGACGACCACACCATCGTCCGGCAGGGGCTGCGCTCGCTGCTCTCGGCGGCGGGTGGCGTGGAGGTCGTGGGAGAAGCGGCCGATGGCCGCGAAGCGCTCGCCGAGGTGGAGCGGGCGCAGCCGGCCGTGCTGCTGCTGGACCTGTCCATGCCGGGGCTCAACGGCGTGGAGGCGCTGCGGCGGGTGAAGGAGGCCAGTCCGCGGACGCGGGTGCTCGTCCTCTCCATGCACGCAGGGCAGGACTACGTGCGGCCCGCGGTGCGCGCGGGGGCGGCGGGTTACCTCGTGAAGGGTGCAGGGCTGGACCGGCTGCTCGAGGCGCTGCGCGCCGTGGCGGAGGGCGGGACGTTCTACGGCCCCGAGGCGCAGGCGGTGCTGGATGCCACCGCCCCCGGCTCGGACGTGTCCGACAGCCTGGAGCTGCTCACGGCCCGCGAGCGGGAGGTCCTGCAGCTGGTCGCCGAGGGAAAGTCCAACCGGGAGATAGGAGAGGCGCTGGGCATCTCCCCGAAGACGGCGGACGCCCACCGCACCAACGTGATGCGGAAGCTGGATCTCCACGACGCGCAGGCGCTCACGCGCTACGCGGTGGCCCGGGGGCTCGTCTCCTTCGGCTGAAGCTGGGCCCAGCGGCGCGCCGTGTCCGCCTCCAGCCGGGCGAGGTCTGCGCCGAGCTCACCGGCGCGCGCCCACTCCCCGCGGAAGTCCGTGCCCATGGGGGCCGGGTCGTCGCTCCCGAGCACCGCGTGCACCCCGGCGCGCTGGAGCACCACCAGCGGGTGGGCCCCGTGCTGCGCGGTGATGCGCGAGAGGGCCCCGGGGATGAGCAGCCGGTTGCTGCAGGGGCAGACCTCCAGGGTCACGCCTCGGCGTGCAAGGGCGTTCAACGTGTCCCCGCTCTCCACGCTTCGCACCCCGTGGCCGATGGCCTGGGGCTCGAGCCCGAGCGTGCGGTCCACGGAGGCGTGGCCCGCGAACTCGCCGGCGTGGACGGTGAGGTCCGGGAGCACGCGCCGGAGCGACGAGACGATGTCCAGCAGCGGGGCCGGCAGCGGCTCGGTGTCCTCGCCCTTCACGATGCCGAGGATGTCCAGGCCGCTGAGCGCGGGGGCGTGCTCGGCCACGACGCCGGCGACGGCGCGCTGGTGCTCCGCCGCCTCGAAGGCGCGCGAGAAGCCGAGCCGGACGAGCATGGGCGTGGAGCTCTCGGCCGAGGCGCGGTCCCTCGCCCCGAGCACCTGCAGGAGCAGCGTGCGCGCGTGCTCGGCGAACGCCGTGGGTGACAGGTCCCGCCACGAGACGCCCTGGTTCTCCAGCACCGCGCGGGTCATGGAGAACAGGCTGACGCGCATCTCGAAGCCGTCGCACTCGGACGCAGCCTCGAGGAAGGCGCGGTGGGCGAGCGCCCCCACGGCGTCCGGGTGGACATACGCGAGCCGGGCCACCTGGATGCAGGCGTAGAACTTTCCTGCGTCTTCGGACGGACCGGTGAGCACGAGCGCCCGGCGCAGGGCCGCCTCGTCCCGGAGCAGCGGGTGGCCGATGCCGAAGTCCCGCGCCACGGACAGCAGCGCCTCGGCCCCGTGGGAGCCCTCGAGGTGGCGGTGGAGATCCAGTCGCACGCCTCCTCTCTAGACGCCCGGGGCTGAAATGCAACCCGTGCCTTGGGATTCAGCCGGTGTCCTGGAAGAGTGCTGACACGTCCAGCTGCACCTCCGGGAAGGGCTCGGCGCGGACGTGCTCTCCGGGCGTGGCGGTGAGGACGACCTGGTACCCCTCGGGCTCGTGGCGGAGGACGGTCAGGGTCTTCCGGGCGGGATCCACGAGCCAGTAATGGCCGACGCCGCTGCGGTGGTACAGGCGCAGCTTCTGCACGGTGTCCCGCGACGCGTTGCTCTCGGAGACCACCTCGCAGACCCAGTCCGGCGCCAGCGGCACGGGCCGGGTCTTCGGGATGGAGGGATGCTTGTCCTTTCGGTAGCCGCAGAGATCCGGGCGGACCCAGTCGTACCGGCTGAGGGAGATGTCCAGCTCCGGGAGAATCCACCATCCCCCGGGACCCGTGCCACCTCTCCTGCCATACACCGCTCCAACTTCGACCAGCACCTGCCCCTGCGCAGTGGAGTGGTCCCAGTCCGGCGAGGCCTTCTCCACCATCACCCCGTCGAGCAGCTCCAAGTACCGATCCTCCGGCTCCCGGGCCACATCGTCGATGGTCTTCTTCCCGCCGTCCCCCATGGTGCCCTTCATTCTCCGCTCGGCGTTGCCAGCTGACAACTGGCCGCCGCGCACCGCCCTGCCCTTCCCCATGCCCCACCTCCCCTGCCGAGTCCCATGACACGGCGAGGGTAGACGGAGGGTCTGACACTCAACGGACTACGGCGCGGCGAGATCGTCCCGCGTGAGGAGGTGGGAGCCGGAGCGGATCTCGGCGGGCAGCGACGCGCGGCTGATGGTGGCGTTGAACCCGCTGCTCGTCCCCGTGCGCGCCTCGACGGAGCTGATGGCCCCGCCGGCCACGTCGATGACCACGAAGCCGCGCGCCGAGGTGCTGGACGTCCCGATGAGCGTGCGCGGCCCCGCCCCGATGCACGGGGTGACGACGTGCCGGAGCCCGTTGGAGACGCCGGGGTAATAGCCGTGGTGGTGGCCTCCCACGAAGAGCGCGCCGCGGGCCTTGAGCATCGCCTCGAACGCCACGTCCCCCATCACCTGCGTCTCGCGGCCGACGGCGGTGGGGCGGATGGGGACGTGGCCGTAGACGATCTTCACGGAGTAGCCCGCCGCCCCGTCCAGCTGCTGCTGCACCCAGGTCTTCTGCGCGGAGGGCAGCGCCCCCACGGTGGTGGCATCCAGGGCCACGAAGAAGGCGCCCTTGAAGGTGAAGCTGTAGCGGAACGGGAAGTTGCTGCCGTC
>JBDLRJ010000265.1:0-5308 GCA_039800145.1 Pseudomonadota bacterium | reverse complement strand
CGCGGAGACGGACCAGCTCGAGGAGTACGTGAAGGGGATGGGGGCCGGGGGCCTGGCGCGCGCGAAGGTGGGAGAGACGGGGGAGTGGACGCAGTCTCCGCTCGCCAAGAGCATCACGCCTGCCCTGCGCGAGGAGATCAACGCCACGTGCGGTGCGAAGGCCGGAGATCTCATCCTCTTCCAGTTCGGCCGCGAGTCGCTGGTGCACACGGTGATGGCGAACCTGCGCGTGCACGTGGCGAAGAAGCTGGGGCTCATCCCGGAGTACGGCTCGGGCGGGAAGTGGAACTTCCTCTGGGTCGTGAACCCGCCGCTGTTCGAGTACGACGAGGAGACGAAGACGTGGGCCGCGGCGCACCACGCCTTCACGCGCCCGCACGACGAGGACGTGGCGTACCTGCACTCGGACCCGGGCCGCGTGAAGTGCTACCGGTACGACGTGGTGCTGAACGGGTTCGAGATCGGCGGCGGCTCCATCCGCCTGCACGATCCGAAGGTCCAGGCGGAGGTGTTCAAGGCGCTGGGCATCCCCGAGGAGCAGGCGCGCGAGAAGTTCGGCTTCCTGCTGGACGCGCTGAAGTACGGGGCGCCGCCGCACGGCGGCATCGCGCTCGGCATGGACCGCTTGGCCATGCTGCTGACGGGCGCCGAGTCCCTGCGCGACGTGATCCCCTTCCCCAAGACGCAGAAGGGGACGGACCTCATGACGGGCGCGCCGGGCGAGGTGGATGACCGGCAGCTGCGGGATCTCCACGTGAAGACGGCGGGCGTCCCGCCGAAGGGAAGCTGAGCCGCTTGCCCCTGGACGACCGGGAAGCGCTGGTGGGGTGGGGGTTCGAGGACAGGCTCGGGCCGCTGCTCGAGGCCCATCCCGGTGCGCGCGCGGGCCGCGTGGTGGCGGAGCACGCCGGGCTGTTCCGGGTGGTGATGCCGGAGGTGGTGCTCGCCCGTCCCACCGGGAAGCTGCGCGCGCGCATCGACGACTCGCCGCTCGAGCGTCCCGTGGTGGGGGACTGGGTGGTGATGGGGCCGGTGTCGCCGGGCGGGGAGTCCTCGCTGCTGGCGGTGCTGGAGCGGCGCACGCTGCTGGTGCGGAAGGATCCCTCGCTGCCAGCCCCGCAGCCCATCGCGGCGAACGTGGACGTGGTGCTGATCGTCGCGGCGCTGGGGGGCGAGCTGAACCCGCGCCGCGTGGAGCGCTACCTGGCGGCGGTGCGGGACAGCGGCGCGGAGCCGGTGGTGGTCCTCACGAAGAAGGACCTCGTGCCCGCGCCCGAGGTGGCCGAGGCGGTGGCCTCCGTGAAGGGGCTCTCCGAGGGGGTTGCCGTGGTGGCGACCTCCGCGTTGGACGTTGCCGCGCTCGGGGCGCTCTCCCCGTGGGTGCGCGCGGGGCGGAGCGTGGCGTTCGTGGGCTCGTCCGGGGTGGGCAAGAGCACGCTCATCAACCTGCTGCTCGGCGAGACGCAGCTGGCCACGGGGACGCTCGGGACGGACGGGAAGGGGCGGCACACCACCACGCAGCGGAGCCTGCTCCGGTTGCCGGGAGGCGCGCTCGTGGTGGACACGCCGGGGATGCGCGAGCTCTCGCCGTGGAGCGCGAGCGGCGGGGTGGACCAGGCCTTCCCGGACGTGGAGGCGCTCGCTGCCGGGTGCCGCTTCTCGGACTGCCTGCATGACCGCGAGCCCGGCTGCGCGGTGCGCGCGGCGGTGGAGGCCGGGAGCCTGCCGGGGGTGCGCCACGAGGCGTGGCGGAAGCTGCAGGCCGAGCAGCGGCAGCAGGCGGCGCAGCGCCACGGGGGAGGGGGCTCGCCGCGGGCGGGAGATCCCTCCACGAGCCGGGCGGCGCGCCACGGGCCTGCCCGGCGAGGCCGAAAGTAGACTAGGAGACAGCCCCGCATGAGGACCTACTTCGTCGTCAACCCGGAGAGCGGCGCGGGCAAGACGGGCCGCCGCTGGGCGCAGCTCTCCGCGGAGCTGGGCAAGACGCTGGGCACCTTTGGCCACGGCTTCACGGAGAGGCCGCTGCACGCGGTGGAGCTGGCGCGGCAGGCGCTGCACGACGGGTACGAGTGCGTGGTGGCGGTGGGGGGGGATGGCACCGTCAACGAGGTGGTGAACGGCTTCTTCGAGGGCGGGGCGGTCCTCAACCCGCAGGCGGCCCTGGGCGTGATGCCGGCTGGGACGGGCGGCGACTTCCGGCGGACGTTCGGCTGGGAGGAGTCCACGGGCGACACGGCGCGGCGGATCTCGCGGGCGGAGACGAAGCCCTTCGACGTGGGGCTCGTGGAGTACGTGACGGCCTCGGGTGAGCCCGCGCGGCGGTACTTCGCCAACATCTCCAGCTTCGGCGTGTCCGGGCTGGTGGTCCGCGAGGTGGGCCGGAGCAGCAAGGCGCTCGGGGGGAGGATGGCGTTCTTCACGGGCAGCACGCGGGCGCTGCTCCAGTACACGGACAAGAAGGTCCGCCTGAAGATGGACGGGGGGCCGGCACAGGAACTGGACGTCACCACGGTGGCGGTGGCCAACGGGCGCTACTTCGGCGGCGGGATGTTCGTGGCCCCGGACGCGGACACCGCGGACGGGCAGTTCGACGTGACGGTGTGGCGCGGGTTCGGCCTCTCGGACTTCGTGTTCAAGAGCCCGTCCATCTACAGCGGCGAGCACGTGAAGCTGGCCGGGACGTCCCGGTACCGGTGCCGCGTCCTGGAGGCGGAGAGCGACCACGAGGTGCTGCTGGACGTGGACGGCGAGCAGCCGGGTCGGCTGCCCTGCAAGATGCGGCTGCTGCCCTCCGCCATCCGGATTGCCACGTGAGGCGTTCGTTGTTCGTTCTTGCAGGCGCGGTCATGCTCGCCGGGTGCGCGGGCAAGGCGGCGCCCGCGGGCGGTGGGACGTGCGCGGCGCTGGGCGTGGAGCAGGTGCCGGGCGGGGCGAACGACCACGTGTCGTCGTGTGACGACGCGTCCGCGTGCGGCAACGGCGCCGAGCCCCCCACGGGCGGGCCGCACTGCGGGAGCTGGCTCGGCTGTGGGACGCACGCGGAGGCCTCGGCGTGCCGGTGGATCCACAACCTGGAGCACGGCCACCTGGTGCTGCTCTACAACTGCCCGGGTGGCTGCCCCGAGGTGGTGGCGAAGCTCGAGGCGTTCGCGGCGAAGGTTCCCGCGAGCGCAGGTGGAGCGCCGCGGGCGCTCGTGGTCCCGAGGCCCACGCTGCCCGGCAAGGTGGGGGCGGTGGCCTGGGGCACGTCCTGGGTGGGTGACGACGTGGACGAGGCGGCACTGGCCTGCGTCCTGGATGCCCAGGACGACGCTGCGCCCGAGCCGGGGCTGGGGTGCAGCGCGCTGAAGTGACGCAGGGCGGTCCTGTCAGCCCATCCAGGTGTTGACCTGGTGGTAGCGGACGAGCCGAGCCCCGGCATCGAACTCGAAGCGAACGACGCCGTGCTGGGTGAAGCGCCCCTCGGCGCGGTGGATGACGTGCGCCTGTGCGGTCACGGTGCGGCCGTCCACGACGTGCGTGTCGAGGGTGTGGATGTGAAGGGGCCCGGCGTCCAGGGCCTTCATGCCGCGCCGTACGCCCCACAGGGTGTCGAAGCCGCGGATGTCGAGGCCGTACTGGGGAATCTCCATGCGGACGCCGGGCGCGCACAGGGCCGCGTAGGCCGCGGTCTCCCCGTATTCCCAGGCCGTCATGAGCGCATTGGCGCGTGAGACGAGCGAGGCGGCGGTGGGTTCCGTTGCGCCTGTCCGGCGTTGGAGCGCGGGGACTGCCTCGCGGGCAGCCCAGGCCGAGACGTCCGTTGCCGGGTGGCCGAGGAGGGCCGGGAGGTCCGGCGAGACGGCGGCGCAGACGTTGCCGCGGATGAGCGCGTACAGCGCCTCGGACTGGGCGATGATGCCGGCAGGTACGCCCGCGGCGGCGAGGGCAGCCGAATGGGCGGAGGGCGCAGGGTTGGTGAAGACGACCGGGAACCCGAGGGTCTCGGTGAGCGCGGCCGCGACGGCCCCGTGCGACAGGGGCGCAGGGCCCGTCAGGGTGTAGGCGCGTCCCGCGTGCGCCGCCGGGGCCGCGAGCACCCGGGCCGCCGCCGCCGCGAGATCACCCACGTCGAGGTAGGAGGCCGCACCGTCCCCCGTGGGCAGCGCGATCTCTCCCCGACCGAGCACGGCCTCGGCTTCGTAGGTGATGAAGTTCTGCAGGTAGAAGTTGGGGCGGAAGAAGGTCCAGGGAACGGTGCCCTCCTCCAGGAGACGCTCGATGCGGCGGTGGACGCCACCGGGGTTGTACTCGGCCCCGATGACGGAGCTGTAGAGCACGTGCCGGACATCCGCGGCGCCGACGGCGCGGAGGAAGGGGGCCAGCAAGGCGTCCGCGTCGTCGGTGACTCCGGGGGCGATCAAGAAGACGCGGTCCACGCCGGCCAGGGCGCCGCGGAAGGTCTCGGGGCGAGCGAAGTCGAGCGCCACCGACGGGTGGGAGCTCCTGTCTCCGCCGCGGAGACCACAGACGTAGTCCAGCCCGGCTTCCGAGAGCGCGGCGGCCACCCGTGAACCCACCGTGCCTGTTGCACCCACCACGAGAATCTTTCCAGACATGTCTTCCGCTCCTGGGGCTTCGTTGTTGACCGCTGCGTTTGAGTGAGACGACGTGAGAGGTGGAGGCGAGGACCGTCGACCGGTCACGTGGCGCCGGAAGCGGCCGCGGGCTTGAGGGACGGAGGAATCACGCGGTCCCGTTCCCGGCGCCGGTACTCGGCCGGCGTCATTCCCCGCGCGCGGGTGAATGCCCGGTGGAAGGCAGCCTCCGACTCGTAGCCAGCGAGCTCGGCCAGCTCACCCACGGAGGCGTCGGTGCGGCGGAGCTCGAGGGCCGCGAGTGTCAGGCGCCACCGCCGAACGTACGCCAGGGGCGCCTCTCCCAGCAGTCGTTGGAATCGGCGAGCGAGGGTGGCCCTGGACACCCCCACGTGCTGGGCCAGCGACTCTACCGTCCAGGGATGGCGGGGGTGGGCATGGATGGCCGCGAGGGCCCTGGAGGTGGGGCCATCCCGCAGCGCCCCCATCCCGTCCGGGAGTGCCTCCCGCGCGGTGTTGAACCAGTCGCGGACGGCGAGCACGAGGACCACGTCCAACAGCCGCTTCGCGACCACGTCCGCCCCTGCAGCACCCTCGGCCAGCTCTCCGCCCAGGATCTCCATGACGGACTTCAGCCGCCCGGGCGTCCCGTGTCCACCGGCGGGCACGTGTATGACCTGCGGCAGGGCCGCGAGCAGTGGGTGCGGCTCCGGGGTGTCGAACGCAAAGGC
>JBDLRJ010000264.1:0-5222 GCA_039800145.1 Pseudomonadota bacterium | reverse complement strand
CTACGGCCGCTACCTGGCCTACGTCTTCGTCTTCAAGAACGGCGAGTGGGTGAACTTCAACCTGGAGTGCGTGCGGGCCGGCTGGTCCCCCTACTTCACCAAGTACGGCCGCAGCCGCCGCTTCCACGCCGCCTTCGTGAAGGCGCAGGAGGAGGCGCGCGCGCAGAAGCTGCACATCTGGAGCGACGCCGAGCAGCACTACCCGGACTACGCCGAGCGCCTGTCGTGGTGGAACGCCCGCGGGGACGTGGTGATGCGCTTCGAGCGCGAGGCGGAGGGCCGGCCGGACCAGGTGGTGCTGACGCGCTGGGACGCCCTGGCTCAGCTGGAGCAGCGGCTGGGGGAGGAGGTCACCGTGCTGGGCTCGGTGGCGGAGATAAAGCCCCGCGAGCGCGGCCCCACGTCCGTGAAGCTGGCCCGCAACCGCAAGAGCAGCTTCGACCTGGTCTTCTTCGACCGGGACGTGCTGCTCGCCACGCAGCTGGCGCGCGCCCGCGGCGAGTTCATCCAGGTGCGCGGGGTGGTGACGCGCTACGAGAACAAGGAGCGCGGCATCTCCCAGCTGCAGATGGAGGTGGCGCTGCCGGGCCAGGTGCTCGTGCCTGCTTACGTGATGACGCTGAAGGAGCTCCCGCCGGACAAGCCGCGCCCCCCGCGGAAGCAGGACGGCAGGCCCGACGGGAAGCAGGACAAGAAGCAGCCAGCCCCCACCGACGAAGACGCGCCCCCCGAGCGCGAGGCCGGAGACGTGGCCTCGGACCGGGACAACGACACCGTGCCTGGAGCAGACTAGCCCCCCATGCGTAACCTCTTCGTCCCCGCCGCCGCCGCCTCGTTGCTCCTCGCCGGTTGCCCTGGACCTGCCCCCCAGCCGCAGTCCCCCTGCAAGTCGCTCGTGGCAGGGGACGTGGTCATCACGGAGTTCATGGCGGACCCCGCCAGCACCGACACGGGCCGGGAGTGGTTCGAGCTGCACAACCCCACCGCCTCGGACATCAGCCTGTCCGGCCTCACCGTCTTCACCTCCGCGGCGGACGGGAGCAAGGAGAAGACCCACGCGCTGCCCAAGACGCTCACGCTGCCGGCGGGCGGCTACCTGGCGCTCGGGGACGTGCGGGCCGGGGCGGCGCTGCCCCCGTACATCGGCTACTCGTACGACGACGCGCTCGGCGCGCTGCCCAACAGCAGCGGCGCCATCGGCGTGAAGTGCGGCACCAACGTGCTGGACAAGGTGACCTGGACGGCAGCCCCCAAGGCCGGCAAGAGCCGCTCGCTGGACGGCAAGCTGTCCCCGGACTCCGCCATCAACGACACCGAGTCCAACTTCTGCGACGGCGCCAACGAGTTCGACACCGGTTCGTTCGGCACGCCGGGCAAGAAGAACGACCTGTGCGGGAGCGAGGACGGCGGCGTGGTGGGCGGGACCTGCATGGACGCGGTGCTCGGCGTGGGCCGGCCGGTGGCCCTGCCCGAGGCAGCCGGGGACCTGGTCATCACCGAGTTCATGGCGAACCCGGGCGCCGTGAGCGACACCAACGGCGAGTGGTTCGAGCTCTACGCCACGAAGGACCTGGACCTGAACGGGCTGACGCTGACGGCCGGCACCGCCACCGACACGGTCGCCGCCGAGGGCTGCCTGCACGTGCCCGCGGGCGCCTACGCGGTCATCGCGCGCTCCACGGACGGCGGCGTCAACGGCGGGCTCCCCACCGTCACGTCCACCACCAAGCTGTCGCTCGCCAACTCGAGCGGCTCGCTGTCCGTGGCCAACGGCGCGGTGGTGCTGGACAGCATCTCCTGGGCAGCCACCACCACGGGCGCCTCCACCCAGTTGGATCCACTCAAGCTGGACGCCACCCAGAACGACGGCGCGGACGCCTTCTGCGCCTCCACGGAGACCTACGGGGCCGGGGACAAGGGCACGCCGGGCAGCGCCAACACGGCCTGCGTGGCCCCTCCCCCGGGGAACACCTGCGTGGACGCCACCACCGGCCAGCCCCGCCCGCTCATGCCTCCCGCGGTGGGAGACCTCGTCATCACGGAGCTCATGCCCAACCCCGGCGCCGTGGCAGACACCAGCGGCGAGTGGTTCGAGGTGCACGTGAAGGCGGACGTGGACCTCAACGGCCTGAAGCTCGGGTACGACACCGCGAGCCCCACCACGCTCCAGTCCCAGGCCTGCATCCACCCCGGCCCCGGCAGCTGGGTGGTGTTCGCGAAGAACGCGGACCCCGCGGTGAACGGCGGACTGCCCACGGTGGCCGGTACCTTCGGCTTCTCGCTCGGCAACTCCAGCCCGCACACCGTGAAGGTGATGTTCGCGGACGGGGGCCTCCTGGACCAGGTGGCGTACGACACGGCCAACGTGAAGTCCGGCATCTCCTGGCAGCTGGACGTCAACAACCTGGACGCCGTCTCCAACGACGCGGCCGCCAACTTCTGCAACTCGGACGCGGGCACCTGGACGGGCGTGGACGGCGGAGACCGCGGCACGCCGGGGGCGGCCAATGGGCGCTGCTTCTAGGGCGGCGCTCGCGTTGACCTCGCTGCTGCTCGCGGGCGGCTGCCCGAATGGAGGCACCGCGAGCCCGTGCGGCCCTTCCGAGGGCGTGGTCGTCGACGTCGTGGACGGGGACACGGTGGAGCTCGAGTCCGGGACGAAGCTCCGCATGCTGCTCGTGGACACCCAGGAGGTGACGAGCGGGAAGAACGAGTGCTACGGCTCGGAGGCGCGCGAGTACACGCGGAGCCTCGTGGAGGGGAAGACCGTCCAGCTCGCCTACGACGAGGCCTCCTGCACGGACCGCTTCGGACGGACGCTCGCGTACGTCTCCGTGGAGGGACGCGAGGTGAACAGCCTGCTCGTGGAGCGCGGCTTCGCCTGCGTGCTGCACATCTCCCCTGCAGGGGACGACCGCGCGGACGAGTTCAAGGGGCTGCAGTCCACCGCCCGGAGCGCCGGCAAGGGGCTGTGGGGCAGCTGCTCGAGCGGGGGCTGCTTCTAGGGCATGGCGGGGCGGCGCAGCATCGGCGGGTTCGTCCTCTTCCGGGACAACGCCTCTACGCTGGGGCGAGCGTTGGACGGACTTGCAGCCGCCTGCGACGAGGTGGTGGCGGTGGACACCGGCAGCACGGATGGCTCTTCGGCGCTGGTGGATGCGCGGGGCATCCGCCGGGTGCAGGTGCCGTGGCGCGGCTTCGGCGCGGCGCGCGCGGCGGCGGTGGAGGCCCTCTCGCACCACGACGCCGTCTTCTTCCTGGACTCGGACGAGTGGCTGCCGGACGCCACCGTGGAGGCTTTGCGCACGGTGCGCGCCCGCGCCACGTGGCCCGAGGCCTTCGCGCTCCGGCGCCGGGACTGGGTGACGGCGGGCACGAGCCGCTTCGTGCTGCGCAGCGAGTGGCGCAAGCGGCTCGTCGCGACCTCGGCCGCGACGTGGACGGAGGCGCAGTTCGTCCACGAGGCGCTCCCGTCTCACCTCCGCACCGAGCGGGTGCAGGCGGACATCGAGCACGAGTTCCTTCCGACGTTCTCGAGCCGCGCGGCTCGCAACGACACCTACGGGCTGCTGTGGGCCCTGCAGGAGCAGGCGCGCCGGGGGGGGGGCGGGCGCGCGCGCCCGCGGGGAAGCACCCCGGGCTGCAGCAGTGGGTCCACTTCCTGAGGAACGCGCTCCTGAAGGGCGCAGCCTTCCGGGGCGGTTTAAACGGTTTTGCAGCCTCATGGCTGGTGGCCCGCTACCACGCGGACAAGTACCGGTGGCTCGCGCGGCTCGGGCGCGGGGAGGCGGCGGACCTCCAGGCGCTCGTCGCGGCCAGAGACTATGGCGAGCTGTTCCGGGAGGTGGCCCGCTTCCAAGGCGATCAACCGAGACAGCCGCCCCTCACCGGCACCGGATGACTTGAAAATTCATCCTCACACCTCCAAATTGCGCCTCATCTTGGAGCTTCAAGGACGATTTTTCCAGAAACCGGTCGGCAGCTTCTTCCTGCTGGGGCCTCGGGGCACCGGGAAGAGCACGTGGCTCCGGCGTGAGCTGCCGGACGCGCTCGTGGTCAACCTGCTGGATGCCCTGCAGTACCGGGAGCTGGCCGCCCGGCCCGAGCGGCTCGCCGCCCTCGTTCGGGGCGCACAGGGAGTCCAGGACGTCGTCGTGGACGAGGTACAACGCGTGCCGGAGTTGTTGTCCGTCGTCCACGCGTTGATGCAGGAACCGAACGCACCGCGGTTCGTCCTGACCGGCTCGAGCGCCCGGAAGCTCCGGCGTGGCGGTGTGGACCTGCTGGCCGGGCGGGCAACGCTGCGCACCCTGCATCCGTTCATGGCTGGCGAGTGGCCGCGGGCGGACCTGCCGACGCAGCTGCGGCTCGGGATGGTCCCCCTCGTGGTCAACGCAGCCGACCCGCGCGACACGCTGCGCGCCTACGCCACGCTTTACCTGCAGCAGGAAGTTCAAGCCGAGGGGCTCGTGCGCAACGTCGGGACGTTTGCGCGCTTCCTGGAGGTCGTCAGCTTCTCGCACGGCGGCGTGTTGAACGTCACGAACATTGCCCGCGAGACCAGCGCAGGTCGCAAGATGGTGGAGCACTTCCTCGAGATTCTCGAAGAGCTCCTGGTCGCGTTCACCGTCCCGGTGTTCACGCGCCGGGCGCAGCGGGCCCTCGCGGCACATCCCAAGTTCTACCTCTTCGACGCGGGCGTCTACCGGGCGCTGCGCCCGCGCGGCCCGCTGGACCGGGACGACGAGATCGACGGTGCCGGGCTGGAAGGGCTCGTCGCCCAGCACCTGCGCGCATGGGCCGCTTACAGCCTGCGCGACGTCACCCTCCACACCTGGCGCACCCGCTCGGGCGTCGAGGTGGACTTCGTGGGGTACGGCCCAGGCGACTTCTGGGCTGTCGAAGTGAAGCACGCGGACGTCGTTCGCCCCTCGGATGTCCGCGGACTGCTCGCGTTCGGAGAGGACTACCCGGAAGCGGACAGGGTCCTGCTGTACCGGGGAGAGGCTTCCCTGCTCGTGTCAGGCGTGCGCTGCGTCTCCGTCGAGCGCTTCCTCCGGGCACTCCACCCGGCACGCACGCTTGCCGACGCGGTGGACGCGGCCTCTCGTCCCTAGGCCGCGCTGTTCCGCGAGGTGGCCCGCTTCCAGAGCCACAGGCCCACGTAGGTGGGAACGAGCACCACCGCGCCGAAGACGAGCTGGATGGCCGGGACCGAGATG
>JBDLRJ010000263.1:0-3381 GCA_039800145.1 Pseudomonadota bacterium | reverse complement strand
AACACAACCTCTACCACCGCCATGGTGTGAGCCATTACTGGCAGGTGGACCCGGAGGCGCAGACGCTCACGGTGCTCGGCCACGAGCCGGACGGCTACAAGGTGCTGCTCGTCGCCTCGGGACTGCAGCCAGTGCGCGCAGCCCCGTTCGAGCAGCTCGAGTTCTCCGTGGCAGAGCTGCTCGGGGAGGAGCCTCCCGGCTGAGCGAGACTTCCAACCGGCCGCAAGGGCCTCTTCCTGGATGCAGTGAAGCGCAATCGTTCCCTGGTGAAGTGAGGCCCTGCCCGCTGCTCGGCGGTTTCGCACGGTTGCCGGCTCTTCGCATTTCGGGTGCTCCGAACGGCCATGAATGTCAGACGCTCGACGTACCTTTCGCATGTGGGCAGACGGGGGGGGACTCCACATGAAGAAGGCGACGGCTGTGGTCTTGGCGAACCGGGACAACGGCGGGAGGATGCGGGGACGTATGGCGAAGAAACCTCCACGGCGTACGCGGCCCTCGAAGGTGAGGAGCAAAGAGGTGCTCCTCGAACCGGAGGAGCGCCGGTTGGAAGTGATTGACGGCGTCGCCGAGGAGAAGGCTGCGCCGGGCTTCTTTCACGGTGTGATGCAGGCCCAGGTGCTCTTCACACTCGGGCGTCGAGAGGGCCGCTCGGGGCGTGGCGGGCCGAGTGGGTGGTGGATCGCCGCGGAGGTGGACATCGAGTTCGGGCCGCAGGATCTCGTCCGCCCGGACATCGCCGGCTGGAAGCGGGAACGGATTCCCGAGCCGCCCCACACCCGCCCGCTGAAACTCGCGCCGGATTGGATCTGCGAGATCCTCTCACCCGCCAACCGCAAGCGCGACCTGGTCGACAAACACAACCTCTACCACCGCCAGGGTGTGAGCCATTACTGGCAGGTGGACCCGGAGGCGCAGACGCTCACGGTGCTCGGCCACGAGCCGGACGGGTACAAGGTCCTGCTCGTCGCCTCGGGACCGCAGCCCGTGCGCGCAGCCCCGTTCGAGCAGCTCGAGTTCTCCGTGGCAGAGCTGCTCGGGGAGGAGCCTCCCGCCTGAGCGGCCGGGCTCGTCCCAGGCCACAGAGGTTCCATCATGGGACTTGAAGAGCACTTAAACGTTCGTAAGATGCTCTTGAAAGCACTCCATGGCCGCCACCAACCCGCTCTTCACCCATCCGCCTCACCCGGTTGAACTCGCCCTGAAGCGGCTCGGCGCGCAACTGAAGGAGGCGAGGCTCCACCGGGGGATGACGCTCGAGCAGGCAGCCGAGCGGATCGGGGCCGGGGTCCGGGCGGTGCGGGACGCCGAGCGGGGGAAGCCGTCCTCGGGCATCGCCGTCTCAGTGGCGCTCTTGTGGGCTTACGGGCTGCTCGGCGAGTTCGAGCGGCTGGGGGCGTCCGGGCTGGACGAAGAGGGACTCCGACTTGCCCGCCAGCGCGGTCCCCGGCGCGGCCGTTCGGCCAACGAGGCCGGCCTCGACAATGACTTTTGACGCCGGGGTTCAGCGCTGCTTCGTCTACGTCCACCTTCCGGGCCGGGTGGGCGCGGTGACCGCTGGAAGACTGGAGCTCTCCCACGACGACCGGGGAGAGCCGGTCGGGCGTTTCATCTACGGGAAGCGCTACCTCGCCCGGCCGGACGCGGTGCCCCTGTGTCCCGTGGAACTCCCGCTGCTGACCCGCCGGTTCGAGACCGGACGGCTCGGCGGGCTGTTCGGCGCGTTCCGGGACGCCGGCCCGGATGCCTGGGGACGACGTGTCATCGAGCGGCATGCAGGGCGCACGGGCCTGTCCGAGCTGGACTACCTCTTGCTCTCACCCGATGACCGCGCAGGGGCGCTGTCCTTCGGCTTGAACGTGGAGCCGCCTGCCCCGCTGCGAACCTTCAACCAGACACTCGATCTCGGACACCTGCAAGCCATTGCAGCACAGCTGCTCGAGGAGTTCGCTGGCAAGGATGCAGCGGTGCTCCAGCTTTCCGAGCTGTTGCTCGTGGGAACGTCCATGGGTGGCGCCCGGCCGAAGGCGGTGGTCGAGGACGAGGAGGGGCTGTGGCTGGCAAAGTTCAACCGGCCCGATGACCGCTGGAACCAGGCCCGCGTGGAACACGCCCTGCTGCGACTGGCACGCGCGTGCGGCCTGGACTCCGCCCACAGCCGGGTGGTCCAGGTGGCAGGGCGAGACGTGCTGCTGGTCAAACGGTTCGACCGCACGAAGACCGTGGATGGATACACCCGCGCCCGGATGGTCAGCGCGCTCACCCTGCTCCGCGCCGAGGAATCCGGGCACCGCTCGGAATGGTCTTACCCGCTCCTGGTCGAGGAACTCCGGAGGACCAGCGAGCGACCGCGAGACGACGCACACGAGTTGTTCGGTCGCATCTGCTTCAACGCCCTCGTCTCCAACACGGATGATCACCCGAGAAACCACGCGGTCCTGGCACGAGAGCGAGGTTGGCGGCTGTCACCCGCGTACGATCTCACCCCCAGCGTTCCCGCCAGCACCGAGCGGCGCGACCTCGCCCTGGCCGTGGGCGACGCAGGTCGGTGGGCCAACGCCGACAACCTGCTGTCGCAGTGCGAGCGGTTCCTGCTGCGTCGGGACGAAGCGGTGGCGCTCGTGGACCGGGTCGAGGCCACGGTGAAGTCACAGTGGTATGGCGTTGCGCGCGCCACAGGCGTCACAGAGCAGGACTGCGAGCGGCTCGCCGGCGCGTTCGCCTACGAGGGCTTCCGGCTCCCGCGGGCCGGGTGACCCGCCGGGAGCCCTCTTCCGCCTCGCCTCAGTTCACGCCCAGGTCACACGTGCAGGTGCTCGTGTTGCAGGTGGTCCCGGAAGGACACCCGCCGCAGTCGCTCTTGCAGACGCAGGCGCAGGAGGAAGCATCCGGCTGGTAGCGCTGGGAGCAGCTGAGCGCTGACGTGTTGCAGACGCAGCCGCAGACGTTGCCGCCCTGGAAGCTGTAGCCCGGCGCGCAGGTGGCGGACTGCACGCACTCGCACGCGCAGGCGGACACGTTGCACTCCTGGTACCCGGTGCAGGCCCCCGCGCAGTCCGGCGTGCAGACGAAATCACAGACATATTTATTGGGGTTGCAGACCTTCCCCGGCGGGGGGACGCCGCCGCCACAGGCCGTGGGGCACTCGCAGGTGTTGGTGAGTTGGTTGCACGCGAGCCGCCCCTGGCAGTGGTCCGGGTCCACGGGATCGAAGAAGGGATCGCTCGCGCAGGGCGGCGGGTTGCCGTCCGGGTTGGGCGTGGTGTCTGCCCAGTACCGGTAGCTGACCGCGGCGTTCACCGTCCCCGACGGCGGCTTGCACGCGCCGAAGAAGCTGAGCGTGCGGTTGAGCCCGTCGAAGTCGAAGCCGTTGACGCGGCT
>JBDLRJ010000262.1:0-11075 GCA_039800145.1 Pseudomonadota bacterium | reverse complement strand
CGGCGTCGCGCGGGAGCTCCACCACGGGGCAGGCGGCGCGGTACTCGCCGCGCTCGTCGCGCTTGAGAATCTCCGCCGCGATGAGCTTCTCGCCGTCCGCCTCGGGGAAGGTGAAGCCGGGTAGGGTGTAGATGCCGTCCAGCAGCCGGTCGAAGCCCATGCGCCGGGCGCGCTGCTCGGCCGGGTTGCGCGGCGCGTCCGTCAGCGCCACCACCTTGAGGCCGCGCCCCTTCAGTGCCACCAGCGTCTCCGTCACGCCGGGGTAGGGCTTGAGGTACTTCTTGCGCGCCGCGCCGAACGCCGCCCGCGCCGGCTCGATGATGAGCTTGTCGAAGCTCGCGAAGTCCGGGTACTCGGCGAAGAGCGACGACTCCTGGAGCGCGAACGGGTACTCGTTGGACTCGTACTTCGTGTACACGGACTTGAGCGACTGGACGACCTTGATGCGCGGGAAGCCGGTGGCCTGGCACACGGCGGTCACCATGCTCTCCACCGCGGGCACGATGTAGTCCACCCACGAGTACAGGGTGTTGTCCATGTCGGTGACGACGAGTCGAACCATGGCCGTGGGTGAAAGCACACCTCGGCGCGGATGTCTCCCGGGGCTGACAGCACGCGGGGCAGCCGGGTTGTGAGGCGGCAGGGGGTGGGCCACTTTCTGCCCCGCTGCTCACCCGCCGTCTCCAGAGGCCGAACATGCCCCGCTTCCCCCGCCTCTCGCTCTTCGCCGCCGGGGCCCTGTCGCTCGCGGGCTGCGCGGACTCCACGGTCTTCACTTCTGCGGACATCATCGCGGAGGAGGCACAGGAGCTGGGGCAGGGGAACGCCTACGGCAAGGGCCGCGGCTGCGCCACGCGCATCCCCACGGACGTGGAAATGGACAACGTGAACCGCCACCTCGCGGCGCGGAAGGGCAGCGGTGGCGGCGGCACGGGCGGTGGGACCGGCGGCGGGACGGGGGGCAGCACCTTCACCCCGCGCACCGTCAACGTGTACTTCCACGTCATCAACGCGGGCGCGGGCACCCAGAACGGCGACATCCCGGACAGCATGGTGCAGGCCCAGGTGGACGTGCTGAACGCCGCCTTCGCGGGCACCGGGCTCACCTTCACCCTCGCCTCCGTGGACCGCACCACCAACGCCGCCTGGTACACCATGGGCTACGGGTCGGCCGAGGAGGCCGCGGCGAAGAACGCGCTGCGCCGCGGTGGGGCGGGAGACCTGAACCTCTACTCGGCCAACATCGGTGGTGGGCTGCTCGGGTGGGCCACCTTCCCGTTCGACTACGCCGCGAGGCCCAAGATGGACGGCGTGGTGCTGCTCGCCTCCTCGCTGCCCGGCGGCTCGGCAGCCCCCTACAACCTGGGTGACACGGGCACCCACGAGGTGGGCCACTGGGCCGGGCTGTACCACACGTTCCAGGGCGGCTGCCGCTCGGCGGACGGCGTGGACGACACGCCCGCGGAGAAGTCCGCCGCCTACGGCTGCCCCGCCGGCCGCGACAGCTGCAGCGGGGCCGGCGTGGACCCCATCTACAACTTCATGGACTACACGGACGACAGCTGCATGGACCGCTTCACCGCGGGCCAGGTGGCGCGGCTGCAGTCCATGTTCGCCGCGTACCGGTAGTCGACGGCTCGGAGCGGTTCTCGGAGGCGCCCACCGCGCGCAGCGGCCGGGCGCCTTCGGCGTTCTGGGGGATGCGCGTTTCCGGACGCGGCGCAGATCCGCTAGCCTGCCCGCCCAAATGTCCCGCTCCCGCCTGACGGCCCTGCCCGCCGTGCTCCTCTCGTGTTGCCTGCTGTCCTGCACCGAGGACCGCATCCGCAAGGCGCTCCCCCCGGACGTGCGGGTGGACACCTGGTCCCAGCAGTCCGCCTCGCGGATCGACGTGCTGTGGGTGGTGGACAACTCGGGCTCCATGGCCCCGCGCCAGGAGAACCTCGCGCGCAACTTCTCCAGCTTCATCGAGGTCTTCCAGAAGAACGCCGTGGACTTCCGCATGGCGGTCACCACCACGGACACCTTCAAGGACAAGGGCGCCTTCCGCGGCAACCCCGCCATCCTCACCCCCACCACCAGCGGCCTCGACACCGCGTTCCGCAACAACATCCGGGTGGGCACGGAGGGCAGCCCGTACGAGGCCGGCATGGAGGCCGCGGTGCTCGCGCTGCAGTCCCGCGCCGCCACGAACGCCCCCATCGTGGAGGCGCTCCAGGCCTGCACCCAGGGCTGCCTCAAGACGGCGAACGCCACCGCCTGCCAGGCCAACTGCGAGAAGACCCACGTGGTGGAGTTCCTCCGCCCCGGCGCCTACCTCTACGTCGTCTTCGTCACCGACGAAGAGGACAAGTCCACCAACCCGGACCTCCGCTACTACCACCGCAAGCTCGAGACGGTGCAGGGGCTGGGCAACGACGGCACCGTGAGCACCGCCGCCATCATCGGCGACGTGCCGTCCAACCCCTGCGGCGCCACGCCGGGGCAGCGCTACGCCACGCTCGTGGGGCTCACCGGCGGCGAGGTGGGCAGCATCTGCGACCCCGAGTTCGCCACCACCCTGCGAAAGCTCGCCACCTCCGCCGTGGGGCTGAAGCGCAAGTTCGCGCTCGCCAAGGCCCCCAACCCCGCCACGCTGGAGGTCCGCATCCTCTACCCCTGCAACGTGGCCGCGGACGTCACCGCCCCGTGCAGCAAGGTGGACCGCGCCGCCTGCACCGGGGCCCCCGAGGAGAGCTACAACGTCACCTGCACGCCGAAGCAGGGGCTGGTGGACGGCTGGTCCTACGAGCCCACCGGCCACGTCGTCTTCTTCGCCGGCGAGTCCGTGCCGGGCGTCAACGCCCGCGTCGAAATCCAGTACTACGAGGAGGGCAAGCCTTGAGCCCCCGCGCCCTCTGCGCCTGCCTGCTGCTGCTCGCGGCCGCGGCGTGTGACCGGGACAGCCTCTCCGGCGTCCGCCCGCGGCTCGTCCCCCCGGTGGACACGCAGGACTTCGGCCCCGTGCCGCTGCTGAACGAGAAGCAGCTGGAGCTCGTCCTCTCCAACGTGGGGCGCGCGCCGCTGCAGGTCACCTCCGCCGCGGTGCAGGAGCCGGGCGTCCCCTTCCGAGTCGTCTCCGTGCCGGGCGAGCTCTCCGCGGGCACCTCCGCGCAGGTGGTGGTCTCCTTCCGCCCCACCGCCGAGGAGTCCTACGCGGCCACGCTCGTGCTCCAGACGGACGACCCGGATTACCCCTCCGTGAACGTGCGCCTGCTCGGCCAGGGCAGCACGCGCGCGAAGATGGAGCTCGTCCCCGAGGCGCTGGACTTCGGCACCGTGGCCGAGGGCACCTCCTCGGTGAAGACGCTCACCGTCCGCAGCACCGGCACCGCGGACCTCCTGTTGGAGGACATTGCAATGGTGGACGGCACCCCGTCCGCGTTCGCCTTCGTGGGCAGCACGAAGACGCCCGCCACGGTGAAGGCCGTGGCCGAGACGGGGCTGCCGGGGGAGATCCAACTCACCGTGAAGTTCACCGCCGAGCCCGGCGCCCCGGCCACGCTGGGAGGCGCGCTGCGGCTGCGCGGCACGGACCCGGACCGCACCGAGGTGCTCGTCCCCCTCACCGCCGCCATCAACCGCGCGCCCATTGCCGTCATCGCCCCCGTGGGCAACGCCGCCCCCGGGATGGTGGTGCAGCTGGACGGCACCGGCAGCAACGATCCGGACGGAAACACCCCGCTCACGTACAAGTGGACGCTGCGCCAGAAGCCGCTCGGGAGCACCACCGTCATCACCCCCACGGACGCGGCCACCGCCAGCATGACGCTGGATGCCACCCTGCCCGGCCAGTACGAGGTGCAGCTGGAGGTGACGGACGCGCTCGGCGCGAAGAGCCTCGTCCCCGCGCGGCTGTCCGTCGTGGCCTCGCCGGCGCAGAAGCTGCTCGTGGAGCTCTTCTGGGACAACGCCGTCACGGACCTGGACCTGCACGTCACCAACGCGCCCACCGCGGCGCTCGGCGGCGTGGAGGACTGCCACTACGCCAACAAGTCCCCGGACTGGGGCCTGCCCGGGGACGCCACGGACGACCCGGACTACCTGCGGGACGCGCTCACCGGCTACGGCCCCGAGGTGTTCGGCTACGTCAACCCGGTGGACGCCACCTACCGCGTGCACGTGGTGCTCGCCTCGGCACACCTGCAGCCGCAGCCCACCTCGCGGGCCACCGTCCGCGTGTACCAGTTCGGCATCCTCAAGGGAGAGTTCAAGAAGACGCTCACCGTGGAAGGGGAGACCTGGCCCGTGGTGGACGTCACCTGGCCCGCGGGCACGCTCACCCCGGTGCCGGAGGCTGCACCATGACGCGGCGCCTCGGCCTGTTGCTGCTCGGCGCGTGGCTCGCCGCCTGTCCCGCGAAGAACCCCGTGGGCCCCCCGGATGCCGGCGACGACGCCTGCACCGCGCGCCCGGACTGCGAAGGCGGCCTCGTCTGCTCCGACCAGGGCCGCTGCTCCCCGTGCGAGTCCTCGGGCCAGTGCCTGCTCAAGGAAGAGTGCAGCGCCGACAGCCGCACCTGCACGTACCGCGAGGGCTGGGGCGCGGACTGCGAGCGCAACGACCAGTGCCAGGCGGGCGAGTGGTGCCGCCAGGGGCTCTGCCGGGACCGCACCGCCGTCAACCTCTGCACCTCGGGGGAGGCCTCCGAGTGCCCCACCGGCCAGCGCTGCAACGGCACCAACCTCGTCTGCGAGGAGGACCTCGGCTGCCTCGAGGACGTGGACTGCGGGGAGACGGAGGCGTGCAACCCCGGGCTGCGCCGGTGCGTGCCGCGCTGCACGGCGGAGACGCAGACCGAGGTGTGCAGCCCCGGCGAGCGCTGCGTGGCGAGCCTCTGCGTGCAGTGCGCCGCGGACGCCGACTGCGGCCCCGGGCTCACGTGCGACGGGGCCGGCCGCTGCAGCGCCTCCGAGCGCTGCTACTCCAACGCCCAGTGCAAGGTGCCGCTCGTCTGCTACCTGCAGACCGGCGAGTGCGTGCCGAAGCTCCCGCCCTGCGTGACGGACGCCGCCTGCGCCGCGGACCAGCGCTGCGACGTGGGCACCGGCCGCTGCGTCCCGCGCCAGTGCCAGCCGGACGTGCTCGAGCCCAACGACCAGCCCACCGCCGCCTTCCCCGCCCAGCCGCGGGCCTACACCCAGCTGACGCTCTGCAACGGGGACCGGGACTGGTTCTCCCTGCAGCTGCAGCGCGGGGACCAGCTGGGCATCAACGTGGATGCGGACCCCTTCGCGGAGAACACCTTCACCTCCGTGGTGCAGGACGGCTCCGGGCGCACCCTGTCCACCGGCAAGCTGCTCACCTCCTTCGTCGCCTCGGCCCCCGGCAAGTACTACGTGGGCATCAGCTCCACGGACGCCTTCCAGCCCTACGACGTGACGTTCCTCCTCTCCCGCGGCACCCCCTGCACCGACGACGGCTTCGAGCCCAACGACTCGGCGGCCGCCGCCACCGCGGCCAACGCCGCCACGCAGCTGCCCGGAAACGTCTGCCCGCAGGACGAGGACTGGTACCGGTTGGACGTTCCTGCAGGGAAGGGGCTCCGGGTGACGCTCGGCCAGTACGTGGCCAGCGCGGGACTCCTCTCGCTCTGCGTCTTCGACGGGCAGGCCCAGCTGGGCTGCTCGGATGACCCTGCCCTCACCCGCGTCGACGTCTCCCCGGCGTACGCGGCCGGCCGCACCCTGCACGCGCGCGTCAAGGCCGGCGATGCGCGCATCCAGAACAGCTACACGCTCGAGGTGACGTACCCATGAGCCCGTCCTTCCGCCGCGCGGCGGCGTTGTCGTGTCTTGCAGCCTTCCTCTCTGCCTGCGGCGGCTGTGGCAGGACGCCCGCGCGCCCGGACGGCGGGGTGGACGTGGAGGTGGACGCCGGCGAGGAGCTCCCGGACGCGGGCGAGCCGGACGCAGGCGCCCCGGACGCGGGCGCCGCGGACGCGGGGCTCCCGGAGTTCCAGCTGCTCCGCGTGCTGCCCCCCCGCGGCGGCGCGGCCGGCGGCACCCAGGTGGTGCTGCAGGGGAGCGGCTTCGTGGAGGGCGTGGCCGCCACCGCCACGGGCGCGAAGAAGCTGACCCAGGTCTCCTTCGGGGCCAACCCCGTCCTGGACTTCCAGGTCATCGACGACGAGACCATCGACCTGCGCGTGCCGCCGGGGGCCGTGGGGAAGGTGAACGTCACGCTCAAGAACCCGCGCGGCACCGCCACCTGCACCCAGTGCTTCACCTACTACGAGGAGCTGTTCCTCACCGGGCTCACCCCGGCCGAGGGGCCGCTGTCGGGCGGCACGGAAGTGAAGCTCTCCGGCCAGGGACTGATGCCGGACCTGCAGGTGCTGTTCGGGAGCCTCACCAGCCCGAACGTGACCTGGGTCTCCACCTCCGAGGTGCGCGCCGTGGCCCCGCCGGGCCTCGCCGCGGGCCCGGTGGACGTGACGGCCTACGACAAGAACGGGATGGGGCTGCTCCGCGGTGCCTTCCGCTACCGCGCAGCCCTGCGCGTCTCCTCCGTCACGCCCCCGGTGGGCCCCCCCGCGGGCGGCACCCCCGTGGTGCTCTCGGGCGAGGGGCTGACGGGCGTCACGGCCGTGCGCTTCGGCGCGCAGGCCGCGGCCTCCTTCACCGTGGACTCGGATGGGCAGCTGACGGCGGTGACGCCCCCGGCCGCCCAGGCGGGCGCGGTGGACGTGGTGCTCGAGGGGCCGCACGGCACCTGGACGGTGCGCGGCGGCTTCACCTACGCGGACGCCGCGGGCGCCTTCACCGCCTTCGCGCTCTCGCCCCGCCTGGGCCCGTCCGCGGGAGGCACGCGCGTGCTGCTCACTGGCCAGGGGCTGGATGGGGGGACGCTGTCGGTCACCGTGGGGGGCATCCCCGTCACGGTGGGGGCGCGCACCGCCACCACCGCGGAGCTCTTCATGCCGCCGCGCAGCGGGACGCCCCGCGTCTCGGACGTGGTGGTGACGGACGGCACCGCCACCCGCACCCTGCAGGGCGGCTGGACGTGGCGGCTGGAACTCCAGTCGGTCTCGCCGGCCAGCGGACCGGTCGCGGGCGGCACGGCGGTGACGGTGGGCGGCGTGGCGCTGCCCCCGGACGTGGAGGTGCAGGTGGGGGCGCTCGGGGCCACGCCTGCAGGGGCCGTCACGGAGAGCGCCGTGCCGGTGACGACGCCGAAGGGGTCGGGCGGTGCGCCGGTGCCGCTGCGGGCGCGCTCGGCCGCGGACCCGGAGAACGAGGCGGTGCTGCCCTCGGCCTTCACCTACGAGGAGTCGCTGTCGGTGGGGAGGGCGCAGCCGGACCACGGGGCCATCGCCGGCGGGACGCTGGTGACGGTGCTCGGCACCGGCTTCGGCCCGGGCACGCTCGTCGACTTCGGGGCGGACCGCGCCAAGGACGTGAAGGTGGTGGACGCCCACACGCTCACCTGCCGCACGCCCCGCGCCGCCACCGTGGGCACGGTGGACGTGAAGGTGGCGCGCGGGGGGGCCTCGGACGTGCTGCCCGGCGGGTTCGCCTTCGTGGACCCGCGCAGCATCTCCGGGGGCCAGTCCGGCGGGCCGCTGGTGGGCACGCTGAACGTCACGGTGCTGGATGCCACGCGCGGCTTCGAGGGCGCCCCGGTGCCGCTCGCCCGCGTGATGCTCGGCTCGGACCCGGGCACCCCGTTCCAGGGCTACACGGACGCGCGCGGGCAGCTCGTCTTCTCGGACCCCTCGCTGGTGAAGGCCCAGGTGGTGACGGTCTTCAAGGACGGCTACTCGTCCGTGACGGTGGCCTCCGTCAACGCGGAGAACCTGACGGTCTTCGTGGAGCGCACCGGCGGGGGAGAGCCCTCCTCCGGCCCGCCGCCCACGGGCACGCCGCCGGCCCTGGTGCGCGGTCGCGTGACGGGCTTCAAGACCCCGCGCGTGCTGCAGCCCGGCGAGCGGCTCGAGGCGCGCGTCTTCGTCTCGTACCCCTCCCCGCTGTACGGCGCCCCGTTCTCCCAGGAGTACGACCGCACGGGCGAGACGTGGGTGGTGACGCAGGACGGCGGCACGTTCGAGGTCTTCACCACCGCGGGGCTGCGCGCCGCGTATGCCTACTTCGGCATCGCCAACAACCAGCTGGGCACCTTCGAGCCGTACCTGCTCGGCATCCGCCGCAACGTCAGCACCTCGCCGGACACCCCCGCGGAGAACCAGGACATCATCCTGGACATGCAGCTGGACGTGGTGGTGCCGGTGACGGTGGACCAGCCGGTCACCTACCCCGGCGGCGTGGCCGGCACGCACGGCATCTACGCCTGGTTGGATCTCGGCGCAGAGGGCTTCGTTGCAAACCCGTACAACACCGCGAACGGCGGCGGGCGCTCGGGCCCCGGCGGCACCGGCACCGGGCAGGACACCACCGTGGTCACCACCGGCGCGCCCGTCTCCTACGGCGGCTTCCCCCCGCTGGACGGGAGCAACTTCCTCTTCGCCGTGCACGCCGTGGAACCGTCCCTGGCGCTGTCCGGGCTCCCCTACAGCTACGCTTTCCGCCGGCAGCCCGGGGACCTCTCGCTCGGCGTGACGCTCGGGCCGCTGCTGCCCGTGCCCAACTTCACCGCGCCCAACTACCCCACGCTCCCGTTCGACGGGACCATTGCCTGGACGCGCGAGCCGGGCGTGCTGCCGGACGTGCAGGAGGTGCGGGTGGTGAAGCTGACCATGATGGGGCTGCAGACGCTGTGGCAGGTGGTGCTGCCCGGCACCGAGACCCAGGTGGTGCTGCCGCAGCCGGCGGTGGACGCCCTGCGCGCCTCCGAGCCCACCACCGTCCTCTACGTGCTGCACTACGGCAGCCGCAGCCCGAAGTTCAGCTACGCCCAGTGGACGTACGAGGCGCTCTCCATCCTCAGCTGGAGCAGCTACACCGTGGCCCTCTCGAACGGCTTCTTCCCATGACCGCGAACCCCCGCCTCTTCCTCCTGCTCTGCGGCGTGCTCGGCGCGGTGCCGACGGGCTGCCGGGACAACGGCGTCCGGAACTCGGGCTGCCAGCAGGACTCGGACTGCGGTGGCCCTGCTTCCGCGTACAAGTGCGAGCTGGAGACGGGCGTGTGCCTGTGCCGCACCAACCAGGCCTGCCTCGCCACCGAGTTCTGCAACGGCTCCGGCTTCTGCCAGGACCGCGCCGGCTGCGAGAAGAACGCGGACTGCCTGGACGACACCACCTTCTGTGACACCAGCACCGGCAGCTGCATCCCGCTGGGGCGCTGCACCACGGACCTCCAGTGCGCGCTCGGCCAGGTGTGCGAGCGCAGCCAGTGCGTGGACGGCTGCCGCGCGGACGGGGACTGCGAGGGGGTCTCCTGCCGCTGCGGGGACGGCCCCTGCAGCTGTGACGGCGGGACGGACTGCGCCGTCGGCGTGTGCGACGAGACGTTCTGCTCCTCGGACCGCTTCTGCCGGTTCGGCGAGGTGTGCGCGTCGCAGCCGGACTCCGGCGTGCCCTATGCGCAGTGCGACAACGACTTCGACCCGCTGCGCCGCCCCTACTGCTCCAACTGCAGCTTCGGCGGCGGGGACACCCTGTGCGGCACCGGCCCCAACTTCTGCCTCATCGACACCCAGAACCCCGGCAATTACTTCTGCGGCGTGGACTGCAGCGAGGGACAGGCCTGCCCGCGCGGCTACGGCTGCCAGGACGTCATCGTGGTGGGCGGCGGCGCGCTGCCCCAGTGCAACGCGCAGGGCGGCAGCTGCCCGCAGAACCCCAACCTCCCGTGCGGCAAGGACGAGGACTGCCCGCGCGGCGGTGCCTGCGTGAAGGGCGCCGGGATGCCCAACGGGTACTGCGCCGGCCAGTGCGCGGCGAACGAGGGTGACCCCATCGGCTACTGCACCTGCCTCGTGGACAGCGACTGCGCGCAGGAGACCTGCAGCGCCGGGCGCTGCACCATCAGCAAGCGCTCGTGCGTCAACGACACGGACTGCCGCACCATCCGCTGCGTGGACTTCGACGGCGTGGGTGGCTGCCTCATTGGACAGAATTGCGCCCCGGACGAAGGGCTCAGCTGCCTGCAGGTCCGGTAGGGAGGACGCGAGGAACGTGGGTGCGCTTCCCCGGATGCAGGTGTTCCCCGCGGGCAGCCCGCTGCGGGGCAGGGTGCAGGCCCCGCCCGAGCCGGAGCTCCTCCGCGCCCCGGCGCTGGTGGACGTGTCGTGTCCCGGCGGCTGGGACGCGCTCGCGGCCCTGGCGTGGACGGACCGCCCGGTGGTGGCCGTGGTGGGGGACGACCCGGCGGAGGTGCGCCGCGCCCACACCTGCGGGGCCTGGGAGGTGGTGCACGCCGGGCGCCTGGACGCCGAGCTGCCGCTGCGGCTGGAGGCGGTGATGCTCCGCGCCCGCCAGGGCCACCACCTCACGCTGCTCCAGCAGCTGGCCGCCGGGTACGCCGCGGCGGATGCCCCCGAGGCGCTGCTGCACGAGGTCACCCGCTGGCTCGCGGAGACCATGGGCATCCAGCGCGCCGCCCTGGTGGCCCTGGACGAGGCGCAGGGGGTGGGCTTCCTCGTGGCCAGCTCCGACGACCGCACCCGCCAGGGGCTCCGCATCGAGCTGGACCGCTACCCTGAAATCCGCGAGGTCATCCGCACGCAGCGGCCGGTGCTGCTGGAGGAGGCGCAGGGCCACCCGCTCCTGGAGCAGGCGCGCGAGCAGCTCGCCGCCCAGGGGGTGCAGGCCATTGCCGCGCTGCCGCTGCTGCAGCAGGGGCGCGTGGTGGGGGTGATGCTGCTGCGCGCCGGCGGGGGGCGGCAGTCGTTCAGCCCCGAGGAGCTGCAGGTGCTCTCGGCGGTGGCCCACGCCACGGCGCTCGCGCTGCGCCACGTGCGGCTGCTCGAGTCCGTGCGAGGCCAGACCGAGCGCGAGCGGCGGGCGAAGGCGGCGGTGGAGCAGATCCGCCAGGCCAAGGAGTTCCTCGAGCGGCTCATCGACTCGTCCGTGGACGCCATCCTCGCGGCGGACCTGCGCGGCCGCATCATCCTCTTCAACAAGGGGGCGGAGG
>JBDLRJ010000261.1:0-2555 GCA_039800145.1 Pseudomonadota bacterium | reverse complement strand
GAGAAAGGACGTCAAGGGGTTCGGCTGCATGACCGGCTGCCAGATCACCGCGTGCAGCAGGCTGTGCCGCACCGGGAAGGCGTCTTTCCTGGACGAGTACGGGTGGGCCTGCAAGCGCCTCGAGGATCTTCAACTGCACCAGGTCGGCAGGCGGAACGGACGCACCTGCGTCTCGCCAGCCTCAGTCGTGCGGATGAACCGTCACCCCGTGCGCGAGCGCCGTTCCCTCGACCTCGTAGCTGAAGGGCACCTGCAGCCCCTCCTGCGAGGGACGGGGCTCCCTCTCCTGATCGGTGGCCCACTCGGCCCGGGCTTCGGTGATCTTCACGCACGGCTCCCTGGGATGACGGACGACTGACGCCCAGACCATGGCATGTTCCCGGCGCGGGCGCTCCGGGGCCCTGGTGCTCACGCCACGCGCAGCACCAGCGCGGTGATGTCGTCCACCGAGCCACGCGCCCGGGACCGCTCAACGAGCAACCTCGAGGCGGCCTCCACGTCTCCCTCCGACTCGTCGAGCAACTGGCGCACCTGCTCCTGGCCCGAACAGCCCTTGGGAAACACGCCGTCCGTGACCAGCACGACCAGGTCGTCCGACTCGAGCCCGTGGACCGGGAAGGTGTCGATTCTCAGGGCTGGACCGAGGCCGATGAAGGACCGCACCGAGCGCCCCGCGAGGTCCGCCTCCCCCGTGAAGAGTTCGAGCGTCCCCTTCCGTTTCCGGTAGACGAAGGCGGAGGTATCCCCCGCCTGGAAGAGCGTGACGTTCCCGGCCGGCGAGATGTACGCGGCCGTCAGGCACGCGGCCCCCCGGGGCCTCGCGGATGCGTCGACCAGGGCCACGTCGTCGCCGTCGTCCATCGGCCCCCACGCGAAGACGGCCTCGTTCGCCTCGTAGAGCAGCCCGAGGATCTCGCGCGCGGTGGGATGCCCCGCGCGCGGAGCGAACTCGGCCCGGGTGTAGAGCCCACGCAGCGTGTCCACCGTCTTCTGCGCCGCCGCCATGCCCAGCGGCGCCCCACCGACTCCGTCCAGCACGGCAAAGACGAGCCCGCGGGCGGTGAGTGCGTCCATCTTCGCCTGGACGGCGTTCGCCTCGGCGTCCGTCTCCGCGGCCTCGAGTCGCTCGGGCAATGCGCCGAGGGGGAGCAGGTACCGGTCTTCGTACTTCTTCCCCTTCGAGTTGGTGAGCCAGGCCACGTGTTGTTCCAGCTGCACCGTGCACCTCCCTGCGAGAGACCTCCGGGACGCACGTCCCGTGTCCGCCTGGCAACCCACGCGGTGAGATCCGTGCCCAGTCTCGACTAGACTGCCAGTTCTCCACCACGCCAGCGGACTCCCCCCCATGCCCGTCTCGCGCATACCGCTGATCGTTGCCCTGCTCGCCTCGCTCGCCCTCCTGCCGGGCTGCGAGGAGGAGAGCACACCGGTCGCAGACGGCGGCACGACACGGA
The DNA here is from genome assembly GCA_039800145.1 of Pseudomonadota bacterium. Lineage (GTDB taxonomy): Bacteria > Myxococcota > Myxococcia > Myxococcales > Myxococcaceae > VGRA01. The sequence continues at coordinate 1,101 of JBDLRJ010000261.1, read as the reverse complement.
GGGACGCGGGCGAAGGGCCCTGCGCGGACGGTGGCGGCTGCGACGTGAACGCCGAGTGCATCCGGATCAGCTCCACGCGCAGGTCCTGCGCCTGCCTGGACGGGTTCACCGGGGACGGCATCACCTGCGAGGACGTGGACGAGTGCGCGAAGGGGACCGCGCGGTGCGGCGCCAACGCCCGCTGCGAGAACGTCCCGGGCAGCTTCGCCTGCCTCTGCAACGAGGGCTACGCGGGGGATGGCGGCACCTGCCTCGACGTGGACGAGTGCGCCGCGGACAACGGGGGCTGCAGCCCCTCCGCCTCCTGTACCAATGAAATCGGGGGACGCACCTGCACGTGCAACACCGGCTTCACGGGAGATGGAACCACCTGCTCGGACGTGGACGAGTGCGCCGAGGGGCTCGACACGTGTGCGCAGGAGGCGAGGTGCCAGAACACGGACGGCGGCTTCGCCTGCACCTGCACCGCCGGCTTCACCGGCGACGGCGCCACCTGCACCGACGTGGACGAGTGCGTCCTGGGGACCGCGGGCTGTTCGCTGCTCGCCACCTGCAGGAACCTTCCCGGCAGCCGGAGTTGCGAGTGCCTCCCGGGCTTCGCGGGGAGCGGCTTCAACTGCTCCGACGTGGACGAGTGCGCCGTCGACAACGGCGGGTGCGGCAGCCCGGCAACGTGCGTCAACCTCCTGGGAGCGCACCGCTGCGAGGGCGTCCAGGGGCAGCCCTTCAGCTGCCAGCCCGGCTACGTCCAGGTGGGGGACCGCTGCCTGGACCAGGACGAGTGCGCCGTGAACAACGGCGGCTGCGACGTGAACGCCACCTGCACCAACACGCAGGGGGGCGTCACCTGCGCCTGCAGGCCGGGCTTCGGAGGCAACGGCACCACGTGCGCCGACGTGGACGAGTGCGCCACGGGCAACGGCGGCTGCGCCGTCACCTGCCAGAACAACACCGGCGGCTTTACCTGCACCGGGTGCGCCGGCGGCGCCTGCCCCTGCCCTGCCGGCTACGGCTCCGTGAACGGCGCCTGCGTCGACGTGGACGAGTGCACCACGGGCAACGGCGGCTGCAGCCCCTTCGCCGCGTGCACCAACCTCGCGG
>JBDLRJ010000260.1:0-10549 GCA_039800145.1 Pseudomonadota bacterium | reverse complement strand
GAGCGCCGGGTGATCCACGAGACGCTGCGCCACACCCGCGGGGACAAGAACCTCGCCGCGCGCCTGCTCGGCATCGCGGCCCGGACCATCTACCGGAAGCTCGAGCGGCGGGAGCCGGACGAGGAGCCGCCGCAGGGCGCCTGACACCGAGTCACGGGGGGCAGGGCGCGGTTGACAGAATGTCATCCGGGCCGAGCACCGGGCGGTACAGGGCCCGGAGGCAGCCCCTCTCGGCATCTTTCATGGAAGAATTCCGGGCACTTGCAGGTTGGCCCGGACCATCGCCGGAGCCCCGGCGTGGCACCCGGCTTGCTGACGGGGAAGAGCTCCTGCGCCATGGAAACCCTGTTCCGCCGCCACTTCTGGTCCGTCACGCTCGCCTTCCTGGCGCTCGCGGCGCTGCTGCTGGCGAGGACGGTGAACCTGTACACCGCGTCCCTGCTGTGGGTGGGCCCGTCCAAGCCGGCGGCGCCCGCGGCGGCGCGTCCGAAGGCGCCCGAGGCCCGCCCGCGGTTGAACCTGGAGGCACTCGCGCGGCTGACGGGGCTCCCGCTCCCGGTGCCCGAGCCGGCCGTGAAGGAGCCCGCGGCGGAGCAGGCGCTGGATCTCGGCGGCGAGCCGGTGAAGACGTCCCTGCGGGTGAAGCTGCTGGGGACGCTGGTGGCCTCCAACCCCGAGTGGTCCATCGCCTCCATCCAGGACGTGCCGACGATGAAGACCGGCACGTACATGGTGGGGAACGAGCTGGGCGGGGTGGCGACGGTGCTGGAGATCCTCCGCAACCGCGTCATCGTCCTCTACAACGGCCGGCGCGAATACATCGACGCGACGACGGGTGACGGGGCAGGCGCGCCTCCGCCCGTGGCCGCTGCCCCGCCGCTGCCCACCGCCACCCCGGTGAAGGAGCCGGGCACGCTCGTGGCCGGCAACGGCATCAAGGCCATGAACGAGAACGAGTACGAGGTCCCCAAGGCGGAGATCGACAAGACGCTCTCGAACCTGAACGACGTGGCCATGCAGGCCCGCATCGTGCCCGCGTTCCAGGACGGCGTGGCCAAGGGCTTCAAGCTCTTCAGCATCCGCCCGGACTCCATCTACACGAAGATCGGCATCCAGAACGGCGACGTCATCCGCCGCATCAACGGCTTTGACCTCAACAGCCCCGAGAAGGCGCTGGAGGTCTATTCCAAGCTCAAGGAGGCGAACCGGATCGACATCGAAGTCGAGCGGAACGGCTCCGTCCTACGCAAGACCTACAACGTCCGCTGAGTCCTCCCATGATCCTGCGCCCCCTCACCCTGCTCCTGCTCGGCCTCTCGCTGCCGGCCCTCGCCCAGCGCACGCCGCCGCGCCCCGGCGCCCTGCCCCTTCCTCCCGGCGTCCGCGCCAACGCCGCCGCCCAGGAGCGTGACGCGAAGGGCAAGGAGAGGGAGAAGCCGAAGGAGAAAGAGAAGGAGAAGTCCGCCGCGGGCCCGGCCGGGAAGGAGAAGGACGGCAAGGGCAAGGCGGTGACACCGGCGAAGAAGAGCTGCGAGGAGGTCCGCCGCAGGGCCCGCTTCGGCATCTACTTTGACAAGGTGGAGCTGGAGAAGCTCGTCCAGACCGTGTCGGACGCCACGTGCAAGACCTTCATCCTCCCGGAGAACATCCGAGGGAAGATCTCCATCATTGGCCCGGAGAACGGGAAGGTGGAGGTGGACGCGGACCAGTTCTTCGCCGCGTTCCTCGCCGCGCTGGACTCCAACGGGCTCACCGTCTACCCGCACGGCCGGTTCCTGAAGATCGTTGACAAGAACCGGGCGAAGCAGACCACCATCCCCACGTTCCTGGACCCGGACGAGCCGTACACCACCAACGAGCAGATGATCACCCGGCTGTTCCGGGTGCGGTACACGGACCTCGAGCCGCTGCGCGGCGTGCTGCAGCAGCTGGTGACGAAGGACGGTGACACCATCCCGTTCCAGCCGGACACGCTCATCGTCAACGACCTGGGCTCCAACATGCACCGGCTCGCGCGCATCGTGGAGCAGCTGGACCGGCCGCCCTCCACGGACCAGATCCGCGTGCTGCAGCTCCGCTACGCCACGGCGCAGGAGATGGCGGACAAGATCCAGAAGCTCTTCGAGAGCAAGCAGCAGAAGCCCGGCTCCCGCGCGGGCATCACGCCGCCGCCCTCCCCTGCCCCCGGTACGCCGCCCGCCGGCGTGCCGAGCACCGCGGAGGCCCCGTCGTCCGGCGGCCCCGCCACGCTCAGCCAGCTCATCCCGGACGAGCGCACCAACAAGCTCATCATCATCGCGAGCCCCGCGGCGCTGGATCGCATCCAGCAGCTGGTGGACGAGATCGACATCCCCATCTCGGGCGAGGGGCGCGTCAACGTCTACTACCTGGAGAACGCGGCGGCCGAGGACCTGGCCAGCACGCTGCAGGCGCTGGCACAGGGCAGCGCCAACAAGCCGAAGACGCCGGCGCCCCCCGCGGGCGGCAAGGGGCCGGTGCAGGCAGCCGAGCTGTTCAGCGGCGAGGTGAAGATCTCCGCGGACAAGGCCACCAACTCGCTCGTCATCATCGCCAGCCAGAACGACTACCGGAACCTGGTGCGCGTGATCGAGAAGTTGGACATCCCGCGCCGCCAGGTGTTCGTGGAGGCGGTCATCATGGAGGTGAACCTGGACCGCAACAGCGAGTTCGGGCTTAACGTCCACACGGGAATACCGGTGAAGTCTGACCAGGGGACGCTGCCCGCGGTGGTGGGCACCAAGTACACAAAGTCCGGGCTGCCCCCGTCCTTCTCGCTCGCGAACCTGGCCAGCTTCGGCGGCTTCCTCGCGGGACTGCAGGGGCCCGCCATCCCCGAGTTCCAGAAGCTGGGCATCAACATCCCCGCGTTCGGCGTGGTGATGAACGCGCTGCAGCAGAGCTCCGACGTGAACGTGCTGAGCACGCCCCACATCCTCACCTCGGACAACGAGGAGGCGGAGATCACCGTGGGCCAGAACGTCCCCTTCCAGGCGGGCTTCTCCCCGGCGAACCTCGGGCTCGGGGGCCTCGGCGGCATGACCGGGGCGACGGGGCTCAACGGCGCGGCGGGCATGCTCGGGGGCCTGGGCGGCCTCGGGGGGCTGGGCAACATGTTCGCCCCCATCAACCGGCAGAACGTGGAGCTGAAGCTCACGGTGAAGCCGCAGATCAACGAGAGCGACTACATCCGCCTGGTGGTGAACCAGCAGACGGAAGAGATCGCCTCGCAGGACCCGGTGCTGGGACCCACCACTGCCAAGCGCTCGGCCAAGACGACGGTGGTGGCGCGAGACCAGGAGACGGTGGTGATCGGCGGCATCATGCAGGATCGCACCATCGAGAGCGTGTCCAAGGTGCCGGTGCTCGGGGACGTGCCGCTGCTGGGCCACCTCTTCCGCCAGCAGAGCCGCAAGCGGGTGAAGACCAACCTGCTGCTCTTCCTCACCCCCTACATCATCAAGGAGCAGGGGGACTTCCGCCGCATCTTCGAGCGGAAGATGAACGAGCGGCAGGCCTTCGTGGAGCAGTTCTACGGCAGCGTTCCGAACTACGAGGTGGCCATCGACTTCTCGCGGAAGGCGGGGCCCCTGGCGCGCCTCAACCAGGTGATCCTGCGCGAACAGAACCGGCTCGAGAACGGCGGCCCCGGGGACGGCTCCCAGAAGCTGATCCAGCCGAAGGAGCCGGCGGCCACGCCGCGCGGCGAGGCAGGTGACGGCAAGGACGTTCAACCCGCCTCCGGCAAGGTGGCCGGAGAGGGCGCCACCGTGCGCGAGCCGGACGCGGACGACCGGCTGCGGGCCCAGCCCCAGGACGGTGCGGACGCCCCATGAGCGACGCGGCCTCCCCCCTCCCGCCCCCGCTCCCGGCGCGGGCGCCCGACACCGAGCGAACCCAGGTGGTGGCCGTGGCGCCGCTGCGGCTTTGGGGCCGTCCGCTCGGGGAGATCCTCTGCCTCACCGCGGGGCTCTCGCAGGAGAAGCTCGCCGAGGCGCTGCGGCAGCAGCCGGAGAAGGGCGGCCGCATCGGCGAGGTGCTGGTGCTGCTGAAGTTCGTGGGCGAGGAGGACGTGGCGAAGGCGCTCGCCGCGCAGCTGGATCTCCCGTACGTGGCGCGGATCATCCCGGACGAGGTGGACGGGGACCTGGTGAAGCGGGTGCCCATCAACTTCGCCAAGCAGGCCCGCGTGCTGCCGCTGCGCAAGACGGACGAGGGCGTCCAGGTGGCGGTGGCGGACCCGCTGGACACCCCTGCCCTGGACCACGCGCGGATGCTGCTGGGCCAGGCGGTGCTGCCGCAGGTGGCGCTGGCCAGCACCATCGTGGACGCCATCAACGGCGTGTACGACCGTGCGGTCAACGAGGCCGAGCAGCTCGTGGAGGACATGGAGGCGCAGGACCTGGACAGCCTCGCGCACGAGCTCGAGGAGCCCCGGGATCTCCTGGACACGGACGACGAGGCACCGGTCATCCGGCTGGTCAACTCGCTGCTGTTCCGCGCCGCCAAGGAGCGCGCGTCCGACATCCACGTGGAGCCCATGGACCGGGAGCTGATCGTCCGGTTCCGGGTGGACGGCGTGCTGCAGGAGATCATCAAGCCGCCCAAGCGGTACCAGAACTCCATCGTCAGCCGCATGAAGATCATGGCGCAGCTGAACATCGCGGAGAAGCGGCTCCCGCAGGACGGCCGCATCCGCATCAAGCTCGCGGGCCGCGACATCGACATCCGCGTCTCCACCATCCCCACCACGCACGGCGAGCGGATCGTCATGCGGCTGCTGGACAAGAACGCCACGCTGCTGGACCTGGGCGAGATCGGCATGGCGGCGGGGACGCTCGCCGGCGTGGACGCGCTCATCCGGCGGCCGCACGGCATCATCCTCGTGACGGGCCCCACGGGCTCCGGCAAGACGACCACGCTCTACGGCGCGCTCAGCCGCATCAACACCCCGGACCTCAACATCCTCACGGTCGAAGACCCGGTGGAGTACCAGCTCAAGGGCATTGGGCAGATGGCCATCAGCCCTAAGATCGGCCTCACCTTCGCCTCGGGCCTTCGCTCGTTCCTCCGGCAGGACCCGGACGTCATCATGGTGGGCGAGATCCGCGACAAGGAGACGGCGGAGATCGCCATCCAGGCGTCCCTCACCGGCCACCTGGTGTTCAGCACGGTCCACACCAACGACGCGGCCGGCGCGGTGACGCGGCTCGTGGACATGGGCGTGGAGCCGTTCCTCGTGGCCTCCTCCCTGACGGGGATCCTGGCGCAGCGGCTCGTGCGCAGGCTCTGCCAGGACTGCCGCACGCCCTACCGCCCCACGGCGGAGGAGCTGGCGGAGATCACCCTGCCGCCGGACGCGCTCGAGCGGGCGGGCGTCCCGCACGTGTACAAGGCCAACGGCTGCGCGGCCTGCAACCGGCTGGGCTACCGCGGCCGAACGGGCATCTACGAGCTGCTGCTGGTGGACGACGAGGTGCGCCAGCTGGTGCTCAAGAACGTGGACAGCGGCACCATTAAGAAGAGCGCGCTGCAGCGCGGCATGCGCACGCTGCTGGATGACGGCGGCCGCAAGGTGATGCTCGGGGAGACCACCATCGCCGAGGTGCTCACCGTGACGCAGGAGGACCTGTAGGCCCGCCATGCCCGTCTTCGACTACAGGGCGCTGAACGGCGCCGGCAAGCAGGTCTCGGGGCTCAGGGAGGCGGACTCTCCCAAGGGGCTCCGCGCCGCGCTGCGCAAGGACGGCCTGTTCCTCACCGAGGTGGTGGGCACGGAGGACGCGCGGCCGTCCCCCGGGGCCCGCGGCGGCAAGGGGAACGCGCGCGGTGCAGCGGCCCAGGGGGCGCGCGGCCAGGACGTGGACCTGCGGAAGCTCGCGGGCGGGCGCGTGACCACGGACGACATCGCCATCACCACGCGGCAGCTGGCCACGCTGCTGGGGGCGGGCGTGACGCTCGTGGAGGCGCTCACAGCGCTCGTGGACCAGATAGAGAAGGAGCGGCTCAAGCGGGTCGTCTCGGACGTGAAGCAGCGGGTGAACGAGGGCAGCTCGCTCGCGGACGCGCTGCAGCAGCACCAGAAGATCTTCGGCTCGCTGTACGTGAACATGATCCGGGCGGGCGAGCACTCGGGCGCGCTGGACGCGGTGCTGCTGCGGCTCGCGGACTTCACCGAGAGCCAGTCACGGCTTCAGCAGAAGGTGATCGGCACGCTCGCCTACCCGGCCATCATGGCGGTGATGGGCGGCGGCATCCTCACGCTGCTCATGGCGGTGGTGGTGCCCAAGGTCACCAAGATCTTCGACACCATGAAGGCCACGCTGCCGTGGACCACCCAGCTCCTCATCTGGAGCTCCAACATGCTCGCGGACTGGTGGTTCGTCCTGCTGCCCGCGCTCGTGGGGGCGGTGGTGGCCTTCGTGGCGTGGACGCGGAGCGAGGCCGGGCGTCCCACGTGGGACCGCCAGGTGCTGAAGATGCCGGTCTTCGGGAGCCTCGTGCGGATGCTCGCCATCTCCCGCTTCGCCCGCACGCTGGCCACGCTGCTCAAGAGCGGCGTCCCGCTGCTGACCGCCATGGACATCGTCCGCAACGTGGTCACCAACTCGGTGCTCGCCGGCGTGGTGGAGAACGCGCGGGACGCGGTGCGCGAGGGCGAGAGCTTCTCCGCGCCGCTGCGCCGCTCCGGGGAATTCCCGCCGCTCGTCTACCACATGGTCGCCATCGGGGAGAAAAGCGGCCAGCTCGAGGACATGCTCGTGTCCGTGGCGGACAGCTACGAGCAGCAGGTGAACATCCGCATCACGGCGCTCACCAGCCTGCTCGAGCCGGTGGTGACGATCCTGATGGGAAGCATCATCGCCTTCGTGGCGTTCTCCATCCTCATGCCGATCCTGCAGATCAACTCCTCCATCCGGTGAAGCCATGATCCGCCCCGCGCGCACACTGGACAGCCCCTGGGACGCCTGGCTCCAACGCGGCGCGCTCGCCGCCATGGTGGGGGTGGGCGCCACGCTGCTCGGCGTGGGGCTGTCCCTCTACGGAACCCTTCCTTGAAAGGAGCAGCACACGTGAACCCGGACTCCCTGACCTCTTCCCTCCGCCGCCGGCGCCAGCGCCGTGAAGCCGGCATGACGCTCGTGGAGATCATGGTGGTGATCACCATCCTGGGCCTCATCATGGCCGCCGTGGGCGTGGCGGTGATCCCGCGGCTCAACGAGGCCAAGCAGGACCGCGCGCGGCTGGACTTCAAGAACATCGAGAACGCGCTGAAGATGTACCAGACGCGCCACGGCAAGTACCCGGACACGGGCGCGGGGCTGAAGGCGCTCGTGGAGAAGCAGTACCTCGAGAAGATGCCCCTGGACCCGTGGGACCGCGAGTACGTGTACCTGCTCGAGGGCAACAAGCCGGTCCTCACCAGCTACGGCGCGGACGGCCAGGCCGGCGGCGAGGGGCCGGACATGGACCTCAGCAGCAAGGACGCCGACGGGGCGAAGAAGTAGGTCTCACCGTGCCCCGTCCCTCCCCTGCCCCACCGGGCCGCGCCCGGGCGCACCGCCCCGCGGCACGGGTGCGCGCGGTGGGAGGGATCACCCTGGTGGAGATGATGATCGCCCTGGTGATCGCCGGGGTGCTCTTCTCCGCCGCGGTGATGGGCGTGGGCGCCCTGACGGGGGCGGCGGCCAAGAGCGCCGCCGGGGAGCTGGCCGGCACCGTCCGCACGCTCTACGACACGGCGAACCTGGCCGGGAAGACGTGCCGGCTGGTGTTCGACCTCGGCAAGGCGCGGGACGAGGAGGCGCGCGTCACCTACTGGGCCGAGTGCGCCAAGGGCAACGTCACCACGGACCGGGACCGCGAGCGGGCGTTGGAGAAGGCGAACGAGGCGCGGGACAACGGCCCGCGGGAGAAGCGCAGCTCCGGCAACGCGCTGTCGGACCTCATGGACGCGGAGGCTACCCGGGTGGAGGCCGCGGCCGCCTTCAGCAGCTTCAGCTCGGAGTCCATGGGCCGCAAGACGCTGCCCGCGGGCGTGCGGGCCACCGTGTGGACGCGCCACCAGCGCGAGCCCACGGACTCGGGGCTCGCCTACCTCCACTTCTTCCCGCAGGGCTTCACCGAGTTCGCCCACGTGAAGCTCCGGCAGGGGGACAACGTGTGGACCCTGGTGGTGTCCCCGCTCACCGGGAAGGTGACCGTGGAACCGAGGGACCTGGAGGTCCCCCGCACATGAGCCGGCATGCGCGTGGCTTCACCCTGCTCGAGGTCCTGGTGGCCATGGCCATCCTGGGGCTGGCCCTCATGGCCATCTTCGACCTCAACAGCGGCGCGCTCTCCAACCACGCCTACACCAAGCGCCTCACGGTGGCGACGCTGCTCGCGCGGTCCAAGATGACGGACCTCGAGCAGGAGCTCTTCGACAAGGGCTTCCAGGCGGACGACGACGAGCAGTCCGGCGACTTCGCGGACGACGGCTGGCCGTCCTACAAGTGGCGAGCGCGCATCCTCGCCCCGCGCACCTCCGGGGTGGATCCCCAGCAGTTCATGGCGGCGCTGTTCAACCTGCCGCTGGACGGATCGAGCACGGGTCTGTCCGCGCTCTTCGGCGGAGGCGGCAAGGGCGGCGGCAGCGGCGGCCCGGCGGCGGGAGGCGCGGCGGCCATGGCGGCCGGTCCGCTCGCGGGCATGGTGGGACAGCAGATGCAGCAGATGCTGGACCAGGTGGGCAAGTCCGTCCGCGAGGTGCACCTCACGGTGAGCTGGAAGGACGGCAAGAACGTGGAGAACGTGGACGTGGTGACGCACGTCGTGTCGCTCGGCCCGGGCTCGGACCGCAACGGCACCGCGCAGGCGGCCGCCGCGGCCGCGGCCCAGGGCCAGCAGGGCTTCCGCCGCCCGGACGGCTCGCCCCCGCGCGGCGTCCCCTCTGCCTGTCCCGGCAATCCCCAGGCCTTCTGCGACGTGGACGGCGTGCCGCTCGTCGGCGGGCCCACGCCGGGCATGGGCGGCATGCCCGGGGCCATCCCGCCCGGCATCGGCGCGCCGCAGCGCGGCGGCATCCTCCCCGGCATGGGGCCCGGCCGCGTGGCCCCCATCCTGCCGGGCGTGGGCAACTCGGGGAGATCTCCATGAGGCGCACCCCGCGCGGCTTCACGCTCATGGAGGTCATGATCGCCGTGGCCATCACCGCCATGATGGGCGCGCTCACCGTGACCGCGTTCAACACCAGCCTCAAGGCGCGCGAGGTGGTGGAGGGCGAGGCTGAGCGCCACCGGATGCTGCGCGCCGCCATGGCCCGCATGGTGCGCGAGGTGGGCGCCGCCTTCGTGTCGGACCGGTACGACAACCGGCGCTACCGCGACCAGGCCGAGCGCCCCACCAACTTCGTGGGCGAGCGGGACAAGCTGCTCTTCAGCAGCCTCGCCCACCAGCGGCTCTACACGGACGCCAGGGAGTCGGACCAGGTGGTGCTGGAGTACCGGGTGGAGTCCTCGCCGGACGCCTCCGCGCGCGGGCGGAGGGATCTCGTCCGCCGGGCCAACCCCAACCTCTTCGGCGAAGACCGGATGGACCGGGGCGGCACCAAGGACGTGCTGGTGGAGGGCGTGAAGGCGGTGGAGTTCGCCTACTGGGACTCGGACAAGAAGGAGTGGGACGACGAGTGGGACACGCGCCGCACCGAGCGCAAGTCCATCCTCCCCACGCGCGTGAAGATCACGGTGGTGCTCCTGGACGAGGCGGGCAAGGAGATCCGCTACGTCACCCAGACGCGCATTGCCCTCAACACGGAGATGCCGAGGTTCTGATGGCGCTCCGCTTTCCCAGCCCCGCGCGCAGGCGCGGCAGACGGTCCGAGCGCGGCGTGGCGCTGCTCATCGCCGTCATCTCCATTGCCATCCTCACGGCGCTGGCGGTGGACTTCGCCTACACCACGCGCGTGGACCTGCAGCTCGCCGCCAACCAGCGGGACGAGGTGCGGGCCTACTACCTGGCGCGTTCCGCCATCGGTCTCTCGCGGCTGCTCATGCGCTTCCAGAAGCAGCTGGACCAGGCGCCGCTCGGCGGGATCAACCTGGGGTCGCTCGCAAGCAACCCGGCGGTGGCGCCGCTGCTGCAGCAGGCGGGCATCGGCCAGGCGGACCTGTCGCAGCTGATGGGCGGAGGCGGCATGCCGGGGATGGGCGGCGGCGGCCTGGCGCTGCAGCTGTGGAAGATGGCCCGCGTGGACTGCCAGATGCTCCAGGGACTGGTGGCCAGCGACGATGGGACGGAGTCGAAGCCGAAGTCCGGCAGCTCCACCAAGTTCGCTTTCGACGACGAGTTCCCGGAGCTGGCCGGCGAGATGAAGACGCGCTCGTTCGGCGGGTTCAACGGCTGCTTCCTCGCGCAGATCCAGGACGAAGAGGAGAAGCTCAACCTGAACAAGCTGGACAGCGGCGCGCTCAGCGGGATGGCGGTGGTGCCCCGCTTCATGGATCTCTTCGGGGACAAGCGCTTCGAGTTCCTCTACGAGAAGGACGACGCC
>JBDLRJ010000259.1:0-15822 GCA_039800145.1 Pseudomonadota bacterium | reverse complement strand
AGAACGGCCCCACCTGCGGCTGCGGCATGGTGAACGACGGCACCGGCGCGTGCGTGCCGCAGTCCGGCAGCTGCGGCGCGGTGGGCTGCGCCAAGGACGCGGACTGCCCCGGCGGCTCCGTGTGCAACGTCTCCGCGTGCCTCTGCGAGCAGCGGTGCCGCTGGAACTTCGATCCGAACGTGCGGGAGACCGTCCCCTCGTGCGGCCCCTCCAAGTCCTGCTGGGTGGACGCGGACGCCATCGACGCCACCTCCCCGTACTTCGGGGCCGGCCGCTGCCGCCCGCCGTGCAGCAGTGACTCGGACTGCAGCTACGGCGGCACGTTCGCGGACGGCCGGCAGAAGCTGAAGTGTGCCGAGGAGGCCGGGAAGAACGGCCCGTCCCTCAAGCGCTGCCGCCCCAACGGCGAGTGCATGGACACGCAGGAGTGCCCGGACCAGCCGGCCGAGAGCCTCAACCTGGGCTACTGCGACCGCGCGAGCTTCAGCTGCCTGGACGACTGCCGGCTCGGCGTGGATCCCATGACGGGCCAGTCGTTCAACGACTGCAAGCCCGGCAACAAGTGCGAGCAGAAGTCCAACGGCACCCGCACCTGCGAGCGCCAGAGCTGCGTGGAACTCGGCGGGGCGCGCATTGCCTGCCCGGCCACCCACCTGTGCAACAACGAGGACCGCAACGGCGACGGCGCGCAGGATCCTGCCCCGGCCGGGACCACGCCGGACGCCATCGGCTGCTACCGCGCGCCCAACCCGCCCTACTGCTACGCGTGCGAGAAGAACGAGGACTGCCAGCTGCCCGCGTTCGCCTCGCAGTCGCCGCTGCCGAACCTCTGCGTTCAGGCCGGCCCCAACTCCGCCGGCGAGCCCCAGTCCATCTGCGGCATCGCCACGTTCAACGATCCGCGCTTCGACGACGGCGGCATCCCCAGGGATCAACGCATGTGCCCGTCCAACTGGTTCGCCACCGCCATCCCGGTGGACATGGTGGACGGCCCGAGCCGCTGCAACACGGACGCCGACTGCTCGGTGGGCAACGACGGCGGCATCTGCGCCCTGGACAGCACGCTGCGGATCACGGACGACCAGGGCAACGTGCGCACCTGCACCAACGACTCCGACTGCACCGGCGGCACCTACGGCTGCAACAACCCGTCCCAGATGATCGACGGCGGGACGTGCATCGGCCGCACCTGCATGTGCAACGCCCCCAGCGGGACCGAGTGCCCGCAGAACCCGGATGCCGGCATCACCACGTACTGCAAGTACAAGGTGGGCGGGCAAGCCCAGTGCATCCTCTCCGTGGTGTGCCTGCCGGGGCAGTCGTTCATTGCCAAGCCGACGGACCAGGGCGGCTGCGGCTTCTAGGCCGCCCCGGGCCCAGCGAACGAGTCCCGGACCCGGGCGGCGCAGCGTGCCGCGCGGGTCCGTCTCGTCCTGGAAGCTCAGTCCAGCGCCGAGGCCACGAGCACGGCGAGCAGCGAGACGGTCCCGAGCGCGGTGAGCCACGCCTCCGCCGTGGGCTTCAACCGGGGCCGCGCGAGGACCAGCAGCGCGCGCCCTGCGTCCAGCGGAGGCACGGGCACGAGGTGCAGCAGCCCGAGCGCGGTGCAGATGCCCGCGAGCAGCCGCAGGAAGGCGTCACCGCCGGTCGTGAAGGCCTCGGCAGCCTTGTGCACGAGGCGGGAGGGCAGGGCGGGGCGCGCCTCGGGGAAGAGGGCGTGGATGCCGTCCGACGCGGTCCGCCCCAGGTGTGCCCACGCGAGCGCGGCCGCCTCGGGGAGCGGGAAGTCCCGGTGCTCGTAGCGCTGGGAGATGCCGAGCCTTCCCCCGCCTGAATCGTCCGGGCGCGGCGTCACCACGAGCGACAGGAGCTCCCCGTCCCGGTGGAGGATGAGGTGGAGCGGCTGTGCGGCGGCGGTCCGGACCCGGTCCACGAGCGCGCCCCAGTGGGTGAGGGGCTGGCCCTCCACGCTCACCACGGCATCCCCGGGCCGGATGCCCGCGCGCGCTGCCTCGGAGCCCGGCTGGACGGTGCCCACGGTGAGCCCGACGGGGGCGTGCGTCCCGGTGGCGTACAACGTCACGAGCAGCGCCCACGCGGTCAGCAGGCTGAGCACCGGCCCCGAGGCGAGCAGCACCCAGCGGCGCCACGGCGCCACGCGGCGGAGATCTCCCGCCTGCTCCTCCTCGGCGAGCGGATCCATCCCCGCCACCTCCACGCTGCCCCCGAAGGGAAACGCGCCCAGCACCCAGGTGCGCCCCGCCATCTCCAGCGTGAACATGGGCGGGCCGAAGCCCACCCCCACGCGCTGCACGCGCAGCCCCAGCGCCCACGCGAGCAGGCCCCGGCCGACTTCCCGGAGCAGGACCGCCAGCCCGGCGGCGAGGAGGATGAGCAGCAGGCGCACGTTCGGTCGGCCACCCTACACGCAGTGGGCCCCTCGCCGCAGGGGTTGGCTGCCATGCGTTGCGGCAGGCGTGGCGTTGCGGACAGGATGCCGCCCTCTTCCCGAGGAGCCCACCATGGCCGAGATCCACTCCGTCCTCTCCGAGCGCCGCCTCTTCCCGCCCTCTCCCGAGTTCTCGGCGCGGGCACACGTCGGCTCGCTCGAGGCCTACCGGGCGTTGTGCGCGCAGGCGGACGCGGATCCCGAGAGCTACTGGGGCGCGCGCGGCCGCGAGGAGCTCTCGTGGAAGGAGCCTTTCACGAAGGTGCTGGACTGGAGCGCGCCGCACGCGCGCTGGTTCGTGGGCGGCAGGCTCAACCTGTCCTGGAACTGCCTGGACCGGCACCTCGGCACGCGCGGGGACCAGGTGGCGCTCATCTCCGAGGGCGAGCCCGGCGAGGTGCGCCGCTACACCTTCCGCGAGCTGCACGCAGAGGTGTGCCGGTTCGCCAACGGCCTGCGCGCGCTGGGGGTGAAGCCGGGGGACCGCGTGGGCATCTACCTCCCGCTCGTGGCGGAGGCGGCCATTGCCATGCTCGCCTGCGCGCGCATCGGCGCCGTGCACTCGGTGGTGTTCGGCGGCTTCAGCGCCGAGGCGCTCCGGGACCGGATGAACGACGCCGGCGCGCGCGTGCTGGTGACCGCGGACGCGGGCTGGCGCAAGGGGGCACTCGTCCCGCTGAAGGCCAACGTGGACGCCGCCGTGCCGCACTGCACCACGCTCGAGACGGTGGTGGTGCTCGGGCGCACCGGGGCTCGGCTCGAGTTGGCCGAGCGGGAGGTGTCGTGGGAGGCGCTGGTGTCCGGCCAGCCTGACGGGTGCGAGCCCGAATGGGTGGACTCGGAGCACCCGCTCTTCATCCTCTACACCTCCGGCAGCACCGGGAAGCCCAAGGGCGTGCTGCACACCACGGGCGGCTACGGCGTGAACGTGTCACTCACCACCCGCTGGGTGTTCGACCTGAGAGACGGGGACGTCTACTGGTGCACCGCCGACGTGGGCTGGGTGACCGGCCACAGCTACGTGGTGTACGGGCCGCTGCTCAACGGCGTCACCACCGTGCTGTACGAGGGGGCGCCCACGCACCCGAGGCCGGACCGCTTCTGGGAGATGATCGCCCGGCACAAGGTGACCATCTTCTACACGGCCCCCACGGCCATCCGGGCCTTCATGCGGCTCGGGGAGGCGTACCCGCGCGCGCACGATCTCACGTCGCTGCGCCTGCTCGGCAGCGTGGGCGAGCCCATCAACCCGGAGGCGTGGATGTGGTACCGCGACACCATCGGCGGTGGCCGCTGCCCGGTGGTGGACACCTGGTGGCAGACGGAGACGGGGGCCATCATGGTCTCGCCGCTGCCCGGGGCCACGCCCACGCGCCCGGGCTCTGCCACGCTTCCGCTGCCGGGCATCCACGCGCGCGTGCTGGATCGCCAGGGGCGTGAAGTCCCCCGCGGGCAGGGCGGGCTGCTCTTCATCACGCGCCCGTGGCCCTCCATGCTGCGCACCGTCTGGGGAGACCCGGAGCGGTACGTGAAGACCTACTTCTCGGAACAGCCCGGCCTGTATTTCACGGGCGACGGCGCGCGCCTGGACGAGCAGGGCTACCTCTGGGTGATGGGCCGCGTGGACGACGTGGTGAACGTGGCCGGCCACCGGCTCGGCACCGCGGAGGTGGAGAGCGCGCTCGTGAGCCACGCCAACGTGGCGGAGGCCGCGGTGGTGGGACGCCCGGACGAGCTCAAGGGCACGGCGCTGGTGGCGTTCGTCACGCTGAAGCGGGACGTGGTGGCGAGCCCCGCGCTCAAGACGGAGCTGCAGGCGCACGTGGCGCGGGAGATCGGCGCCATTGCCCGGCCGGACGACGTGCGGTTCGCAGACGCGCTGCCCAAGACGCGCTCCGGGAAGATCATGCGGCGGCTGCTCCGGGACGTGGCCGCGGGCAACGAGTCCCGCCAGGACACCAGCACGCTGGAGGATCTCTCCGTGCTCGCCGCGCTGAGGCAGGACGAGGAGTAGCCGCTCAGTCGTTCGGCTCTCGCGGTGCCGGCGCGTCGAAAAGGGCCTGCTGCACCGGCAACAGCCCCAGCGCCTCCTTCACCGGGCCGAAGCTGCGCCGGTGGATGGGGCTCGCCCCCAGCGCCTTGAGCGCCTTGAAGTGCTGCGGCGTGGGGTAGCCCTTGTGGGCCGCGAGCCCATAGCCGGGGTACTCCGCGTCCAGCTTCGCCATGAGCGCGTCCCGCGTCGTCTTCGCCACCACGGAGGCGGCGGCAATGGACAGCGAGAGCGCGTCTCCCTGGATGATGCCGCGCTGTGGGGCAGGGCACTCGGGCACCGTGCGCGCGTCCACGAGCACGTAGTCCGGCCGCCGCGAGAGCCCGTTCACCGCGCGGGACATGGCGAGCAGCCCCGCGTGGTAGATGTTCAGGCGATCAATCTCCTCGACCTCGGCGATTCCCACGGCCCACGAGACCGCGTTCGCCTTCACCTCCGCCGCGAGCGACTCGCGGCGCGCCGCGTCCAGGATCTTCTTCGAGTCGTCGAGATCCTTGAGGCGGTAGCCCCTCGGGAGGATGACGGCGGCGGCCACCACGGGGCCTGCGAGGGGCGCCATCCCTGCCTCGTCCACGCCCGCCACGTGCAGGTGGCCTGCCTCCCAGAGCTCCTCCTCGAAGCGAAGGAGGTTGCGGAGCCGCTGCCCCTCGGCGCGGTTGGCGCGCTGGCGTTCGCGCAGCTGCTTTGCCAGTGCCCGTGCACCGGCGCGCGCGTCTGCCTCGAGCGCGGCGAGCAGGCCGGACGGGAGCCGCCGGCTGCCCTCGAGGTACCGCTCGCGCAGTTCAGCGAGGCTTCGCGCGAGCTCCTGCTCCAGCCGGGACATGGGCCCTTACGGGATGGCCAGGGTCACCTGCGACGGGGTGCCGCTGCAGTTGCACTCGCCGCACACCCACGTCACCTCGGCCACGTTGGAGACGCGCTCGCCGAAGGCGGCCGTCACCCGGACCGTGCCCGTTCCGAGCTCGGAGGTGACCGCGGTGGAACGGCCCTGGGCGCTGGTCGTCCCCTCCAGCGACTCGCCGGAAGTGACGTGCGTGGCCTTCACGGTGGCCCCCTCGATGGCCGTCCCGTTGGCGTCCACGACGGTGACCGGGATCACGTCTGCACCCGTGGGGCACACGACGAGGCGCCCGGCGTCCCCGGGGAGGTTGTCGCGGGCGGGAATGCCACAGCCCAGCAGGGACGCGGCGGCGAAGGCGGAGAGCAGGGAGGTACGCATGGCGGCCCTCCTACACCACCTCGGCCCGCTACTCCATGGGCGGTGCAGCAGCGGGCGCCTGGGTGCGCCGGAGCGGCAGTGCGGGGATGGCCAGCGTGGCCAGCAGCGCCAGCACCGCGAGCCCCAGCGCGTACCGGTAGATCTGCGCCACCGCCTCGGCGAACGCCTGCTTGCGCGCGCGGTCCACCCGGTCCACGGCGGACAGCGCGGCCTGCTCCGCCTGCGCCAGCCCGGCCAACGCCTGCACCTGCCCCTGGACCGCGGAACGCCGCGCGTCGAACGCCCTCCGGATCTTCTCGCGTGCCGCGTCCAGGCTGGGCGCGCTGGCCCCCGGTGCCCCCTCACCCGCAGGGGCCTGCGTCCTGCTGTCGTCCATCCGCTCGGCAAACTGCGCCCTGAGCGCGGGGTCCATTCCTTCCGTGGCCTCGCGCAGTTGCACCTGCATGCCGGCCCCCAGCGCCGCGCCGAACACGGTGCCCAGCACCGCCACGCCCATGGTGCTGCCCATCTGGCGGAAGAACGAGGCAGCCGAGGTGGCCACGCCCACGCGCTCGAGCGGCACCGCGTTCTGGATGGCGAGCGTGTAGAGCGGGATGGTGGGCCCGAGCCCCAGCCCCACGAGCACCATCTTCCAGCCCACCTCACCCTGGGTGGAGTCCGGTCCCAGGGTGAAGCCCATCAGCGCGAAGGCCCCGCACAGCACCAGCAGGGCGCCCACCATCATGGGCTTGTAGCGGCCCATGCGGGACACCAGCTGCCCCGCGCCCACGTTCCCGGCGATGACGCCCACGGTGAGCGGCGTCAGCGTGAGCCCGGAGCTCGCCGCGTTCAGCCCCACCACGTTCACCATGAAGAGCGGCAGGAAGACGATGGCGCTCAGGAACGCTGCCCCGCCGAAGAACGACGCCACGTTGCCCGTGGTGAAGACGCGGTTCTCGAACAGGCCCAGGTCCAGGATGGGATCCTTCGCGCGCTTCTCCGCGGCGATGAAGGCGAGCAGCCCCACGGCCGACGCCACGAACATCCCCACCACCTGCGGCGAGCCCCAGGGGAAGCCCGTCTCTCCCGGTCGAACCTCCGTCCGCCCCAGCGACAGCGCGAGCAGCAGCGGCACGGTGAAGAGCGCCAGCGCGAGCACGCCGGCCACGTCCAGAGACAGCTTCACGCCGGGCCGCTGCAGCGGAGGCATCCGCGTGGTGATGAAGAAGAGCGCGAGCGCGCCGATGGGAAGGTTGACGAAGAACACCCAGTGCCAGCCGAAGTGATCGGTGATGAACCCGCCCGCGAGCGGTCCCACCACCGAGGACAGGCCGAACGCCGCGCCGAAGATGCCCTGGTACTTCCCGCGTTCGCTCGGGGGGAACAGGTCCGCCACCACCGCGAAGGCGCTGGTGAACAGCGACGCGGAGCCGAGCCCCTGCACCGCCCTGAACAGGATGAGCTGCACGGTGCTCTGCGACACGCCGCACAGCAGGGAGCCGAGCAGGAAGATGACGATGCCCGCCACCAGCACCCGCTTCCGCCCCAGCGCGTCCGAGAGCTTCCCGTAGATGGGGAGCATCACCGTGCTGGACACGAGGTAGCTGGTGGTGATCCACGCGTAGAGCGACGGTTCGATCTGCAGATCCCTCTGCATGGCCGGCCCCGCGGTGGAGACGATGGTCTGGTCCAACGCCGCGAGGAACAGGCCCAGGAGGGTGCCGACCAGCGTGAAGATCTTCTCCTGCCGCGTCAGCGCCTCGGCAGGGTGGGGGGAGGCGCTCATGGTCAGGGCTTCAGCGGTGGGAGAGGGGAACCGGGCCGGCGAGATCCAGGAAGCGCTCCTGGATCCCGCTCGCGGCGCCCGAGCGCTGCAGCACGTGTGCACGCTCGCACTCGGCCCACACGAGCGGGCCGATCACCTGCCAGTGCGACGGGGCCTTCAGCTTGAGCCGCAGGAGCGACACGGTGAAGTCCAGGGTCGGCGGCGCCTCGCGGTCCTCGGGCAGCACGGCCTTCACCGCCGCCGACAGCAGCGGCGGGAGCTCGGATGCAAAGGCCCCGTCCAGCGGCTCCTCGGCGGAAGGAGGAAGCAGCGCGGCGAATGCGTCGTCGTGGATCCGCACCACCTTGCCCCGGGCGAAGCGCGCCCGGAGCGCGCCTGCCACCGCCTTCAGCACCTGGTCCCCGGCGCGGAAGCCGTAGCGCTGGTTGAGGAGGATGGTGCCGCGGGGATCCACCACCACCGCGCCTATTTCCCACGCGTCCCAGTGGGCGTGCGTCGTGAGATCGTACTCCTGCGCCAGCAGTGGCCCTTCCATGAGGGCCGTGCGGTGGAACGCGCCGGTGGGATCCGGAACGCACCGGCGCCACTGCTCGGAGTCGAACAGCGCCTGCAGCGCGGTGGCCTCGGGGGTCGCGCGGGAGCGGGCCCAGGGAAAAAGCTGGAAGAGCAGGGACTGCTGGGCGTCGGTCAGGGAGAGGGGCATGGGACTCAGGTAGGGACGTTGCGGAGCATCTCGGCCACCGCGGCGAAGCGATCCTCGAGGGTGCCGCGGAGTGCCCCGGTGATGCCGCGCGCGTCCATGGCGCGCGCCATGCTGCCGAGCCACGCGTCCCGCATCCGGGTGTCCACCGGGAGGTGTCCGTGGCGCATCCGCAGCCGCGGGTGGCCGTGCTTCTCCATGTAGGACTGGGGACCTCCCAGCCAGCCGACGAGGAAGAGTCCGAACCGTTCGCGCGCCCCGCGGCTGACCTTCCCCTGCTCGTCCCGTTCGTGGATCGCGGTGAGCCCCGGCTCGTGCGCCTCCATGGCGTCGTAGAAGGCCTCCGCCAGGGCGAACACCTCCGCCTCGCCACCGAGTTGCTCGAACGGCGTGGAGCCGGGCGGTGGCCCCTGCCGTGGATGGAGGCGGATCACGCCTTCACCTTCCGCTTCGCCCCGGCGTACTCGGCCACCTGCCGCAGCTGCTCGTACGGCTGGCAGCCCACGACCTTCACCTCGCCGAAGAAGAAGGTGGGGATGCCGCTCACGCCCATCCGGCCGGCCTCGGCCCGCAGCGCGTCCAGGCGCCCCAGGTAGTCCGGGGAGCTCGCCGCCGCCCAGGCGGCCTCCGGGTCCAACCCGGACTCCGCCGCCACGGC
Organism: Pseudomonadota bacterium; assembly: GCA_039800145.1. GTDB lineage: Bacteria > Myxococcota > Myxococcia > Myxococcales > Myxococcaceae > VGRA01. The sequence goes on along the minus strand of JBDLRJ010000259.1, from coordinate 6,981 downwards.
CTTGAGGTCCGCCTCGGACTCGAGATCCTTCCCGTGCTTCCAGTGGGCCTCCATGGCGAGCACCCGGTAGCGCTCCAGCGTCCCCTGCTCGCGCGCGTACTCCGCCACGGCCAGCGCCTTGCGCGTGTTGGGAGAGCGCGAGGACATCCGCATCTCGTGCACGCCCATGCCCGCCGCGAACTGGCGCAGGTGTGCCTGCATGGCGTCGATCCGCGGTCCGAACTTCTCCCGCAGCTCCATGCCGCCCGGAGGGGTGTCCGGGTGCAGTTCGAACCCACGCCAATCCAACTCCACCTCGTACTCGTCTTGCAGCCTGACCAGGCTGCTCTGCTCCGCGATGAAGCAGAACGGTCAGACGAAATCCGTGTACAGCCGAAGCTTCAGTGCCATGGACGGTCCTCTAACGGGTTCCGCCCGCCGAGACAACGCCGCCCCGCGTGGGGTAAGCGCCGGGCGCCCGTGGACGTCACGCCGCTCGCGCACGCACTGCTGGTCTTCGCCGCCTTCCTGGCCGGTGTCGTGGATGCCATCGCGGGGGGAGGTGGGCTCCTCACGCTGCCCGCGCTCATCGCCGCCGGCCTGCCGCCGCACCTCGCGCTGGGGACCAACAAGGGGCAGAGCGTGTTCGGCAGCGCCGCGGCCCTGTGGCGCTTTGCGAGGGAGAAGCGGATCGACGCCCGGCTCGCGGCGCGCACCTTCCCGCTCGGGCTCGTGGGCAGCCTCGCCGGTGCCGGCGCCGTCCTGCTCGTGCCCCCGGCCGTGCTGCGCCCGCTCGTGCTCGTGCTGCTGCTCGCCGCGGCGGCCGTGGTGGCGCTGCGGCGCCCGTCGGACACCGGCCCGAGGAGCCCCGTCTCCTGGGCGGCGTGGGGAGCCCCGGCGGCGGCGCTGCTGCTCGGTGCCTACGACGGCTTCTTCGGCCCCGGCACCGGGACGTTCCTCATCGTGGCGTGGGTGACGCTGCTCGGCCGCTCGCTCACGGATGCCTCCGCGGACGCCAAGGTGGTGAACGTGGCGAGCAACCTCGCCGCCGTGGGGATCTTCGCCGCGCACGGTGACGTGGCCTGGTCCGTGGCGCTGCCCATGGCCGCGGCCCAGTTCGCCGGCGGCTCCCTGGGCGCGCACCTGGCCGTCCGGGGCGGGGACGCGGTGGTCCGGCGCGTCGTGCTCGCGGTGGTGACGGCGCTGGTGACGAAGCTGTCCTGGGATCTCTACGCGGGCTGAGGCAGGCGCCCGAGCCGGGCGGTGACGGCGCGCGCCCACTCGGGCCGCAGCTCCATGCAGGCCGTCCTGCGCCCGAGCTGCAGCGCGGCGGCCCGGATGCTCCCGGAGCCTGCAAAGACGTCCAACACCACGTCCCCCGGCCGCGAGTACTGGCGGACCAGGGCCTCCAGCGCCCCGAGCGGCTTGTGGTGGGGGTGATCTCCCGTGGCCGCCGCCTCTCCTTCCTCGTAGGCCGTCACGGCGCTCCAGCACCTCGGCGGGTCCGCGGGGGAGAGCCCTGGGAGCGGCGCCTGGAGGAGCACCAGCGCCACCTCGTACACGCGCAGCAGGTACTCGTTGGCGTTCTTGTCCGTGGTGCGCTTGGCCCAGGTGAAGTCGCCGGCGTGGACGCCGTACCCGTGGGCCGCGGCCACTTCCAATATCGGCCCCCGTCCCAGCAGGTTCGTCCAGATGACCGCGGGGGCCCCGGGGGACAGCTGCGCGAGCGCCTTCGGGAGCCAGTCCGCGGTGAAGGCGCGGTAGTCCCGGACGGACTCGAAGCGGACCACCGCCTCGTGGTCGATCTTCTTGTGGGCGCGCGGATCCCTCAGGTCCCCGCCCTTCCGCCTGCGGGTGAGCAGGCAGTAGGGCGGATCGGTGAGGAGCAGCGCCGCCTTCTCGCCGCCCATCAACCGGGGGTAGGCGGCCGCGTCCCGCGCGTCCGCCTGCAGGCACCCGCGGTGGAGCAAGGCGTCTACCTCCGGCGCCGGCCCAGGAGACGGGCGAGCGCCACCAGGCCGAGCCCGAGCAGCGATCCGCCGTCCGCACCCGTGCAGCCGCAGCCGGGCTTCACGGCCGGGGCGGTGCCGAGGTCGCGGCTGGGCACGCAGTAGTAGCCCTCCGCGAACTGCTGGCAGACCGCGTCCGTCCCGCAGACGCTGCCCTCCTCCGAGGTGCAGGGGACGCGGCACTCGCCGCCCGCGCAGGACGAGCCGTCCGCGCAGGCCCCCGTGGTGCGCCACACCGGGCAGCCCGTGGCGCCCACCGCGCACTCCTCCACCACGCCGTTGCCGCAGCGGACCGCGCCCACCTCGCACGTGGCGGGGCACGAGGCGCAGGCGCCGGCCACGCAGGCCTGGCCCGCACCGCACGTCTGGGAGGCCTTCCACTCGCCGCAGCCCGCGCTGTTGGCCTCGCACGTCTCCGCGGTGCCGCCGTTGCAGCGCTTCGCGCCGAGGGTGCAGGGGTTGCTGCAGGTGCCGCAGCGGCCGTTGTTGCAGGCCCCGCTGCAGGTGGCCGACTGCACCCACACCGTGCAGCCCTGCGCGTCCGCCTCGCAGGACTCGATGGCGTTCCCGTTGCAGCGCGTCACCCCCGCCGTGCAGGCGGTGTTGCACGCGGCGCAGCGGCCGTTGTCACACGAGGTGCCCGCCGCGCACGAGGACGGCGTCCACGCCGTGCAGCCCGTGACGGCGTTGCGCGTGCAGAGCTCCGTGGAGGTGTCCTGGCAGCGGCGCTCGCCCTCGGTGCAGGTCTGGCAGGTGCCGCAGCTCCCACCCGTGCAGAGCTCGCCCGCTGCGCACGCCTGCGCAGGGCCCCAGTCGGTGCAGCCGTTGGCCCCCACCTGGCAGGACTGCACCCCGTTGCCCATGCAGCGCGTGCTGCCCGCGTTGCACTGGTCCTGGCAGGTCACGCAGCTGCCGCCCTGGCAGGTGGACTGCGCCGGGCAGTTCGAGGTGGTCCAGGTGGTGCAGCCGAGCGCCGCGTCCATGGCGCAGGTCTGCAGCTGCCCGGAGGCCGTGCACAGCGAGGCGCCCGCGGTGCAGGCGTCCTTGCAGCACGTGGCCGCGTTGAAGCCGATGGCGTTCAGCGCGGACGAGAGCCCCGCCTGGCTGTTCGCCACGTACGCGCTCCCGGTGCCGCCCGCCGCTGCAATTCCGTCCAACACCGACTTCTGGTTGGCGCTGGTCACGCTGGTGCCGAAGCCCACGACGTAGACCTTGATGCCGGCGTTGCGCAGCGCCGTGGCGGCTGCGCGCGTGTCCGCGTCGTCCAGGCAGTCCTTGGCCCCGAGCCCGCAGCTGTTGTTGGCGCAGCCCGGCGTGGTCGCGGTGCAGGACGTGGCGTCCAGCCCCAGGTTGCAGTTGGGCAGGCCGTCGGTGATCAGCAGCACGTACTTGGGCTCGGGATCGTTGAGGGAGGTGAGGTACCCCCGCGCCTCGTCCAGGCTGACCGCGGTGGGCGTTCCACCTCCGGCGTTCCGCGTGGCGTAGGCCGTCGCCACCTGCGCCGCGGTGGACGGGACGGGGCTCACGGTGCCACCCACCGTGCAGTTGAACTGCGTGGTAGCGCCCGGGTACATGTGCACACCGAAGCGGAACCGGTTGGCGAACTGCGTGGCCAACTGCGGCACGAGCGCCGTGGCGGTCTCCCACTTGGTGGGATCCGCCGGCACGTTCGGATCCGGCACGAAGTTCATCGAGCCGCTCTTGTCCTGGACCACGAACAGGATGGGGAGGTCATTGGGGCAACGCGCGGCGACCGCGGGGGCGGCCACCAGGCAGATCGAGAGGGCGAGCAGGTAAGTTCGCATGGCTGGGTGGGGCTTATGCCCACATTGTCGGCAGATGCCAACGCGCGGTTGCGCGGTGTCTCGCGCGGGTTGCCGCGCTATCTGTCTGCGGACATGACACCCCGCGCCCTCATCTTCGACCTGGACGGCACGCTCGCGGACACCGTGGAGGACATTGCCGCGGCGGTGAACCGCGCGCTGGTCCACCACGGGGCATCCCCGCACCCGCTCCCGGCATTCAGGCAGTTCGTGGGGGCAGGGGCAGAGAACCTGCTCGCGCGCGCGCTGGGAGAGGGCAGCCCAGTCGCGGTGGCGGAGGTGCTCGCCACGTACCGGGCGTTCTACGCGGAAGAGATGTTCACCCGTTCGCGCCCGTTTCCCGGCGTGGAGGTGCTGCTCGAGGCGTTGCAGGCCCGCGGCCACGCGTTGGCGGTCCTCTCCAACAAGCCCCACCCGGCCACGGTCAGGATGGTGGAGGGGCTGTTCTCCCGGTTCCGCCTGGGGCCCGTCTTCGGCGAGCGTCCCGGCGTCCCCCGCAAGCCGGATCCCCGCGCGGCGCTGGAGATTGCCGCCCTCCTGGCGGTGCCTCCCGAGGCGTGCCTGTTCGTGGGAGACACCGGGATCGACATGGAGACGGGAGCGCGCGCGGGGATGGTCCCGGTGGGGGTGACGTGGGGATTCCGCCCCGAGGAGCTCCGGGCGGCCGGCGCGCGACACGTGGTGGACACCCCGCAAGACATCCTGCGCCTGCTTGGCTAGGCTACGGGCAGTCGAAGGCCGGTTTCGTCGCTGCACCCCCGGGAGGGATTCCGCATGCGCATCGTGCATCCGCTGCTCGCCGCCGCCCTTGTGTTCGTCGTGGCCTGTTCACCGGCAACGTCCAACACGTGGGTCAACAGCTCCGGCTCCGTCGCCTTGTCGCGAGACGACGCGCTCGTCTACGCGGTGGACGCGGACAACGGGACGCTGTCCGTCGTGGACGCGAAGGCCCAGGCGAAGATCGCCGAGGTGAAGGTGGGGCTTCACCCGGAGCGGGTGCTCGTGGCCCCGGACGACCGGATCTACGTGGCCAACCGGGGCGACCGGACGGTCTCCGTGGTGACGCGCGGCAGCTGGGAGCAGCCGGCGGCCACCGTCGCGGTGGGCGTGGAGCCGGTGGGACTCGCCCTGTCGGACGACGGCAGGACGCTGCTCGTGGTGAACGCCGCCTCCCTGGACTCGGTGGAGTCCGGGTCGCTCATGGCGGTGGACACCCGCTCGCTGAAGGTCCTCTGGGAGGTGAAGGTCGGGGACGAGCCGCGCGGGATCGCCGTGATCAAGGGCAACGAGGCGGTCATCGCGCTCAGCCGCAAGGGCCACCTCGTCAAGGTGAACCTCTCGACCCGCGCGGTGACGAAGGAGATCCAGAACCTCTCGGCACTGGCCAACGCCACGCCGGGCGACCCGGGGAATACGCTCCCCCCCGAGTTCGCCAAGGGCGGCACCGTGCAGTCGCGCAACATGCTCGAGGTGGCGGCCTCCCCGGACGGAGAGCGCGCCTACGCCCCTGTCGTGTGGGCCTCGGACCAGGTGCTGGACGGCGACGGGAACTCGGGCGGTTCGCCGGGCTACGGCGGCATGGGGGGACCGTGCGGCGGCGGCGGCTCCGTGGCCGCGCCCGGCATCGTCACGCTCGCTGAGGATGGAGAGCCCGCCGTGGATCCCGTGTCCACGTGCACCCCGGGGGGTGACACCCCGCCCACCCTCCTCGTGGACCCCGCCCTCACGCCCCAGGGCCCCACGGCGCTCGCGGTGGATGCCACGGGGCAGTGGTTGTTCGTGGTCAACCGCGAGAGTGACTCCGTGTCGGTGATGCCCGCCTACGCGCGGGTGGGGGCCAACACCGGTGCCACCGTGACCCAGTCCGTGCCGGTCCCTGCGGGGCCCACGGGCATCGCCCTGACCCGGGACGGGAAGACGGCGTGGGTCTACTCGGCATTCGAGCACCAGTTGGTGCCCATCCAGTCGGTCACCTCGGGGAGCGCGCAGGTGCTCGCCCCGGGCAAGCCCATCACCGTGGCCGGGGACACCCTGGACGTGGAGTCGGTGCGCGGCCGCAAGCTGTTCTTCTCCGCGCGCGATCCGCGCATGAACGCGGTGGGCATCAGCTGCGCCACGTGCCACGTGGATGGGCGCGAGGACGGCCACACGTGGAACTTCAGCGAGGGGCCGCGCCAGACGCCCATGCTGGCGGGGCGCAAGCTGTCCAGGACCGCGCCGTACCACTGGGGCGGCGAGTTCCCGGACTTCACCGCCTTCGTGTCGCACACCATCGGCCAGCGCATGGGCGGGTCGGGTCCCGGCGTGGACGGCGAGCGCCAGCTGCTCGCGTTCATCGACTCCATGCCCACCCCGGACAACCCCTTCCGCGGCGCCGCCCCCACGCCTGCGCAGCACCGCGGCGAGGCGGTGTTCCAGAAGGCCGGCTGCCAGGAGTGCCACGTCGGCGAGGCCTTCACCAACGAGAAGATGGCCAACGTGGGCACCTTCGTGGTGAGCGGCCGCGTGCCGGATGACCAGGTGCGCCTCTCGCGCGGGCTGAACACGCCGTCGCTCCTCGGGCTCGGCCGCTCCGCGCCGTACCTCCACGACGGCAGCGTGGCCACGCTCAAGGAGCGCATCCTGAAGGACAAGAACCTGGACGCGCACGGCACGACCTCGTCCCTCACCTCCGCCGAGGTGGACGACCTGGTCGAGTACCTCCAGGCGCTGTAGCCCCGGGGGCGGAGTTCGAGGCGTGGACGCGCTGTCGCTTCACGGAGAGGGCGCGTCCACGCGGGGCCTCGCGGGGCTGAAGTCCCACGGCGCCGCCGCGGCGGGGAGCCTGTTCTTCCGTTGGCTGTGCTTCCTCGCCATGACCTGGATGGCGCTCGGGGCAGAGGCCCGGCCCGCCCCTCACCTGCCGGACGCGGTGGTGGACGTGGTGCCCTACGTCCCGTGGGTGGACCGGCTCAACTACGTGGCCTGGGTGATGGCGTACGTGCCCGTGGCGCTGCTGCTGCTGTGGCGGGACGCCCCGCGCTTCACCCGGTACATGGTGACGGCGGGACTGCTCGCGCTGGTGCGGGGGCTGTGCATCCTCGCCACCGGGCTGGGCCCCGTGCGCGGCCCGGACGTCAACGCCGGCATGGACGCCGCCACCCGCTGGAGCGCGTTCCTGGAGATCGCCT
>JBDLRJ010000258.1:0-3917 GCA_039800145.1 Pseudomonadota bacterium | reverse complement strand
ACGCCCATCCCGCGCTGCATCACGCCGATGATGAGCCCCCCCACGATGTTGATGACCGTGATGATGATGCCGGCGATGGCATCCCCCTTCACGAACTTCATGGCGCCATCCATGGCGCCGAAGAGGGTGCTCTCGCGCTCCAGGTCTCGGCGCTTCCGCTTGCCCTCTTCCATGTCGATCGCACCGCTGCGCAGGTCCGCGTCGATCGACATCTGCTTGCCGGGCATGGCGTCCAGGGTGAAGCGCGCGGCCACCTCCGCCACGCGCTCCGAGCCCTTGGAGATCACGATGAAGTTCACGATCACCAGGATCAGGAAGATCACCGCGCCCACCACGAAGTTGCCCTGCACCACGAAGTTGCCGAACGCCACCACCACCTCGCCCGGGTCACCCGTCAGCAGGATGAGCCGCGTGGTGGACACCGTCAGCGCCAACCGGAACATGGTGGTGATGAGCAGCATCGTGGGGAACGACGACAGCTTCAGCGCGTGCGGGACGTACAGGCTGATGAGCAGCAGGATGACCGAGATGCTGATGTTCAACGTCAGCAGCACGTCCAGCAGCCCCGTGGGCAGCGGGACGATCATCATCCCCACGATCGCCACGACGACGACGGCGAGGACCAGGTCCGAGTAGCGGGAAATGAAGGAGTTGGCGCCCTGTTCCATGGAGTGGCGCGAAGCCTAGCCCCGGGCAGCCGCCGCGGCCAACAGCGCGCGCGCCCCCAAGCGGGACTAGCGGACGGGCCGGGCCTTCAGCGCCCGCCGCGCTTCCTGCAACAGCCGGCGTCCGCGCTGGATGAAGGGATCCTGCGGGTCCGCCCCCTCCACCGCGCGCTCGAGGTCCGCCACCGCGTGGCGCAGCTTCCCGCGCCTGAGCCGCAGCTCCCCCCGGTACACCCGCGCCGCCACGTCCCCCTTGTCCAGCTCGAGCGCGGACTCGAAGAGCGCGAGCGCCCGGTCCGGGAGCTCCAGCGCCAGGTACACCGTCCCGAGCATGGTGAAGGGGAAGGACTCCCTCGGCTGCAGCGCCACGATCAGCTCGAAGACGCGCCGGCTGGACTCCAGCGCCCCGGCCTCGAACAGCCCGTGCCCCGCCACCGCCATCTCCGCGAGCTGCCCGGGCGTGAGGGCCCTCAGCAGCTGCAGCGGGTTCTCCGAGCCGAGCAACTCCACCACCGTGGGGGCCGGCGCGGTGGCCTCCACGTTGAACTCCTCCGTGGTCCGCCGCCGGAAGTTGCCCGAGGTGCGCCGCTTCGCGCGTCCCGCCTTGCCCGGCCCCTGGGGTGCGGGATCCAACCAGGGCAGCTCCAGCTCCGGGAGCGTCAGCGCCGAGGAGGCCCCCGGCACGGGACTGGCCGACCGCGGCGAGGGCGGCGCAACCGCGGCGGCGCGCTCGGGAGCGGTCACGCGCGGGGCCTCCAGCGGGGGCGTGCGCCGCCGCTGGCCCTTCTGGAAGTAGTGCACCTCCGCGCGCGGCGTCCGGCCACGCGCGGGGCCGGGCGGCGGTCTCACGGGCTCTTCTTCTTGTCCAACTCGTTCTTGGCCTCCTTGATGGCCTCGAAGGCCGCCAGGGCCAGCACGCGCGCACGGGCCGTGAGCGGATCCTTCTGCTGCGGATCCAGCTCCAGCACCCGCTTGAAGTCCGTGGCCGCCTCCACGAGCTTGCCCCGGCGCAGGTACACCTCGCCGCGGTTCACGTGCGCGCCGAGGTCATCCGGGTTCAGCCGCAGCGCGGCGTCCAGGCAGCGCTCGGCGTCCTCCAGCTTCTCCTCGGCGAGGTACACGGAGCCGAGCGCCGTGGCGAAGTAGGCCTCGTGGGGATCCAGCGTGGCCAGCCCCTCGAAGATGACGCGGGCCTCGTTGTACTTGCCCTGCTTGTACATCTCGTAACCCACCACGGCCATCTCGAGCATCTCGGGGCCGCTGATGCCGTTGAGATCCCGCAAGGTGACCTCCCCGCGCAGGAAGCGGTCCACCTGGTCCGCCGGCACCAGGGACGAGGGATCCGTCCGCTTCGTCCGTTCCAGCAGCTGCTTGAGCGTGGCGCTCGGCTTCAGGTTGGCCATGAGGTCCTCTCGCAAAAATGAAAGCGGGCGCCCGGAGAAGCCCCGGGCACCCGCCTTGTACCAACGATGCGGAAACCGCGTCTACGCGCGCATGTTGGCGATGATGGCGCGCTGCGTCTCGCCCATCATCTTCAGGATGTTCGAGATGGCCTCGAACAGGCGCTGCTGCTTCTGCATCTTCAGCTGCATCTCCTGCAGCTTGGCGCCGGCGGGGTCGGTCTTCTGCAGCTCGTTCAGCATGGCCTGCTCGTCCTTGGACAGGGCGGTGAGGCCGGCGCTCTTCAGGCCGTCGAACACCTCGGCGGCGGTCATGTGCTGCGCGCCGCTCGCGGTGGCAGCCGACCGGGTGGAGCCCGTGCGGCGGGTGGTCTGCTGCGCCGTCTGCTGGGTGGGCGCGCCGCCGTCGAGGCCGAGGTCACCCAGGACGTCACGCGGATCCTGCAGCGTCACCGCGGGCTGGTTCACGTCGGTCGAGGGGTTGGCGGCCGGGCCCTGGCCGAACGCGGACATGAGCTCGTCGAAGATCTTGAAGCCCTTGTCCACCGCCTGCACGCCCTGGGCGCCCTTGGCGAGGCCTGCCACGCCACCGGCGATCTGGCGAACGAAGGGGTTGGACAGCGCGCTGGAGACGTTGTTCAGGAACGACATGGTGACCTCCGGGTCAGGTGCTGCGTGGATGTACGGTTGGGGAAGAGCCCCGGCCGCTTTCTACAGGAGTTATCGGGCGGGCTGCGGCGGAGTTGCGCGGATTTTTTATTTTTTCGTGAGAGCCGCCAACATGCCGGAAACCTTGGGTTTCAGGGGGTGTTCCCCCCGAGAAAGCTGCAGGGCGCGCTTCAGGTCCTCCACCGCGGAGCCCTTTTGCCCCGCGGCGAGCTTCACCTCGGCCCGGCCCACGTACCCGGCCGGATCTTCCGGCTCGAGCTTGACGGCCACGTCCCAGGCGGCGAGCGCCCCCTCGCGGTTCCCGGATGCGAACTCCACCACCCCCAGCGCGCGCGCCACGTAGCCGTTGCCGGGATCCACCGCGAACAGCCCCTGGAAGAGCGTCCGCGCCTCGGTCAGCTTGCCCTGGTGGTAGTAGAACCACGCCGTCCTGGTGACGGCGTAGATCTGGTCGTCCGTGTAGCCGCGGACCTCCTTGAGCGTGGCCTTGCCGTCCGCCCAGCGCTGCAGGTTCACCTGCAGCTTTCCGTCCGCGCCGCCCGCTTCGGGCGCCACTAGTACCGCCCTTCCTTCTGCTCCTCGCGCATGCGGCGCTGGATCTCCTGGAGATCCGAGGTCACCTGTCCGAGCAGGTCCAGCATCTGGGCCTCGCGCTGCAGCAGCCCCTTCAGCCGCTCCATCCGGTCCGGCGGCGCGGTGATCTTCCCCAGCCCCCGCTCGAGCTGCTCGTGGGGCGCGCCCCCGGCCAGCTGCACCAGGTCCGAGAGCTGCTCACGGTCCGAGAACGGCTGGACGTCCGCCGAGTGGCCCTCGGGCATGGGCGGCTGCGGCAGCCGCAGCTCGTCCGCCCCGTGCGCCGGCCCGATGAAGTCCAGCAGCGCCGCGGACGGGAGGGCCGGGTTCTTCGGATCCCCTTTCCGCCCCTTGCGCTTCTTGTCCACCACGGCGGCCCGGTCCACGAGCCGGCTGCGCACCTGCCCGGGCGTTCCCCAGGGCCACTGGGGGACCTGCGGCTGGCCGTTGTTGATCTTCGCCATGCGTCACCGACCGCCCTTCTGCTTCTGCTGCTCCTGTTGCAGCGCGTAGACGAAGTTCAGGACCTCGGCCACCGCGTCGTAGAGATCCTCGGGGACCTCCTCGCCCACGTCCACCCGGTACAGCGCGTTGGCGAGCCCCACGTTCC
>JBDLRJ010000257.1:0-19353 GCA_039800145.1 Pseudomonadota bacterium | reverse complement strand
TGGCGGACAGCGTCAGCTCGCCCGTCTTGCTCCGGAACACCGGGCCCGCGGCGGCCACGAAGTCACCGAGATCACACAGCTTGAAGAGCTCGAACGCGGCCGCGCCGAGCGCGTCCAGCTTCACGTGGACCTGCACCTCGCCGCTGCGGTCCCGGAGCTTGATGAAGGCCGCCTTGCCAAAGCTGCGCAGCGCGACGATGCGCCCGGCCACGTCGTACGCGGGGGCACCGGCCTTCTCGATCTCCTCGGCGGACTGGCTCCCGTGCGCCTCGTGCACCTGCGCCGCCAGGTTCGCCGGCCGGTGGCCGTTGCCGAACGGGTTGGCCCCCAGCTCGCGCCACTTCGCGGCCTTCTCCACGCGCTGGGCGTAGATCTCCTCTTCCTTGGAGTGGGACTGCGCTGCGTCCGTCGCTTCGGGGGCGTCTGCCATGGGGCGTTCCTGAGTCAACGGGGAGGCGCGGCGGTTACTCGGGCACCGCGCGGTTGGGGTTCTTCACGCCCATGAGCATGGCCGTGATGAAGTCGTCCAGAGATCCGTCCAGCACCGCGTCCACGTTGCCGGTCTCCACGCCGGTGCGGAGATCCTTCACCAGGCGGTACGGGGCGAGTACGTAGGAGCGGATCTGCGAGCCGAAGCTGATGTCCTTCTTGTTCGCCTCGTTGGCGTCCCGCTCCGCCTCCCGCTTCTTGACCTCGGCGTCGTAGAGGCGGGAGCGGAGGATCTTCCACGCCATGTCGCGGTTGGCGTGCTGGCTGCGCTCGTTCTGCATGGCCACCGTGATGCCGGTGGGGACGTGCGTGAGGCGCACCGCGGAGGAGGTCTTGTTCACCTTCTGTCCGCCGGCGCCGGACGCCCGGTACACGTCCACGCGGACGTCCTTCTCCGGGATGTCGATCTTGATGTCGTCGTCGATCTCCGGGTACACGTCCACGGAGGCAAACGCCGTCTGGCGGCGCGCGTTGGCGTCGAACGGGCTGATGCGCACGAGCCGGTGCACCCCGGTTTCCGCCTTGAGGTAGCCGTAGGCATTCTCGCCCTGGATGTAGAGCGAGGCGTTCTTCACGCCGGCCTCTTCGCCGGCCACGAAGTCGTTGAGCTCCACCTTCCAGCCGCGCGCCTCCGCGTAGCGCGAGTACATGCGCAGGAGCATGGAGGCCCAGTCCATGGCGTCCGTGCCGCCGGCCCCGGCGTTGATGTCCATGTAGCAGTGGTTCCGGTCGTTGGGGCCGGAGAGCATCTTCGCGAGCTCCAGCTTCTCGATCTCCGCGATGACGCCGGGGAGCGAGGCCTCTGCCTCCTGCTCGCTGGCCGGGTCGTTCATCTCGCGCGCCAGGTCCACGAGCGTGGCGGCGTCGTCCACGCCGCGCAGCACGCGGTCGAATGCGCCGACGTTGGCCTCCAGCGTGGCCTTTTCCTTCAGGAGGCCCTGGGCCTTGACGTTGTCGTCCCAGAAGGTGGGGAGCGTGGACTCCCGCTCGATCAGCGCGATGCGGCTCCGCTTGCGCTCGACGTCAAAGACTCCCCCGGAGCGCTTCCACGCGCTCGCGAAGGGGCTGGATCTGTTCTTTCAGGTCAATGGCCATGGTGAGGGCGCCATAGGTGTCAGACCCGCGGCCCGGGCGCAAGGGCTGGCGCACGGCGGACGTCCAGCCACGCGGCCACGGCCAGCCCCAGCGTCCCCGGCCCGAGGAGCCCCGCGATGCGCCAGCTGTCCTGGTCGAACGCCGGGAGCACCTTCACCGCCAGCCCCAGCAGTGCGAGCGCGGCCAGTCCCCACCAGAGCCTCGGCAACCACTTCTGCGCCCGCCCCGAGCCGCGGGCGAGCATCAGCCCCAGCGGCAGCGCGGCGAACGTGAGGGGGTTGGCAAAGAAGAGGTGCTCGTTGCGGAAGGTGACGGTGTGATCCGTGACCAGCCACATGAGCGCGAGCACCAGCCCCGGCAGGCCGAAGACCAGCCCGTGCGCCGCGGACAGCAGCCCCAGCCCCACGCGCGTCGCGCGCCGCCGCGTGCCGCCGAGCAGCCCCAGTCCCGCGGCGAGCGCGCCCAGTCCCAGCCCGAGGCCCAGCAGCCACGGCCCGAGCGCCGGCGGCTCGGCGGCAATGGGCGGGCGCGCCGAGGCACGGTGGTACTCCCACTCGCGCAGCACGAGCGGCACGGTGTTGCCGGTCTCGTCCCGGTAGCGAAGCGCCCGGACCTGGGACTCGAGCTCCGCGGGGAGGAAGGCCTCCTCCCACTGCCGGATGGGGTGATCGATCTCGTCGTTCATCAGGAAGTCGAGCAGCACCGACATGGGAGCGCTCACCGCGGCGTAGCGGCGCGTGTGGCCGCGCAGCGTGTAGCGGCCCGGCGAGGAGGCGGCGCCGCGGAGCTGCCCCCCCACCGCCTCGTCCAGCTTGTCCCGCGGGCGGGTGGAGCAGTTGTCGTTGTAGTGGTGGTACAGGTAGTCCCGGTTCTGCGGGAGGACGTTGTCCGCGAGCGCCTTCGCGAGCCGCGCGCGCGCCGCGGGAGACAGGTTGAGCACCTGGACGCGCACGTCCCGGTCCAGGTCCTTGTAGAGCTCGTACGTGCCGCGGACCGGGGCCTCGCCCACCCAGAACTCGAGCCGCCCCAGCGCGAAGCGGGCGAACTTGCCGAAGTCGAACATCCCGTAGTTGTAGAGACGCGCCTCGCCGCGGCGGCGGTCCTCCACCACGAGCGCGGTGTGGCCGAACCAGGACGGGATGTCGTCCCCCGGTCCGAAGGTGACGAGCGACACCTCGAGATCTTCGGGCGCGCTCCGGCCGTCCGCCCAGGGGGCGAGCGCCCAGCCGTCGAGCGGCAGCGCGAGCGTGAAGAGGAGGAGCAGCGGGGTGAATCGCCTCATGGGAGCACCGGGGGGCAACCTGCGGGGCAGGGGCGCCTATTCGCCGTGGACGCCTTCCGGCAAGAGTCCGTCTTCGCCGAGCAGGCGGTTCTCGAGCGCCCGCATCCGGCGCGCCTCCGCGGGGCGGACGTGGTCGTGCCCGAGCAGGTGGAGCACCCCGTGCGCGAGGTAGCGGCAGAGCTCTGTCTCCACCGCCCTGCCGAGCCCGCGCGCCACGCGCTCCGCGGTGTCCAGCGAGATGACCACGTCCCCGAGCTGGCGGGGCTGGCCGCGCACCACCGGCATCTCCCCCGCGGGGAAGGACAGCACGTCCGTGGCCCGGTCCTTCTTCCGGAACTGCCGGTTCAGCCCGCGGATGGCCGCGTCCGTCACCAGCGACACGGAGAGCGCCACGCCGCGGAGTTTCAGCAGCTCCAGGTACCGGTGGCCCTGCGTGCGCAGCAGCCCCTCGAGCCGGGCGCCGCGGCGGTGGGAGATGTCCAGCAGCAGCGCGTTGCGGCGGCGCGGCTCCGGGAGCGGCGGGGCCATGTGCGCCAGCTGGGGCAGGAAACCGGGGGAACAGATGCTCCAGTAGTCGCACGGCCCGCGCCCGTCGTTGCGGTAGACGACCTTCCTGCCCGCGCGCACCAGCCCCACCTCGCCCGCCCGGATGGTCTCGCGCCGCCCGTCCACCACCAGGGTCAGCGCGCCGGACAGCACGACGACCGCCTCGTCGAACTCGGGGACCTGCGACGGCTCGCGCCACCCCGGCGGCGCCCACATGTGGGCCACCGACATGGAGGACGTCTGCGTGTGGGCATTGCCCACGAACTCTTCGATTCGCTTCCCGTCGTCACGCGGGACGAGGAGACCCTTCCGGATGCGCATGGGCGGCAGCTTGTATCAGCTGCCGGAGCTCCGGCGCTCGTCCGCGCGGGGCGCGAGGTGCAGCGTGGGCGGCTCGCCGGGCCGCGGCACCACGCCGGCCCCCGGCGGGTAGACCGGGCGCGCGTGGTAGATGCCCTCGAGCGCGGAGACGAAGGCGCGGGCGACGAGCGAGAGATCCTTGAGCGTGAGATCACACTCGTCCAGCTGCCCGTCCGCGAGGATGCCGTTGAAGAGCTTCTGGACCAGCGCCTCCAGGTTCTCGCGGTTCTGCTCGGCCAGGGAGCGGCTCGCCGCCTCGGCGGCGTCCGCGAGCATCACCAGCGCCGCCTCGCGGAACTGGGGCCTGGGGCCCGGGTACCGGTAGGCCGCCTCGTCCAGCGGCGGCGCCCCTTCCCGTCCCTCCAACTCCTTCTGCGCCTTGTGGAAGAAGTAGCCCACGAGCCGGGTGCCGTGGTGCTGGGGGATGGCGTCCGCCACGCGCCGCGGGAGCCGGTACTGCCGGGCCATCTCCAGCCCGTCCGTCACGTGGCGCTTGATGATGAGGGCGCTCATGGCCGGGGCGAGCGTGTCGTGGCGGTTCTCCCCTCGCTGGTTCTCGCCGAAGTAGAGCGGGTTCCGGCCCTTGCCGATGTCGTGGTAGTAGGCGCAAGAACGTGCAAGCAGCGGGTTGGCCCCGATGGCCTCCGCCGCCGCCTCCACCATGCTGCCCATGACGATGCTGTGGTGGTACGTCCCCGGCGCCTGGACGATGAGCTCCTTGAGTGCCGGGTGGTTGAGGTTGGCCAACTCCAGCAGCTTGATGTCGGACGCGTAGCCGAAGACCGCCTCCACAAGGGGCGTCAGGAGCATCACCACCGCCGGGACGGTGAGCGCGCTGCCCCCGAGCGCGATCCCCGCGCGCCACCAGGTGTCCCCGTCCCCGCCCTTCCCTTCGATCAGCGCGAAGCACAGCACCGTGAGCGCGTTCACCACGCCCACCCAGGCCCCCGCGCGGAAGATGCCGAGCCGGTCCCGCGCGCGGCCCACGCGGTCCGCCCCCACGAGCGAGCCCACCAGCGCATACAGCCCGAACACCACCGAGTTGCCCTGCGCCACGCTCGCCAGCGGCGCGAGCACCGCGGCGAAGAAGAGCGCCTGCTCGCCGCCGAGCAGGAAGCGGACGAGCAGCGCCCCGGCGGAGATGGGCACGGCGTAGGAGAGCGCGCCGGCAGGAAGCAGCGGGTAGCGGTCGTGGAGCGCCTCGGCCACGGCGGTCCACACCTGCACCATGCCGAGGCTGCCCACGAGCAGCAGCGCCAGCAGCAGGCCATCCCTCCGCGTGGGGCGGAAGCGGGTGAAGGCGGCCTTGAAGAAGAGCCACGCGGCGAGCAGCATCAGCGCGGCCATGCCGGCCCCCCCCAGCTGCATCTGCACGGTGTCGAGCCGGTCCACCTGGGCGCGCATCCCCTGCATGCGCGCCACGTGGGCCTCGGTGATGAGCTCGCCGTCGCCGAGTACCTTCTCGCCGCGGCGAACGACCGTCACCTGGTTGGGGACGGCGGCCGCCGAGGCCTCGCGGCGGGCGCGCGTCTCGGCGAGGTTGATGGCGAGGTTGGGGCGCACCTGCCGGCGGGCCAGTCCCACCACCGCGCGCCGGAGCGCAGGCGTCGCGTCCGGCAGCACGTTGCCCGGGACCGCGGCATGCCGCTCGAGCCCCGCGCGGGCCTCGCGCACGTCCAACACCCCCTGCGCCAGCGCGTGGCGCTCGAGGACGCTGCCCACCGGGCGCACCATGAGCGCGGTGATGCCGGCCTGGGCGAGCTCCTCCCGGCTGCCCACCACCGCGCCGGTGGCCCCATCCGAGGAGAGCGGGTAGGCACGCTCGAGCAGTTGGAGCAGCCCGTCGAGCGCCGCGTCCGAGAAGCGGTCCGCGGCGAGCGCGTCGAACTCCTCGTCCTCGAGCGGGGAGAGGCGCCCTTCGAAGTCCCGGCGCACGCCCGCGAGCCGGACGCGCAGCTGCTGCAGCTCCGCCTGCACCTCCTCCGGCTTGCGCCGCTTGAGGGCCTCGTCCGTGGGGCGGGCGCGCGGCTGTTCCGCCTCCCACTCGGCAATCCCCTCGCGCATGCGCGCGAAGCCCTCCCGGACGGACGCCTTCACCTCGTCCAGGACCTGGGGGTTGAAGTCGAAGACGGGGAGGACGCGGGCGCGGGCCTCCTGGCGCAGCTCCTCGGTGCGCTGGGGATCCGCGAGCCGGTAGTCGCGCGCGGCCTTGAAGCCGTAGGGCGAGCCGGAGCGGAACGGGCGCCCCACGTCCGCCGCGGTCAGCTCCGGGATGCGCTGCTGCGCGAGCCCCGGGGAAAGGATGAGCGCGCACACCAGCGAGGTGCCCAGAAGCAGTGCCGCGTGCGCCACGCCCACGGCCGGCAGCAGCGAGCGCCAGCGGGGCTGCGGCGGCGGGAGCGGGCTCTCTGTGGACAGCGGCGTCTCGGCCATGGGCCGCGGCAGCCTACCCGGCGGGAGGGGGCTCCGGCGAGGCCGGCGGGGCTTCCTGCGCCTCGCTGCGCTCGTAGGCCCGGATGACCTCCTGCACGAGCGGGTGGCGCACCACGTCCACGTCCGAGAACTCGGAGAAGTGGATGCCGTCCACGCCGCGCAGGATGGTGCGCGCGTGGTGGAGGCCCGAGCGCTTGCCCACCGGCAGGTCCACCTGCGTCACGTCGCCGGTGATGACCGCCTTGCTCTGGAAGCCCAGGCGCGTGAGGAACATCTTCATCTGTTCCACGGTGGTGTTCTGCGCCTCGTCCAGGATGACGAAGGCGTCGTTCAGCGTGCGGCCACGCATGAAGGCGAGCGGGGCCACCTCCACCGTCCCGCTCTCCACCAACTGCGCGGCGCGGCCGGGGTCCATCATGTCGTGGAGCGCGTCGTAGAGCGGGCGGAGGTAGGGGTTCACCTTCTCGGCGAGATCCCCGGGGAGGAAGCCCAGCTTCTCGCCCGCCTCCACCGCGGGGCGCGCCAGGACGATCCGCTTCACCTTGCGCTCCTGCAGGTACGACACCGCCATGGCCATGGCGATGTAGGTCTTGCCCGTCCCCGCGGGGCCAATGCCGAACACGATGTCGTGTTCGCGGATGGCGTCCGCGTAGCGCTTCTGCGCGATGGACTTGGGGTTGATGGCGCGGCCCGAGCGGGCGGTCACCACCGCGCCCATCACGTCCGTGACGCTCGCGTCCTCCGCCGAGCGGCCGAGCACGCGGATGGCCTGGTCCACGTCCTGCGCGTGGACGGTGCGGCCCCTGCGGATGAGCTCCGAGAGCTGCTCGCAGAGCCGCACGGCGAAGGCGAGCGCCTCCGGGGGGCCGGACAGCAGCAGCTCCATGCCGCGCTGGCCCACGCGGACGCCGAGCCGGCGCTCCATGAGCTTCAGGTTTTCGTTCTGGGCGCCGGCGAGGGCGCGGGCCACGTCGTTGTCCCCGAGGTCGACTCGGGCGGTGGTCACGGGGAGGGGCTGCGGCGTGAGGGTCCTCAAGGTTGGGGACAGTGTAGCGGCCCCGCGTGGATTCGGCAGCGGGGAGATGCTCCCGGGTTGGCGGGCAGGCGGGAGGGCACGCCGGCCCCCGTGCGTGGTAGGGACGCGGGGCATGGACACGACCGGGACCGGGGCACAGCTCGAGCGGCTGGTGGAGATCATGGCGCGGCTGCGCGCCGAGGGGGGCTGCCCGTGGGACCGCGAGCAGGATCTCCGCTCGCTGCGGCCCTACCTGGTGGAAGAGACCTACGAGGTGCTCGACGAGATGGACCGCGTCGGCTACGGCGGACCGTGGGCCCCGCTCTGCGAGGAGCTCGGGGATCTCCTCTTCCAAATCGTCTTCCACGCGCAGCTGGCGCGCGAGCTGGGCGAGTTCGCCATGGCGGACGTGGCGCGGGCCATCTCGGACAAGATCGAGCGGCGACACCCGCACGTGTTCGGCGAGGCGAAGGTGGCCGGGGCGGAGCAGGTGCTGCAGAACTGGGCTCTGCTGAAGGCGGCCGAGCGGAAGGCCAGGCACGGCCGGGAGGGGAGCGTGCTGGACGGCGTCCCCACCGGCGCGCCGTCCCTGCAGCGGGCGGAGCGGCTCACGGAGAAGGCGTCCCGGATCGGGTTCGACTGGCCGGACGTGCAGAGCGTGCGCGCGAAGCTGGACGAGGAGCTCCGCGAGCTGGACGAGGCCATCCGCGGCGGGGACCGGGACGCGCTCGAGCACGAGCTCGGAGACGTGCTGCTGTCGCTGGCGAACCTGGCGCGCTTCATCAAGACGGCGCCGGAGGACGCGCTGCGCATGGCGAACCGGCGCTTCACGGAGCGCTTCCAGTTCATCGAGCAGCAGTTGCAGGCGCAGGGCGTCCCCTTCGGCCAGGCCACGCTGGACCAGATGGAGGCGCTCTGGCAGCGGGCCAAGCTGGAGCTCGGGCCGTCTCCCCTGCCCGCCCCGCGCAGTGCCCCGTGCGCACACGTCGCGGCGTTGAACGTGGCCGTGCCGTCGCTCGCGGCGGAGCGCGCGTTCCTCGGGCCGGTGGCGGCCGCCGCGGGTTGGACGCTCGACGACGCGCCGGGTGCATGCACCCTGTTCGCAGGGGGGCTGCGGGTGGTGTTCCGGGAGGGGGGCAGCGCGGCGGGCCTCGAGTTGGAAGTGGTGGCGAGCCGCGCCGAGGCCTTGCCGAAGTTGTCCGGGATGCCGGGCGCGGAGCCGCTCCCGGCGGGGGTGAGGTTGCGCTCTCCCGCGGGACTTGCCTGGACGGTGCGGACCGGTTCTCCACAGGAATTGTGAACAAGGTGGGGGAAACGCTGTGGACGTGCTGGGCGCGTGGCCGTCCTTGACCCGCGGGGTCGCACGCTGTAGGTACCCGCTCCCTTTTCAAGCTTTGTCCTGAAGTTCCCGGAGGCAGTCATGGCGAACACCAAGTCCGCAGAGAAGCGCAACCGTCAGGCGCAGAAGCGCCGCACCCGCAACCAGGCCGTGAAGACCCAGGTGCGCGGCTCCATCAAGGAGGCCCGCGAGGCGATCGCGAAGGATCCCTCCAAGGCGGCGGAGATCGTGAAGGCGGCGGAGCGCTCCATCGCCAAGGCGGCGACGAAGGGCGTGCTGCACAAGCGCAACGCCTCGCGCCGCATCGCGCGCCTGCACAAGGCCGCGGCGTCCGCGTCCAAGAAGTAGCCAGCCCGGCGCACGGCGCCCGGCGGTCCGAGACCCGGCAGCGTTCCCCGTTGGGGTGACGCGCCGGGTTTCGTGTTTTCAGCGCACGGCGGCGGCGGTGAGCCGCTCGTAGCCCTCGCGCGAGAGGGACTCCGCGAGCCGCACCAGGGCCGCGGCCCGCGCCTGCTCGGTGCGCAGCACGTCCGCCCCCTGCCGGTCCGGCAGGTAGTCCTCGGTGCCCGTGACGGTGGTGTCCGAGAGGACCTGTCCGTTCCTCAGCAGCCGCAGCCGCAGCGTGGCGGTGAGGCGGTAGCTCGCGAGCTGTCCCGCGGCATCCAGCACCGTGGGAGCCCCGGAAAGCGACAGCACCTCGCCCTCCACGCGTGCCTCGTCCGCCTCTCCGCCCAGGGCGCCTGCCTGCTGCAGCCGCGCGCGGAACTCCTGGGTGAAGAGCGCCTCCACGCCGGGCTCCAGCGTCCGGTTGGCGAAGACCGGGGCGTGGGCGCGGAGGATGCCGCGGGGCAGCGGCGCGTCTGCCACGGCGAAGCGGTAGCCGCACCCCGCGAGGGTGAGCCACGCCGCCGCGGCGAACGCGCGCCGGGCGGTCATCCGCCGGCCACCACGTAGTTGAGCAGCCGCTTCGGGACGAAGACGACCTTCTTGAGCTGCTTGCCGGCGAGGTTCGCCTTCACGCGCTCGTCCGCCTCCGCGATGGCACGGACCTCCGCCTCGCCCGCCGCGGCCGGGGCGCGGATCTCCGCGCGGAGCTTCCCGTTGACCTGCACGGCGTACGGCAGCACGTCGTCCACGACGAGCGCGGGATCGTAGCTGGGCCAGCCCTGGTCCACGGTGGCCGTCTTGCCGCCGTAGGACTCGGAGAGCTCCTCGGACAGGTGCGGCGTGAACGGCGTGAGCAGCAGCGCCAGCATGCGGATGGCCTCCGCCATGGCGGCCTTCTCCGCGTCGGAGGACGGCGCCTCGAACGCGTAGAGCGCGTTCACGTACTCCATGACGCCGGCAATGGCGGTGTTGAACGACAACCGCTCGATGGCGTCCGTCACGCGCTTGCAGCACTTGTGCGCGGCCCGGCGGATCTCCAGCGCCTTGCCCTCGTACGTACCGGAGAACGTGGCAGAGGCGCACGCCTCGTGCGCCTGGGCGAGCACCCACACGCGCTTGAGGAAGCGGTGGGCGCCCTCCACCTGGTCGTCGGACCAGTCGAAGTCGCGCTCGGGGGGGCCGGCGAACATGACGTACGCGCGCGCGGTGTCCGCGCCGTACTTCGCCACGATGGAGGAGGGCTGCACCACGTTGCCCCACCGCTTGCTCATCTTGCGGCCGTCGGGGCCGTTGACGATGCCCTGGGTGATGAGGCGGCGCACCGGCTCGTCCACGGGGGACAGGCCCAACTCCTTCATCACGCGGCTCCAGAAGCGGAAGTAGAGCAGGTGCATCACCGCGTGCTCGGGGCCTCCCACGTAGATGTCCACGGGGAGCCAGTCGCGGCCAGCCTGCGGGGAGAACGGGGCGGAGTCGTCCTTTGGCGAGAGGTAGCGCGCGTAGTACCAGCAGGAGTCCACGAAGGTGTCCATGGTCTCCGTCTCGCGGCGCGCCGGGCCCTTGCAGCGGGGGCACGTCGTGTTCACGAACGAGGGAACCTTGGCGAGCGGCGGGTCGCCGCGGCCGGTGAGCACCTCGGAGACGTCGATGTCCGGGAGCTTCACGGGGAGCTGCTCGAGCGGCACGGTGATGCCGCGGCGGTCGGGATCACACGTGGTGCAGTAGACGACCGGGATGGGCGTGCCCCAGTAGCGCTGGCGGCTGAAGCCCCAGTCCTTCTGGCGCCAGGTGATGGCGAGCTTGCCCAGGCCCTTCGCCTCGAGGTCCTGCGCCATCTTCGTACGCGCGTCCGCGCTCTTCATCCCGGAGTACGGCCCCGAGTTCTCCAGCACGCCGTACTCGGTGAACGCGTTCTCCAGCGCAGCGGCGGAGAGCTTCTCCCCGGTCTCCGGCTGGATGACCACGGTGACGGGCAGCGCGTACTTCTTCGCGAACTCGAAGTCGCGCTCGTCGTGGGCAGGGACGCTCATGACGGCGCCGGTGCCGTAGTCGGAGAGGACGAAGTTGGCGAGCCACACCGGGACGCGCGCGCCGGTGAAGGGGTTCAGCGCGTACGCGCCGGTGAAGACGCCGCGCTTCTCTGCGCCCTCCTGCGTGCGGGCCTCCTTGCCGAGCGCGGCCATCTCCGCGGCGAACACCTCCACCTCGGCCTTGCGCTCCGCGGTGGTGATGGAGGCCACCAGCTTGTGGTCCGGGGCGAGCACCACGTAGGTGCAACCGAAGATCGTGTCCACGCGCGTGGTGAAGACGCGGATGTCCTGGCCGCTGCCTTCCACCTTGAACACCGCCTCGGCCCCCTCCGAGCGGCCGATCCAGTTGCGCTGCATGGAGGTGATCCGCTCGGGCCACTCCTTGAGTTCGTCCAGCCCGTCGAGGAGCGCCTGCGAGTACTTCGTGATGCGGAAGGCCCACTCGGGCATTTCCTTGTCTTCCACCTTCGACTCGCAGCGCTCGCAGGTGCCGTCCACCACCTGCTCGTTGGCGATGACGGTCAGGCAACCGGTGCACCAGTTCACCTTGCTGAAGCGCCGGTAGACGATGCCCTTCTCGAGCATCTGGATGAAGAACCACTGGTTCCAGCGGTAGTAGGACGGATCCGAGGTGTTCACCTCGCGCGACCAGTCGTAGCTGTAGCCGAGCGACTTCAGCTCCTTCACGAAGGACTGGATGTTCTCCTCCGTGCGGACGGCCGGGTGCACCTTGTCCTTGATGGCAGCGTTCTCGGCGGGGAGTCCGAAGGCGTCCCACCCCATGGGGTGGAGGACGTCGAAGCCCTTCATGGCGAAGTAGCGCGCGTAGACGTCACCGATGAGGTAGTTGCGCACGTGCCCCATGTGCATCTTGCCGCTGGGGTACGGGAGCATCTCCAGCACGTACTTCCGGGGGCCCTTGCGGCGGCCGGCCTCGAAGAGGCGGGACTCGTTCCACCGGGACTGCCACTTGGACTCGATGGCCTGCGGCTCGTAGCGCTCGTTCATTCCCATGGGGGCGGTCTCATAGAGGACACCGCCGGGGCGGGCAACGGGGGACTGCGGCCGTCCCCCAAACCCTACCCTCCCCGGAGACCTGATCAGCGCCCCTGCTGGCATTTCCGCCGCTGCTGCTGCAGCCGCCGAGTTCCAACGCCCCTCGGGGGGAAGCACGCCGGCGCCGGCCTGAGGAACGGGCGCCAGCAGCCGCAGACGACCACCCTCGAGGCGGGAGGTGGTCAGCCGCGTGGTGAAGGAAGGCGGCGGGTCCTCTCGCGGGACCTGCTCGAGGGCCGCTCAGCGCCGCGGCCGAGGCCCCCCGGAGAGGAAGTGCGCGGCGGCCTGCTGCAGGCGCGCCACCAGCAACCCCACGGCGCCGAGCAGGCGGTGCACCAGGCCCGCGCGCTCCTGCCGCGTCACCGCGACGGCGCCCGCGACGTGGCGCTCAATCCACGCCCGGACCGCCTCCGCGAGCGGCGCGTCCTCTGCCTCCACCAGGGTCTCCAGGTTCACGAGGGAAAGGGGGTCCAGGTTGAAGCTGCCCAACAGGGTGAGCCGCCCGTCCACCACGGCGGTCTTCGCGTGCAGCGTGGAGCCATGCCACTCGAACACCTGGACACCGGACGCGAGCAGCCGGTCGTACAGGCGCGCGGTGGCCAGTCGCATCAGCGGGACGTCGCTGCGGCCCGCGAGCAGCAGGCGCACCGTCACGCCCCTTCGCGCGGCGCGGCACAGCGCCCGGACGAAGCTCCCGCTCGGCAGGAAATAGGCGTGCGCGAGCAGCACCTCTGCGCGCGCCGCGTCCAGCGCCTCCCGGTAACGCCGTTGCAGCCGCCCCCCTCCCCGCAGCCCCGAGAGCCACACCCGCAGCGGCCCTGCCGGCGGGAGCAGCCGGGCCCCGCGCAGCCGGGCCGACAGCTCCACCACCACGGGCCCCCGCAGCTCCAGCGCGAGGTCCGCCCAGCCCGCTCGGCCCTCGGCGTGTGCGTAGGCATCCGAGATGTTGATGCCGCCCACGAGCGCCGCCTCGCCGTCCACCAGCAGCACCTTGCGGTGGTTGCGCCACAGCCGCCCGGACAGCAGGCCGGTGAGCGGGTTGAAGGTGCGGACCTTCGCACCGCACGCGCGCAGGCGGTCCCTCAACTCCCGGTGCGAACCGAGGCTGCCCACCCCGTCCACCTGTACCCGCACCGCCACGCCCCGCGACGCGGCCGCGCAGAGCGCCTCGCACACCCGCATCCCCCACCCGTCCAGCTCGAAGGTGTACACCTCCAGCCAGATGGAGGTGCGGGCCGAGCCGATGAGCTCGAGCGCGCGCGGGTACGCCTCGGAACCACCGTCGAGCAGGCTGACCGGCCTCATGGGAGTGGGGTATACCGCGGCGCCATGTCCCTACCGGTGGTCCGAATCAGCGAGGTTGGAAAGTACGAAGGCCAGGACGTGGAGCTCCGCGGCTGGCTCTACAACAAGCGCTCCTCGGGGAAGCTGCACTTCCTGCAGGTGAGAGATGGCAGCGCCATCATCCAGGCCGTCATCTTCAAGGGTGACGTCTCGCCGGAGCTGTTCGAGAAGGCGGACAAGCTCGGCCAGGAGACGTCCCTCGTCGTGCGCGGCACGGTGAAGGCGGACAAGCGCAGCCCGCTCGGGTTCGAGCTGGGCGTGAAGGACGTGCAGGTGCTGCAGGAGGCGAAGGACTACCCCATCACGCCGAAGGAGCACGGCGTGGCGTACCTGATGGAGCACCGCCACCTGTGGCTCCGCAGCAGCCGCCAGCACGTCATCCTCCGCGTGCGCCACACGATCGAAAAGGCCATCCGGGACTTCTTCGACCAGGACGGCTTCACGCTGGTGGATGCCCCCATCTTCACGCCCGCCGCCTGCGAGGGCACGAGCACGCTGTTCGAGGTGCCGTACTTCGACATGGGGAAGGCGTACCTGACCCAGTCCGGCCAGCTCTACATGGAGGCCGCGGCCATGGCCTTCGGCAAGGCCTACTGCTTCGGCCCCACCTTCCGCGCGGAGAAGAGCAAGACGCGCCGGCACCTCACCGAGTTCTGGATGGTGGAGCCGGAGGTGGCGTTCATGTCCCTGGAAGAGGACATGGTGCTCGCCGAGCGGTTCATCAGCTTCATCGTGCAGCGCGTCCTCGAGAAGCACGAGCGGGAGCTCGTGGACGTGCTCGAGCGGGACGTGGAGAAGCTGAAGAAGGTCGTCCCGCCGTTCCCGCGCATCACGTACACGGAGGCCATCGAGTACCTGCAGAAGGCGGGGCACCCGGCCAAGTGGGGAGATGACTTCGGCGGGGACGAGGAGACGGTGCTGGCCAACCAGTTCGACCGGCCCGTCATCGTTCACCGGTACCCGGCGGAGATGAAGGCGTTCTACTTCCGGCACGATCCGAACAACCCCCGCGTGGCGCTGGGCATGGACGTCCTTGCACCGGAAGGGTACGGCGAGATCATCGGCGGGGGCGAGCGCGAGTACGACATGGCCACGCTCGAGCAGCGCATCCAGGCGCACAACCTGCCCATGGACGCGTTCAAGTGGTACCTGGACCTGCGCCGCTACGGCACCGTGCCGCACGCGGGCTTCGGGCTCGGCGTGGAGCGCACGGTCGCGTGGGTGTGCGGCCTGCACCACGTGCGCGAGACCATCCCGTTCGCGCGCATGATGGAGCGGATCACCCCGTAGTCCCCGGAGCGCCCATGCCCGTTGGCCCCGTCTCAGGACGACACCCGGCGCACCCCGCAGGCGTCCAGTCGCCGGTCGCCTCGCCGGCAGCCACGGCCCAGGCCCCGTCACGCGCATCGCCCGCGGATGGCTTCGACGCGGCGGCACGCGACCCACGCCAGTGGTGGGCAGGGCGGCCGCTGTCGGAGGCGAAGAACGCGCACAGCACCAACACGCGCGAGGACTTCAACGCCGCGCTCTCCGGGGGCTACAACTTCCTCGAGGGAGACATCCGCGTGGAGCTCAACCCGCCCCACGCGCTGGAGATGCGGCACGATCTCGGCGACGAGCCGGGGGACAACCTCTCGCTGGCCGAGTGGCTGGAGCTGGGGACCGCCTCGGGCCGGGGCCTCAAGCTGGACGTGAAGGAGACGGAGCGGATGCCGGAGCTCCTGGACGCGGTGGCTGCGTCCGGGCTCCCCGAGGGCCGGCTGATGCTGAACCTCTCGGACGCGGCCATGCGGAAGTGGGGCCCGCTCATCCGGGAGCGCTTCCCCGGCTGCATCCTGGCGCTCAACCCTCCCGCGGGCGAGGTGGACGGCAAGCTCTCCGCGCGCCAGGTGGAGGCCATGGCCTCGCTGGCCCGGGAGCTCGGTGGCCCCGCGACGTTCGTGGTCCGCGTGGACCTGCTCACCGACGAGGCCATCCGGGCGCTGTCCCCGCTCGGCCCCGTGTCGGTGTGGAACGATCCCGGCCGTCCCGCACCTGCGGACCTCGGACGCGCGGAGAAGTCCCTGCGCCGCCGCGGCGTCGCGGGCGTGGTGGACCTGCGCCCCGGCGCCTCCATCCAGGACAAGGCCTGGGGCGTGGCGGGGGGACTCGTGTCCCGCATCCGGGGCTGGCTGAAGCGACGCTTCTAGGCGTCCTGTCCTTCAGGGCTGCAGCGCCGCCTCCACCGCGTCCGGCCGGCGCCCGTGCTTGTCCGAGAGTGCCCGGAAGGGCTTGCGGGCCGGCACCCCCTTCATCCCCGGTGCGTGGCCCGTCACCAGCAGCGGCAAGAGGTACTTCTGGGACGCGCGCCGCTCGGCGTAGACGCCGAGCCTCGGGTCCAGGTCCACGGACTCCACGCGCGGGAGCCGCAGCCACCCCACCCGGAGTTCCTGCCGTGACACGCCGTGGACGAGCACCGCGCCCGCGCCCGGCAGCGGCAATGCCACGCGCACGTCCTGCCCGAGGTCCACGTCGTCTCTCCACCCCTGCACGAAGGACTGGGCGCGGGCGAGCGCCGCGGTGTCCGCCGGCGAATCCGCCGGGGCGGCGCGGGCCAGCAGCCACAGTCCGCGGTAGAGATCCCGCAGCCCCGCGGCCTCCGCCCTGAGCGTCCCGCCACGGCTCCCGTCCGAGCGCACGCTCGGCGCACCCCCGAGCCGCGTCTCCTGCTCGAGCCAGGTGACGAGCCGTGACTGGGCCTGGGCCATCCGCTCGAGGAAAGCCCCCGCCGGCTCGTAGGCCAGGTGCGGCGGCACCATCAGTGCCACGCGCGCCGCCGCGGGGGGCGCCTCGGCCAGGCCCACCTCTCCCCCGGGGGGATCCGCCGGCACGGCCGGGAGCGGCCAGGTGGCGAGCAGCGCCTGGCCGAGCCGCTCGCGGTAACGCCCGGAGACCTCGCGCCGGGGAAGGTCCGCCGCGTCCGGCGTGGCGACCAGCGCCGCGAACGCCGCGTCCACCGCCTCGAGCCAGGCCGCGCCCTCGGCCACCTCGCGCGGGATGCCCTCCAGCGCGTGGACGAGATCCCCGCGTGCCGTGGAACTGCCGGCCCCCCCGAGCCCTTCCAACTGCGCCTCGAGCGGGCTGCGCAACGTCGCCACGAGCGGAGGTGAGCGCAGGCGCGCACGCTGCAGCGCCGCCACGCACGCCGGGAAGTCCTCCAGGGACGCGGCTGCCCCGCCCTGCGTCTTCACCACGTCACCCCATCCTGCAAGGACGTCCAACGTGGACGCCCCCCAGGCGCGGCGGCGGAAGCCCTGCCACCCGGCCCAGCTGTCCCGCAGCTTCGCGTCCTGCTCGAGCAGCAGCAGGAAGGTGAGCGCGGCCGCCTTGCCGGCGCGGCTCTCGGGCAGTGCGAGCTCCAGCACCGCGTCCCGCGCAGCCTGCCCGTGCAACGCCTGCGAGAAGGTGGCCTCGAGCGCGGAGGGCTGGACGGAGGCTGCGAGCGCGCGGCGCTCCTTCAACACCGGGGCGGACGGCTCGCCCGCGAGCAGCTTCAGCACGCCCTGCGGCACGGGCCCCTGGCGCTCGAGCGCGGCCACCACGTGGGCGGCGAGCATCACCGCCCCCTCCTGCGCGTCCCCCTCGGTGAGCCGGATGCGCCGGGCAGCGGACTCCGCCACCTGGGTCCAGAAGGCGCGCAGCCCCAGCGGTCCGCCCGCGGCGCCGGAATCCAACGCCGCCGCCATCCCGGCGAGCAGCGCCGCCGTGCCCACCCGTGCCTTCCACGCGAGCACGTCCACGGAGGGCAGCACCCGGGGGACGTCCGGGTGGAGTCCCGGCAGCAGCCTCGGTCCGGGCCGGGCGTCCAGCGGCCCCGCGCGGACGCGCTCCCCCGCGAGCGCCGTGGCGAAGCTGGGGACCGGTTCACCTACCTCCCGTTCACTGGCCACGTCCAGGGAGAGCGCCGCGCCCGAGAGGTCCACCACCACGTGGGCCGTCTCCGGGAGGCCGTCCGCCAGCGCGCGCGCGGAGGCGGCGTCCAGCTCCGTCCCGGCCTGGCCTCCCGACAGCCCCGCCTTCAGCCCGGTGAGATCGTACGCGTACTCCAACCGCCCGTCCGGGAGCCGCCTCGCCGTCCAGGGCCATACCTCCGCGACCGGGCGCGGGGCCGCGCTGGCCACGGCGGCGAGCAGCACCACGCCGAGGGCCGCCGTTCGCCTCACGTCCGCCTCCCCGCGAGCAACGCGTGGACGACCGCGAGCACCTCGTCCGCCCGCACCGGCTTGGTGAGGTAGCTCGAGGCGCCGAGTTCCAGCGCGCGGGCCTTCACCCGCTCCGAGCCCTCCGTGCTGATGACCAGCACCGGGACGTGCGCGTCCGCACTCCGCACCGAGCCGATGAGCTCCAACCCGTTGAGGCCCGGCATGTTGATGTTGGTGACGACCAGGTCGAAGCGTCCGTCCGAGAAGCGCCGCAGCGCCTCGAGCCCGTCGGCCGCCTCCACGCACTCCACGCGTGTGAGCAGTTGCAGGGCAAGCACCACGTTGCGGCGCATGGCCGGGGAGTCATCCACGACGAGGACGCGGCGTGCCGACGACATGGTCGCGCTGGAGGCTAGCACGGCGGCTCAGCGCCCGGCGGCCTGCGGCAGCGCGGGGGTGGCCCCGAGCAGCATCGCCAACGAGGGCTCGGCGAGCACCGCCACGCGGTTGCCGCCGAACGACGGGAGGAAGTCCCCCACGAGCGCCCGGGCGCGGTCGGCATCTGCCACGCGGCGGTCTCCCGGTATCTCGAGGGCCACGCTCTCCACCCCGGCGCGGGTCAGCACGGCGGCCGCGGTGCGGAGCGCACCTGCCACCACGGACGGGGCGAGCGCGTCCCGCGGGCCGAGCCCCACGCAGAAGACGCGGGAGGGAGGAAGCCGTCCGCCGGTGGGAACGAGCAGCCAGTCCCCCGCGGCCCCCACGAAGAAGCGCTGCCGCAGCACCCGCGAGAGCGCGCCGCACAGCCGCCAGTCCACGAGCCCCGCCACGCGCTCGAGCGGGCGCTCGTCCGCGCCCACGAAGAGGCACAGCGCGTCCGTCCCGGAGAGCGCGTCCAGGGTGGTGAAGTTGGGTGGGAGGGCGGAGAACTCGCGGGCCACGGGGACGCCTCAGGCCTTGTCGAGCGCCACCGCCACGCGGTCCAGCAGCCCGTTGATGAAGGACGGGGACTCGGAGGTGCCGAAGTTCTTCCCGAGCTCGATGGCCTCGTTCAACGTCACCTTGCGCGGGATGTCCGGGCGGCACTTCAGCTCGAAGACGCCGAGCCGCAGGATGTTGCGGTCGATCCGGTCCATGCGCTCCAGCCGCCAGTTGTGGCTGTGCTTCTCGAGCAGCGCGTCGATCTCGGCGAGGTTCGCCGCGACGCCGTCCACCAGCTCCTGCGCGAAGCTGCGGGCGGCCGGGTCCGCGTCCGCCGCCTGCCGCGCCTCGGGCTCCTGCGCAGACGAGGAGAAGGCCTGCTCGAGCGCCTCCGTGGGCCCCACCTTGCTCATCTCCATGCCGTAGAGCGCCTGCAGCGCGCGCTCCCGGGCCGTCCGCCGGGCGCCCATCTACTTGCGCTTCCCGGCGCGCGTGGAGGCCGCCATCGCCGCGTAGAGGTTGACGAGCTCGAGGCACGCCAGGGCCGCCTCTCCGCCCTTGTTGCCGGCCTTCGTGCCGGCCCGCTCGATGGCTTGCTCGATGCTGTCGGTCGTGAGCACCCCGAACGTGATGGCGCAGTCCGCCGTGGCCGCCAACGCGCCAACGCCCTTCGCCGCCTCGCCGGCCACGTAGTCGAAGTGCGGCGTGCCGCCGCGGATGACGGCGCCCAGCGCCACCACGCCCGCGTAGGCGCCGCCCTCGGCCGCGCGGCGCACCACGCCGGGCAGCTCGAACGCGCCCGGCACCCAGATGACGTCCACGGCGTCCTCGGGCACGCCGTGCCGCCGCAGCGCGTCCAGCGCCCCCTTGAGGAG
>JBDLRJ010000256.1:0-3467 GCA_039800145.1 Pseudomonadota bacterium | reverse complement strand
TCGCCCGCGCGCTGCATCCTGAAGCCGCGAAACGGCTCCGCCACTGGGTGACGCACAAGCTCCCCGCCCCGCTCGTCCCCGAGAAGCTGGTGGAGCTGAAGATCCCGGATCCCGAGCGCCCCGAGATCTTCGAGGGGCCAGGTCACCACCTCCGCCCGCGGGACGGCTTCAAGCTCACGGACCGCCGCGCCGGCCACCGCGAGGTGATGGACCAGGTGGACTACTGCGTCCTCTGCCACGCCCGCGAGAAGGACAGCTGCAGCCGCGGCTTCCCCGCGAAGGACCCGGTGGCCGAGGGCAGCCACTACAAGAAGAACGCGCTCGGCATCCCGCTCGCCGGCTGCCCGCTGGACGAGCGCATCAGCGAGGCCCACGCGCTCAAGGCCCGCGGCGACTCGCTCGGCGCCCTCGCGGTGGTCATGCGGGACAACCCCATGTGCCCCGGCACCGGCCACCGCATCTGCAACGACTGCATGAAGGCGTGCGTCTACCAGAAGCAGCAACCGGTCGACATCCCGCAGCTGGAGACCGCCTCGCTCACGGACGTGCTCCGCCTCCCGTGGGGATTCGAGATCTACGGGCTGCTCTCCCGCTGGAACCCGCTGCACCCCCGCCGCCCGCACCCGCGCCCCTACGTGGGCAAGAACGTGCTGGTGGTGGGCATGGGCCCGGCCGGCTACACGCTCGCGCACTACCTGCTCAACGAGGGCTTCGGCGTGGTGGGCGTGGACGGGCTCAAGGTGGAGCCCTTCCCGGACGAGCTCACCGGCAGGAACGGCGCCCCGCTGCGCCCCGTCCGGGACTTCTTCGCCGAAGTCGCGGGCGAGCTGGACGAACGCATCCTCGGCGGTTTCGGCGGCGTGTCCGAGTACGGCATCACCGTCCGCTGGGACAAGTCGTTCCTCGCGCTCATCCACCTGACGCTCGCGCGCCGCTCCAACTTCGCCCTCTATGGCGGCGTACGCTTCGGCGGCACCCTCACGCTCGAGGACGCGTGGGCGCTGGGCTTCGACCACGTGGCGCTCGCGGCCGGCGCGGGCCGCCCCACGCTCGTGGGCATGAAGAACAACCTCCTGCGCGGCGTCCGCAAGGCGTCCGACTTCCTGATGGGGCTGCAGCTGACCGGCGCCTTCAAGAAGGACTCGCTCGCGAACCTCCAGGTGCAGCTGCCCGCGCTCGTCATCGGCGGCGGGCTCACCGGGATCGACACCGCGACCGAGCTGCTCGCCTACTACCCGGTGCAGGTGGAGAAGGTGCTGCACCGCCACGAGCGGCTCTGCCAGGCACGCGGCGAGCAGGCCGTGCTCGCGGCCATGACGGCCGAGGAGCGCGCCACGTACGAGACGTTCCTCGCGCACGGCCGCGCCATCCGGGACGAGCGCCGGCACGCCGCGGAGGAGGGCCGGGCGCCCAACTTCATCCCGCTGCTCCGCGGCTGGGGCGGCGTGGCACTCTGCTACCGCCGCGGCCTCACCGAGTCCCCCGCCTACCGGCTCAACCACGAGGAGATCGCCAAGGCGCTCGAGGAGGGCATCCGCTTCGTCGAGCGCGTCTCCCCGGTGGAGGCGATCCCCGACGCGCACGGCGCGGTCCAGGCCGTCCGCTTCGAGCGCATGGCCGTGCAGGACGGGAAGCTCCGCGGCACGGGCAGCTTCTACGAGCTCCCCGCCCGCACCGTGTGCATCGCCGCGGGCACCTCGCCCAACGTCACCTACGAGAAGGAGTTCCCCGGCACCTTCCAGCTGGACGGTGACGGCGCCTTCTTCCGCGCCTTCGACGCCCACCCGGACGGCGGCCCGTTCCGGCTCGAGGAGGTGGAGCCCTCCGAGGATCTCGGCGGGAAGACCGCCTTCTTCACCTCGTACCAGCGGGACGGGAAGCTCGTCTCGTTCTACGGCGACAACCACCCCACCTACGCCGGCAACGTGGTGAAGGCCATGGCCTCCGCGAAGGACGGCTACCCCCACGTCTCCCGCCTGTTCGACGCGCACGTGGCCACGCTGAAGTTGGACGATGTTGCAGAGCAGGCCGCGCGGGACGCGCAGCTGCGCGCGCTGTTCGCCCGGCTGGACGAGGAGCTCCTCGCCACCGTCGTCGCCGTGAAGCGGCTCGCCCCCACCATCGTGGAGGTGGTGGTGCACGCGCCGGCGGCCGCGCGCCGCTTCGAGCCGGGGCAGTTCTACCGGCTGCAGAACTACGAGCGCACCGCGCCCGTGGTGGACGGGACGCGGCTCGCCATGGAGGGCCTGGCGCTCACGGGCGCGTGGGTGGACAAGGAGAAGGGGCTCATGGGCACCGTGGTGCTCGAGATGGGCTCGAGCTCGCGCCTGTGCGCCATGCTGAAGCCCGGTGAGCCCGTGGTCTGCATGGGCCCCACCGGAACGCCCACGGAGATCCCCTCGGGCGAGACGGTGCTCCTGGCCGGCGGGGGGCTGGGCAACGCGGTGCTCTTCAGCATCGGCCGGGCCATGCGGGCCGCGGGGTGCCGCGTCGTCTACTTCGCCGGCTACCGGAAGGCAGAGGACAGCTACAAGCACGCGGACATCGAGGCGGCGGCGGACCAGGTCATCTGGGCCGTGGACGGCGGCACGCCCATCTCCCCGCGGCGGCCGCAGGACTGCAGCTTCGAGGGCAACATCGTCAAGGCCATGGTGGCGTGGGCCCGCGGGGAGCTCCCGGTCAAGCCGCTCGTCGCCCCCTCGGACGTGCAGCGCATCATCGCCATCGGCAGCGACCGGATGATGAAGGCGGTGAAGGAGGCCCGCCACGGCGTGCTCCAGCCGTACCTCCGGCCCGGGCACGAGGCCCTCGGCAGCATCAACTCCCCCATGCAGTGCATGATGAAGGAGATCTGCGCCCAGTGCCTGCAGCGGCACGTGGACCCGGCCACCGGCAAGGAGCTGTTCGTCTTCTCCTGCATGAACCAGGACCAGCCGCTGGACCGCGTGGACTTCGTCCACCTGGACAGCCGGCTGCGCGCCAACGCCGTGCTCGAGAAGCAGTCCAACCTCTACCTGGACGCGCTGCTCGAGCGGGCACCGGGGCTGCTGCGGGTGTAGGTCCGCACGGAGGAACGACGGCTCAACGGGGCTGCTGGTCGTATTGCATCAGCGTGGTGCGGACCTTCGCGGCGTCGGGCGCATCCGGCGCCAACCAGAGGTACGCCCGGTAGGCCTCGGCGCCTTTCGCCGGTTCTCCCATCCGGGCGTAGCTTGCGCCGAGCCCCTTGTGGCACTCGGCGAAGCCGGGATCGATCCGGAGGCATTGCTGGAACGCGGCGAGCGCCTGCGGGTAGGACTTGTCGCTGATCGCCTGCCTTCCCCGCTCGTATGCCCGGTCCGCCTCCTCCCTCTTTGGACCGCTGGCGCGGCGCGGGGCCGGGGCGGTGGCCGAGGCCAGCCTGTCCAGCTGCCTCCATGCCTCCGCCGCAGTGGGGCCAGCGGGCGCGAGCTCCAGGTACCGGCGGA
>JBDLRJ010000255.1:0-4492 GCA_039800145.1 Pseudomonadota bacterium | reverse complement strand
GCGTTGACCATGACCAACCCCACCGCGCCACCGAGCGAGTGGCCGTAGGAGCCCGCGCGCACGTAGCCCATCTGCTTGCCGTTGCGGCGGAGGATCTCGCAGTGGAAGAGCAGCGGGTTGGGATCCTTCACCAGCACCTGGAGCAGGCGCTTGGTGAGGGGGCCCTTCGCCTTCTGCGCGAGCACGTGCTCCTTGCCGATGAAGCCGCCCGGCTTCTTGAGATCCACGGCGAAGCCGAGACCCGCCTCGAGGACGGAGTCGGTGTTGTCGAGATCGTGGCCGTAGTCGCGGTAGCCCTTCTCCATGCGGCAGCTGGCGAGCGCCTTCAGTCCCGCGTGGACGAGGCCCAGCGGCTCGCCCGCCTTCACCAGCAAGTCATAGACGTGCACGGCCTGTTCGGCCGGGATGTAGAGCTCGTAGCCGAGCTCCCCGAGGTAGGTGATCCGGACGCACAGCACCCGCGCGAAGCCGATGTCGATCTCCCGCGCGGTGCGGAACGGGAAGGCCTCGTTGGACATGTCCTCCGTGGTGACCGCCTGCATCAGCTGGCGGCTCTTCGGCCCCTGGATGTTGATCTGCGTGTAGGCCGCGGTGACATCCGAGACGAAGGCGTGGCCGTCCCGCAGGTGGCGCTTGAGGTGGGTCTCCACGTGCCGGTGCGCGGTGTCCGTGGCCACGACGAAGTAGCGCTCGTCGTCGAACTTGGTGACGGTGAGATCCGCCTCGAGCCCGCCGCCCTCGTTGAGCCACTGGGTGTAGGTGATGAGCCCCGGTGCGCCGTCCACGTTGTTCGCCGAGACGTGGTTGAGCAGGCGGCCTGCGTCGCGCCCCTCCACGCGGAACTTGGACATGAAGGACATGTCCATGAGGATGACGCCGTTGCGCACGGCCTCGTGCTCGGCCTTCCAGAGGTTCCACCAGTCCGGGCGGTCCCAGCCGAGCCGGGCGGCCAGCTGCTTCGGGTCCTGTCCGGGAGGGGCGTACCAGTCCGGGCCTTCCCAGCCGCTGACGTCCTTGAAGTAGGCGCCGCGCGCCGCGAGCCGCTCGTGGATGGCGGAGCGCTTGGCGTCACGCGCCGTGGTCATGGACCGGAAGGGGTAGTGGCACTGGTAGACGAGCCCGAGGGACTCGACCGTGCGGGTGCGCCGGTACTCGGGGTTGGCCTGGTACTTCTGGAGCCGGTCCACGTTCATCCCGGTGATGTCGCAGTCCGCCTGGCCGTGGATCATCCAGTGCGCGAGCACGCGCCCCATGCCGCCGGCGGTGAGGATGCCGATGGAGTTGAGCCCCGCGGCCATCCAGTAGTTGCGAAGCTCCGGGGCCTCGCCCACGCAGGGACGGAGATCCGGGGTGAAGCTCTCCGGGCCGCAGAAGAACTTCTTCACGCCGACCTGCCCGGAGACGGGCACGCGGGACATGGCGCGCTCGAGGTACGGGCCCATGCGGTCCCAGTCCGGGGGGATTTCACCGAAGGAGAAGTCCTCGGGGATGCCCTCGATCTTCCAGGGGGCGCACTTCGGCTCGAACAGGCCGATCATCAGCCCGCCGCCTTCCTCGCGGTAGTAGCCGTGGCAGCCGGGATCCTCGAGCACGGGCCACGCGCGGTCGATGCCGGGAACCGTCTCGGTGATGAGGTAGTAGTGCTCGGCGGCCTGCAGCGGGATGGCGACGCCGGACTTCGCGGCGAGCTGGCGCCCCCACATGCCCGCGCAGTTGACGACGTAGTCGCACGAGATGTCGCCGTGGGTGGTCTGCACGCCGGAGACGGCGCCGTTCTTGGAAAGCACGTTCGTGACCGCCACGCCCTCGAGGATCGTGGCGCCCTTCTTCCGGGCCCCCTTGGCGAGCGCCATGGTGCAGTCCACGGGATCCACGCGCCCGTCCTCCTTGACGTAGAAGCCGGCGAGCACGTCGTCGACCTTCGCAATGGGGAAGAGCTGCTTCACCTCGGCGGGGCTGATCTCCTGGACGTCCACGCCGCAGAAGCGGTTGAAGGCGGAGACGCGGCGGTATTCCTCGAGCCGATCGCGGTCGCTCGCGACCTCGATGAAGCCGCACTGGCGGAGCCCCGTGGACTGGCCGGTTTCCTCCTCGAGCCGCTTGTAGAGCGCGCGCGTGTACTTGCGCATCTCGGTGGAGGTCTCGGACGAGGAGCCGAACGTCACCATGAGTCCTGCCGCGTGCCAGGTGGTGCCGCTGGTGACCTTGTCTCGCTCGAGAAGGACCACGTCCTTCCAGCCCATCTCTGCGAGGTGGTAGGCGACGGAGCAACCGATGACTCCACCGCCAATGACGACGACGCGCGCGTGCTTCGGGACGACGATCTCGGACATGGCGCGGACCCTAGCGAAGTTGGGTTCCCGGACGCACCCCGAAGTGTGATCAACGACGCCTGCGCCGGACCCCGAGCAGGAGAAGGCCCACGGCGGGGCCGAGCTCCAGGTGCACGGAGGAGCAGCCGGCTGCCAGCGGAGGTGCGGGGACGGTGCCCGCGTCCGTCGCCGTTCCGCCGTCCCTGGCGGGGACCATGCCTGCGTCCGGCGCCTCGGGCGGGGGCGTCCCGGCGTCCTCTCCCGCGAGAGAGAGCCGCATGCCGCCATCCGGGAAAACGGTGAGGATGCCGTGTTCGAACGTGCCCTCGCTCGTCCCGTTGGAGGAGGTGGAGTCCGAGACGGGGTACCCGAGCGGCCCCACCTCGTGGCCCGTGGCGGCCCACGCCGAGTAGACGGGATTCACGACCGCGTATGCGCCTGTGTTCGGCGACACGTACACGGCGCCATGCTCGAAGAGGTTGAACCGTCCCACGCCGTCCACGGTCGGGGTGGTGTTCGTCCGCGGTTCACCCAGCGGGGATTTGCATCCGCCGAGCTGGGCGTACTTCTCCTCGATGGCGCCCTCGGTGAGATAGGGAGTGGTGCACTGGCCGATTCCCGCGGAGGTGCGCACCTCGTCGAGGTACCAGGTGTTGACGGGGCGGCCGGCGAAGTCGGTGTAGTCGATGCCGCTGCCCGAGGAGGAACTGTGGGGGCGCGTGTTGATGAGCGAGATGTGGAGGCACGCGCCCTGGGTGCAACCGGAGGTGCTGGCGTCGTAGCGCAGGAAGCCGCCCTTGCTGGCCCAGGTGTTGCCGAGCGACTGCATGGTGCCGTGGTTCCACGCGGTCTGTCCGGTGGCGGGGAGCCACGCGCTCGCGTGGTAGACGCGGCGGAGGCGCTGGAGCGCGGCGGTCGTGACGTATTTCTGTCCGCCGTCGAGGTTGAAGTAGACGAGCCGCGAGGCGATGGCCCCGGTGGGATCTGCGCCGTTGGCGAGCTGCTGCAGGAACTCGCCTGCCACGAAGGCGCCGCTCGAGTGCGCGGCGACGAGGACGAAGCCCGCGTCCGGGGCGAGGTTCTGTTGGAGGTACGCGCCGATCCTGCTGTTGCCGATCTCGAGTGCGGCGTAGCCCACGTCTGCGGGCCCCTGCACGGCGAAGAGCGTGCGAACGCCGAGCGTGTGGAGGCGCGCGGCGTAGAGCTCGGCGACCCAGGCCTGTGTCTCGGCGAGGGAGATCCCGTACCCGCCGTAGCCGATGAAGACGTTCGCTCCGAGCGGGTTGTCCGCGTCCCACCGGGAGACGCCCACGCCCACCTGTGTCCCGGTGATCCACGGGCCGACCGCGGAGGTGCGCGCCGCGGGCCCATCTGAACTGGCCGGTCCACAGGCCGCGCCGACGAAGGCGACACAGGCGACGAGGGCGAGGCGGTGAGTCCGGAGCATGAATGACGCGAGCCTAGCGGAAGTGGTGTCGGAGCCGTGCTGCTGCTGAAAGTCCTCCAGTCAGAACGGCCATTGCTTCGTGTCGCGCAGTGACCATAAGAGCTACTCGTACCCATGAAGTCCGCGCAGCCCGACATCCTGCTGATCGAAGACGACCTCGGCGTGCGGGATGGGCTGGCGGATCTCCTGTCCGTCGTGGCGCCGGTGGTGCCGGTGGACTCCTGGAGGAAGGCCCTCGCGCACGTGGAGCACGAGAAGGTGGGGCTGGTGGTGACGGACTACCGGATGCGGGAGGCGGCGGGGGAATCGGAGCTGCTCGCGGCGGTGCGTGCGAGGCGGGTGCCGGTGATCCTCTGCACGGGCGCACATCCGTCCGAGATGCAGCAGGCGCTCGCCCAGTTCCGCCCGGACCAGCTGTTCGCCAAGCCGTTCGAAGTGGACGCGATGTTGGACGCCGCGCAGCGGCTGTACCGGCGGTGAGCGGCGGCGGCGAGACGGCGGTCCGGGTGCTGCACTCGGCGGAGGCGCTCGGGTGCCCCTCGCGTGCGGCGGCAACGGCGGCGCTCGAGGCGCACCTGGAGGTGCTCAAGGGCGAGCCGCTGCGGCTGTCGTTGTCGAACGCGCTGAAGGAGCAGAAGGGGCTCGGGGGACAGGACCAGGCGCTGGTGCGCTACGCGCTGTGGCGGCGGCTGTTCACGGGGGCGCGCGCCGAGCGGGTCATGGTGGAGGTGAA
>JBDLRJ010000254.1:0-16997 GCA_039800145.1 Pseudomonadota bacterium | reverse complement strand
CGCGCGAGGTGACCTGGGAAGGGAGGACCGTGCGGGTGCTCGCACCCGAGGACGAGGTGCTGTACCTCTCGGTCCACGCCGCCAACCACCTGTTCCGGCGGCTGTCGTGGCTGTGGGATCTCGTCCTCTACCAGCGGGCTTTCCCCGCGCTGGACTGGGACCGCGTGGTGGCGCTCGCGCGGCAGACGCGCCTCGCCACGCCTGCATGGGCTGCGCTGGACTCGGCGGTTCGGGTGTTCGACCTCGGGCTGAGCCCCTCGCGGGTCCACGGCCTGGCACCGCCGCGCGCGGTGGCGGCCCTGCTCAGGCGGGCCTTCTCGCTCGAGAACCTCGAATCCTCGGCGTGGGCGGACGACCGCCTGGGCGCCGGGGCGGTTCGGCTCCTGATGGCCCCCGGACCTGCCGAGGCGGCGCGCTTCGCCGCGTCACGACTTCGGAAGGGATGAACCGGACAGGCGCCTCGTGAGCTCGAGCACGAGCTTGCGGTTGGAGGCATCCAGCTTCTCGGCGTACCGCCCGATGGCCGCGAGTTCGTGCACGGCGGGGGACCTCGGCCCCTTCGGACGGCCACGGCGGGGCGCGTCCTCGGTGACCTTCATGAGCGGTTGCTCCTCGCGCATCGGAGGGGGGTCGGCGTCCAGGAGGTGTCCGGGCGAGGCGTGGAGCACCTCGGCCAGCCGCATCAGCGTCCGGATGCTCGGCAGCACACGCCCCTGCTCGAGCCGCGAGTAGACCTGCGGGGAGAGGCTCACCTCTTCGGCCACCTGCTCCTGGGTGATGCCGCGCATCGCCCGCAAGGCACGCGCCCGCCCCCCAATGGCCCTGGCCAGCTCCCGGTCCTCGTCTCGCAGCATGCGCACCTCGAAAGGTGTGCACGGGTACGAGTGTTTGTTTGACGACAACAGGACCCTGCAAATATGAACCCCATGGATTTATCTCCAGAGGAGTTCACGTTCATGATTCGTCCTGTCCTCATCGGTGGTGCGCTGTGCCTGTCTGCCGGCACGCACGCGGCCCCCTCGTCCACGCCCACCAGGCCCGCAGCAACCAGGCCTGCAGCCGCGAAGCCCGCAGCCGCTCAGCCTGCGCCTGCCGCAGCCCCGGCCCCCGAAGCGGTTGCAGTCCCCTCCCCTCCACCCGCAGCCGAGCCGCCCGCGCCGCCGCCCACTCCCGCCGCGCCGGCACTGGACGAGGCCCCGAGGTTCCCGCTCGGAATGTCCGTGGCCGATTTCACGGCCAGCACCTCTGCCGTGGAGGTCTCTGTCTCCGAGCGCGGGCGGCGGCGCTTCGAGCTCAACCCGAGCAGCCTGTGGGAGGGAGTCCAGAGCGCCACGCTGGACTTCGTGGACAACAAGCTCGCCACCGTCATCGTGGTCTCCTCGATTGAGACCGGCTGGACGGACTTCGTCAGCAAGGCCATCGCGAAGCGCGGAACGCCCCAGGGCTGGCCCGCCACCTCGGGCACCAGCCTCTTTGAGCGCAAGATCGTCGAGGAGTCCGCGGTCTGGCTGACGGCCGACGCGGCATTTGCGTACCTGAGGGAGGGAAGCAGCTCTGGTTCGCGCTACGTGGCGGTCCTGATGAGCCGTTCCCGCTTTGACGCGCTGAAGGCCGCTGACCAGTTCGGCGGTTCCGCGCGGCAGATGATCACGCTGAACGCGTTGTCCTTGATCCTCACCCAGGTCGACGTCACCTACGCGAGGGCCATCAACCCCCAGTTCGCGTGGCTCGCCGGGGCCGACCTGGACTGGTCCCCCTCGGACTCTGTTCCCTTCCTCGGACTCCGGGCCGGGCTCCAGTGGTACCCGGTTTCCGGGGGATCTCCGAAGGGGTTCTTCGTCGAAGCAAGTGGACGGTTGGCGGTGGCCAACACCGGGTCCTACGTCGGCCTCTACGGCAAGCTCGGCTACAACTTCATCTTCAACAACGGGTTCGTGCTGGGTCTCTCGGGCGGCGCCAGTGTTGCGCCCGGGCGCGAGAGCCTCGTGTCCCCGTCCTTCTCGCTCGACCTCGGGTGGGCGCCGTAATCCGGGACGAGGGACTCCCCCTACCAAAACCCCGGGTACCACTCGTAGAGCGCGTCGGTGATGGCCCTCAGGTCATCTCTGTGCCGCGCAAGCAGCTGCGCGAACACCTCCCGCGGCACCTCGGGCACGGGCTGCTCGCCGAGCCGCGCGAAAGCCACGCGCCGCGCCACCGCCGCCTCGAGCCAGTCCAGGTCCGCGGCAGGGAGCACCAGCGTCCGGACCGGCCTCCCCAGCGCGCGGGAGAGATCCCTGTGCGCTGACACCGCCAGGGTCGGGACCTTCGCCGCCTGGGCCAGCTGCGCGCGCGACACCGTCTCCGCCTCGTCCAGCAGGAGGAACTCGCACGCGGAGAGGTCTGGCCACGCGTCACGCCCCCCGCGCACGAACAGTGCCCCGGGCACGGCCGCCTCCCACTGACGCAGGCACGTCGTCTTGCCCCGCCCGTGGTCCGCCACCAACTGCACGCACTCGCCCCGCACCGGCGGCGGCAGGCTCGGCACCGTGTGCGCCCCGAGCTCTCCCGGCGTCAACGATCCGAACGGGTTGAACCGCAACCCCAGCGCGTTGAAGCGCGGGCTCACGCTGCCGTGCCCCGGTCTCCCTGCTCACCTCTTCGGCCACCTGCTCCTAAGTGGTTACACGGCGGAGACGCAGGAAGCGCGCGGTGGGCGCAGCAGGACCGGGAAGCGGTGGACTGTCTTCGAGCCATCCGCGGCCTGCAGTCGAACCAGCAGGGCCCACCGCACGTGGTTGGACTCCCCGACGAAGCTGGGGACCGAGGGCACCTCCACGCAGAACGGGATGGAGGCACCTTCCCCTTCGCGCAGCGCCAGCTCGTCCTCCTTCACGGTTTCCCAGGTCCGCGCCGTCTCCTGCGTCCGCTCCCGCGCGCCGGGGAGACCGACGTCGAGCCCGTGGAAGCGCTTGCGCCGCCTCGTCAGCTCGGCGTGGAACCACCCGGCAGCCAGCAGGCAGAGCACGGTCAATGTCCCGAGCGACAGCGATGCTCCGGGAACGCCGTGCAGGGGCAACCACGCCGACAGGGCCAGGGCGCCCACCACGACGAGAGCATCCCTCCGCTACGTCTCCCCCGGCATGGACTCGAAGCGCGGGGGCGCCTCCCGGTACTCACCCGCCGAGGGTCCCACGAACGGCTCCTCGCAAGGCCCCGACACCACGGTGAGTGGCACGAGGACGGTCGGATCCTTCCCACACGGGACGTCCAACCGCGCCTCGAAAATCCAGGCCACGGAGACGTGGCTGGACTCGAGTGAGAAGGGTCCCGGCGGACAGGCCAGCTCGAAAGGCAGCTCCAGGCGCTCTCCCGCCATGAAGGGCCCCGGGGACAGCACCTGCCTCGCGGCCCCACCCGCCTCCTTCTGCCCGTGCCCCCGGGTCTCCCAGTCGAGCCGGAGCAGGAGCCCCAGGCCCCCCGTGACGGACTCGTCCAGGTCCAGCAGCACGACGCCACGGATGGGTTCACCGGGCCGGTAGGTGGCGTCCGGCCTGTCGAGGGACACCAGGAGCTGGTCCCGGGCCATGGCTCAACTCCCCTTCGCGGCGGCGATGCGCGGTGGACGCAGCAGGACCGGGACGCGGTAGAGCACCTCGTCGCCCCTGCCCGTCATGACCTCGAGCGGGGTGCCTGACTCGACGTCCCCCCGGCCTGACGTCCGCCACGCCAACCGGAGGAGCAACGTGCGGTTGCTCGGCACGTCGCTGCCGAAGCGCGCGCGCGCGACGCCGCGGATGCGCTCGCCGGGGAGAAACGCGGCCCCGGGCCGCTCGAGTTCCAGCTCCAGTTCGGCGTCCGCCATCAGGAGGGGAGAGCTTAGCCGGTCCCTCCGCGCCAGGTGGCCGCGTGCACGGCGAACTCGGAGAGATCCTTCACATCGAGCCTCACCGTGGCCGCGAGCTGCGCGGCATCCACCGTGACGTACTCGTGGACGAGCAGGTTTCGGAGCCCGGCCGCAGACGCGAGGCTCTTCGCGAGCGGCAACGGCAGCAGTCCGTGACCGGCCAGGGTGAGGAAGGCGTCCCGCGCGTACTCCGGCGGCGTCCACCCTCGGGCAGCGACCTCGTGGGCCGCGAGGTCGATGCACGCCTCGATGGACACCTGGAGCCACCGCTCCACGGCGGCCCGCAACGTCCTGTCGGTGACGAGCGTGTCTTCCTGCCCGCACTCCGGCCTTGAAAGTTCTTGCACTGCCTCGCGGAGCGCGATCAACCGACGGGAGACGTCCCTACGCATCCGGATCCCCTTCCCGGGCGGGCCCATACGCCGCCTCTTTCCACAGCGCGCGGTACTTCGCGTCGTCCTGGTACGCGCGGAAGGCACGGACCATCCACCACGCGCGCTCGTCTGCGTCGCGCTCGAGCGCGAGCCGACCCTCCCGCAGGCACTGGAAGGCGATGCTGCTCCCCGCCCGGTCCAGGTCCACGACATCCGCCCCCTCTCCAAGCAGGCCGAGCGCGTCCGTGAGCCGCTGGAGAATCTCCCTGCGCGCCAGCTCGCGGTCGAGCGGGCCCAGGTCCCGTTGGTAGACCACGCCGACGTCCAGGTCGCTGTCCGGCCGGGCATCCCCACGTGCGCGCGAGCCGAACACCCAGGCGGCTCGCACCTGCGAGAGGGGCCCCAGCGCGCGCGCCACCGCGGAGAGGAGTTCCTCGAGGAGAGGTTGTCGCTGTCCAGCCACGGGACGCACGCTATCGGTCGTCCCCGCGCGAGGCAAAGCGCGGCCGAGCCCACGCCGTCAGGGCATCAACGAACACGCCCGGCACGGCCCCGGAGTCGGGAACCGGCCGGGCGCGGGAGATCGCATCCGTCGCGACCTGGCTTCGGGCAACTCAGCCCTTCAGCTTGTGGAGCGACTCGCGCAGCTGCGGCAGCACCTGGAAGAGGTCCGCCACGAGGCCGTAGTCCGCCACCTGGAAGATGGGGGCCTCGGCGTCCTTGTTGATGGCGACGATGGTCTTGCTGCCCTTCATGCCCGCCAGGTGCTGGATGGCCCCGGAGATGCCGGCCGCCACGTACAGCTGCGGGGCCACCACCTTGCCGGTCTGCCCCACCTGGTAGTCGTTCGGGATCCACCCGGCGTCCACCGCGGCGCGCGACGCGCCCACCGCGCCGTTGAGCTCGTCCGCGAGCGCCTCGACCTCCTTGAAGTCGCCCTTGGTGCCGCGGCCGCCGGAGACCACCACGCGGGCCTCCGTCAGGCCGGGCCGCGCGCTCTTGACCTCCTTGAACTCCACGAAGGTCGTCTTGGACGCGGGGACGGTGGCCGTGAAGGCCTTCACCTCGGAGGCCCCGCCCGTGGGCTCCGCCGCGGGGAACTCGGTGGAGCGGAAGCTCAGCACCTTCACCGGGGTGGACAGCTTCACGGTGGCGATGACGGCGCCGGCCCACATGGGACGGTGGAACTGCACGTCCGCACCCGAGCCCTCGAAGCCCATGACGTCCGACGCCATGGCGGTCTGCAGGCGCGCCGCGGTGCGGGGCAGGAGATCCCGGCCCACCGCCGTGGCGGCCATGCCCACGTGGTCCGCCTTCACGGACTGGA
Organism: Pseudomonadota bacterium; assembly: GCA_039800145.1. Lineage (GTDB taxonomy): Bacteria > Myxococcota > Myxococcia > Myxococcales > Myxococcaceae > VGRA01. Next base: position 11,410 of record JBDLRJ010000254.1, on the reverse strand, counting down.
CGAGCTGGGAGAGCGCGGCGGTGTAGGGCTCGGACAGGTAGGGGCCGAGGCCGGAGATGGTGTGGATGGCCTTCGCGCCGTAGCTCTTCAGCTCCTCGGCCACGGGGCCGGGGTTGGCCCCGAGAACCGCGAAGTGGAGTTCAGAGCCGGTCTTCTCCGCGAGCTGGCGGCCCGCGGTGACGGCGTTCAGGGTGGCCTTGCGGAGCTGCCCGCTCGGCTGGAGCTCCGCGACGATGAGAACGATGGACATGACGTGAATTCTCCTTCGGGACGGAACGGATCAGACGACCTTGGCTTCCGACTGCAGCTTCTCCACCAGCGTCGCCACGTCCGGCACCTTGATGCCGGCCTTGCGCGCGGGCGGGGAGGCCATCTTCGTGACGGTGATGGCCGGCGTGACGTCCACGCCAAGCCCCGCGGGGGTGAGCTCCGTGATGGGCTTGCTGCGGGCCTTGATGATGCCGGGGAGCGGCGGGTAGCGCGGGATGTTCAGGCGCAGGTCCGTGGTGACCACCGCGGGCAGCTGCACGTCCAGCGTCTCGAGCCCGCCGTCCACCTCGCGCACCACGCGCACGGACTTGCCGTCCGCGGACACCGCGAGGCCCGGGGCCTTCGCCTTCTCCGCCGCGGACTCGAGCGAGTCCTCCTTGGAGGCGAACGTCGCCATGCCCCAGCCCATGAACTCCGCCAGGTACTGGCCCACCTGGTTCTGGTCGTCGTCCACGGCCTGCTTGCCGAGGATGGCCATGTCCGGCTTCTCCTGCTCGCACACCTTGGCGAGCAGCCGCGCCACGCCCAGCTGGTCCAGCGGGCCCACGTGGTTCACCCACACCGCCTTGTGCACGCCCATGGCAATGGCGTTGCGCAGCGAGTCGTGCACGTCCTTGGTGCCGATGGAGACCGCCACCACCTCGCCCCCGTGCTTCGCCACCAGCCGGAGCGCCTCTTCGACGGCGATGTCGTCGAAGGGGTTGGTCATGTACTTGATGCCGTCGGTGATGATGCCGGAGCCGTCCGGCTTCACCTTGATCTTCGACTGGTAGTCTTCCACCCGCTTCACGGTGACGAGAATCTTCACGTGGCTCCTCTTTCTGCAGGGGGCTGCGCCGGGACTCCCATGACGCAGCGTGTTGAACAGTGACGGCGGCTATCTATCGGCGCCGGGAGGAGGCGGCAACCCCCTCTGCCAGCGGACCGCTACTTGAACAGTTCACGGGCGATGACGAGCCGCTGCACCTGGCTCGTGCCCTCGTAGATCTGGATGAGCTTGGCGTCCCGCATCAGCTTCTCCACGGGGTACTCCTTCGTGTACCCGTAGCCGCCGAACACCTGCACCGCGTCCGTGGTCACCTTCATGGCCATGTCCGCGGCGAAGCTCTTGCCGTAGCTGGACAGGAGCGTGTTCTTCTGCCCGTCGTCCAGCAGCCACGCCGACTGGTACGTGAGCAGCCGGGCCGCGTGGATGTTCATCCCCATGTCCGCGATGAGGAACTGGATGCCCTGGAACGCACCGATGGGCTGCCCGAACTGCTTGCGCTCCTTCGCGTAGCCGATGGCGTGCTCCATGGCGGCGCGCGCCAGGCCCACGGAGATCATCGCCGTGAGCGGCCGGCTGTTGTCGAGCGTCTCCATGGCGATGCGGAACCCCTCGCCCTCCTCACCGATCCGGTTCGCCACCGGGACGCGGACCTCCTCGAAGTTGAGCGCCACCGTGTCGGATGCCCGGTGGCCCATCTTGTCCTCCTTCTTGGCGACCGTGAGCCCAGCCGGGCGCCCCTCCACCACGAAGCAGGTGATGCCCTTGTGCTTCTTCGCCCGGTCCACGCTGGCGAACACCGTGTACTGGTCCGCGTGGCCGCCGTTGGTGATGAACTGCTTGGCGCCGTTGAGGACGTAGAAGTCCCCCTCCCGCCGCGCGGTGGTCATCATGCCGGCCACGTCCGAGCCGTTGGAGGGCTCGGTGAGGCAGAAGGAGGCCAGCTTCAGCTTCTCGGTGAACGGCGTGAGCAGCCGCTTCTTCTGCTCCTCCGTCCCCCCGAGCTCGATGGGCAGCAGCGCGAGATCGTTGGCGATGATGGAGGTGGTGATGCCGGGGCAGCCCCAGGACAGCTCCTCGGTGACGATCGCCTGGTCGAGGTGGCTCAGCCCGATGCCGTTGTACTCCGGGGCAATGGTCATGTTGAGCATCCCCATGGTGAACGCCTTCTCGAGCACGTCGCGCGGGAAGGTGGAGTGCTCGTCGTACTTCGCGGCGACGGGGCGCATCTCGTCCCGGGCGAACCTGCGGGCGGCGTCCTGCAGTGCGCGCTGGGCGTCGGTGAGCTGGAAGTCCATGGTGCGGTGCTCCTCGAGAGGTGAAGGCGTTCAGCGGGGGGAGTACCACGGCCGGCAGGGGGCGGGCAGCGGCGGACTGCACGGACCCGGCGCCGGTTTCATCAGGCGGACTACTCGCCCGCGCGCAGGCGGCTCACGGTGCGGACATCCCCGAGAGCACGCTCTCGAGTTGCCGAGCCAGTCTCCGTTCCTTGCACCAGGCGCGCAGGGCAACGAGGTCCACGGGCGCGTTCCTGCGCAGCAGCGCGCGGATGTCGCCCCAGGACTTGTCCCCACCTGCGTAGAGCTTGAACCCGATGAGGGAGAAGAGATCCGCTACGCGCAGGTTGCTCCCCGGTTCGAGCGGGGAGGAGGAGGTGAGCGCCTCACGCACGAGGCGTGGGAAACCTCCGGCGGGAGAGTTGTCGAAGTTCACCACCTGGATGCGGTCGGCACCCGCACCGTGGACGTCGATGACGCCACCGAGCGGATCCTGGGGATCGGGCTCGCGCAGCGTCACTTCCACCCCGAGCGCCGAAAGGGTCTTCGCGAGGCGCCGCATCTGGAGCGGCTCCACCGCCACCGCGAGATCCAGGTCCTCGGTGGCCCGCGCGTAGTGGTGCGCGGCCATGGCCATGGCCCCGATGATGACCGCCGGCGCGCCCTCCTGTTCGAGGACCTGCGCAACCCGCGCGGCGAGCTCGAGCGTGACGTCCCCCGGCGGCGCTGTGGGACTCACGTGTGAGCCCCCTCCGCTTCACGGACCGCGGCGGCGCCGGCCTGGATTCTCCTCATGCGCGCCCCGAGCCGCAGCGCGAGCAGCATGCGCTCCCGGACCGAGAGGGCCTTCAGCCGCTCGAGCGCTGCCCCATCCGAAGCGTCGGCCGATGCGCTCGGCCGCGCGACTTGGAACTCGGGATGGGGCTTCTCCTCCGGTGCGTCCGACATGACGTTCCAGAGGATAGCCAACCCCTACTTCTTCGGCACCTTCTCCCAGTCCTTCAGGAACTTCGCGATGCCGGCGTCCGTCAGCGGGTGCTGGGAGAGCTGCTGGATGACGCCGTAGGGCAGCGTGGCCACGTCCGCGCCGAGCTTGGCCGAGTGCAGCACGTGCACCGGGTTGCGGATGGAGGCCACCAGCACCTGCGTCCGGAAGTCGTAGTTCCGGTAGATGCTGATGATGTCCGAGATGAGCTCCATCCCGTCCTGGGAGATGTCGTCCAGGCGGCCCACGAAGGGGGAGACGTAGGTCGCGCCGGCCTTCGCGCACAGGAGCGCCTGGTTGGCCGAGAAGCAGAGCGTCACGTTGGTGCGGATGCCCTCGGCCGTCAGCGCCTTCACGGCCTTCATCCCCTCCACGCCCATGGGGATCTTCACCACCACGTTGTCGTGGATCTTCGCCAGCTGCTTCCCCTCGGCGATGAGCCCCGGCGCGTCCAGCGAGACGGCCTCCGCGCTGATGGGCCCGTCCACGATGGAGCAGATCTCCCGGATGGTCTCCTCCAGGGGGCGGCCCACCTTCGCGAGCAGCGACGGGTTGGTGGTCACTCCGTCCACGCAGCCCATCTCCCAGGCTGCGCGGATCTCCTTCACGTCCGCGGTGTCGATGAAGAATTTCATGGGTTCTTTCCCCGAGGGGTTAACCTGCGCGCGCATGGCTAGCACGCCCCGCCGGGCCACGAAAAGCAAACTTCACACCCCCAGCAGCGTGGCTTCTATGCCGGACGCCGTCCGCTGGGGCCGCGAGGTGCTGGAGGCGGAAGCGCGCGCCATCCAGCAGGTGACCACGCGGCTGGACGGGCGCTTCGAGCAGGCCGTGGCCTGGCTGCAGGCCTGCACCGGGGCCGTGGTGGTGACCGCCATCGGCAAGCCGGGCTTCGTGGCGCAGAAGCTGTCCGCCACGCTCGCCTCCACGGGCGTCCGCTCCTTCTACCTGCACCCCGCGGAGGCGGTGCACGGGGACCTCGGCCGCGTGGCCCGCGGAGACGTCGTGCTCGCGCTCAGCAACAGCGGCGCCTCCGAGGAACTCGTCCGCCTGCTCCCCTCCTTCCGTGCGCTCGGCGCGAAGGTGGTGGCGCTCACCGGGGACCCGAAGAGCGCGCTCGGCCGCGGGGCGGACCTGGTCCTCGACATCGGCCCCGTGGAAGAGGCCTGCCCCATGGGGCTCGTGCCCACCGCCTCCTCCGCGGCGCTGCACGCGCTCTCGGACGCACTCGCCATGGCGCTGACCCGCGCGCGGCGCTTCACGCAGGACGACTACGCGCAATTCCATCCAGGCGGGAAGCTGGGACGCCGCGTGATGCGCGTGCAGGAGCTCATGCGCACCGGGGACGCGGTGCCGACGGTGCGTGACTCGGCGCCGCTCCGCGAAGGCGTGGCGGTGATGACGCGCACGCCGGGACGTCCCGGCGCCACGCTCGTGGTGAACGCGCGCGGGAAGATGGTGGGCATCTTCACGGACGGAGATTTGCGCCGGCTCGTGGAGTCCGGAGACGTCCGCTTCGACGTGCCCCTGCGGACGCTGATGGCGAAGAACCCGCGCAGCCTCGGGCCGGACGAGAAGGTGCTGGCCGCCGTGGAGCTCATGCGCAAGACGCGCGTGGACCAGCTGCCCGTGGTAGACGGTGCCAGGAAGCCCGTGGGACTGCTCGACGTGCAGGACCTGCTCGCGGCGGGATTCGTCTGAAGCGAACCCGCAGGGAGCGCGGCCCGGCGCCTGACAAAAGTTGCACCCAATGCTGCCCGCGCTGGGTGCAACTTCTTGCAAGCACGTGAGCGTTCGTCCCCCACTCCCCGGACTACTTCGCCGCTTGGAGCTTCGCCTGCAGCTTCGCCGCGCCGGCCGCGTCACCCTTCGCGCGGAGCGTCTCCACCAACTTCTCCACCGCGCCGCGGGAACCAGACACCGCCACGCCGAAGACGCGGTCCGCCATGGGCTGCTTGTCCAGGCCCAGCAGCGCCCAGGCCATGCCTGCCTGCACGCGCCCGTCCTGCGCGCTGTAGGGCATCACCGCCTTGTAGAGGTCCAACGCCTGCTGGAAGCGCCCGGCCGCGAGGTGCCCCTCCGCCTCGTCCGTCTTCTTCGCGAGGTCCGCCTCCAGCTCCGGCGTCCGCGGCACCGCCTGGAACGCCGCCACCTGCTCGGCCGACAGCGGGGGCGGTGACGCCGGGGCCGGCGACGCTTCGGCGCGGGCCTGCACCAGCTTCGAGAGGCCCCCGGCGTTCTTCGCCGCCTGGGCGCGGGCCATCAGCACCCGCGCGCGGTCCGCCCGGGGCGAGGCCGGGTAGCGCTGCACGTACCGCTCGAAGTCGCTCCGCGCGCGCTCGAGCAGCGCGGCGTCGTCCCCGTGGTGCTCGAGCAGCAGCACCGCCTCGCCGAACAGCGCCTCCTCGTAGGCATCCGCCACTTCGAGCACCGCGGCGTATGCACCGAGCGCGGCGTCCGTGCGCCCGGCGAGGTGGTGCCCGTGGCCCAGCAGCGCGTGCACCTCCAGCACCGGCTGCAGCGCCTGGCGCAGGCACGCGAGCGCCTCGGGCAGCTTCCACTTCGGTGCGCGGGCAGCGGCGTCTGCGAGGGTGGGAGGTGTCTCGCCGCACGCGGGCGCCGGCGGCGTCTTCGCGGCGAAGGCCTTCTTGCGCAGCTGCAAGTACGTTCCACGCACCGGCGCGGCGGTCTTCACCGCCTCCTCGAGGTACGGCAGCGCCTCGTCGCGGCGGTCCGCGCTCCAGTAGAGCTTCCCGATGGCAGCCGCCACCTCGAACGGCTTGTCGCGCCCCTGCATCCCGAGCGCCTCCACCTGCTTCAGCAGCGCCTCGGGCGTGGGCGGTGGCTGCGCCCCGGGCACGGCGGCAGGAGGAGCGGGAACCGTGGACAGCAGCGAGCAGAGCGCGAGCGTGGCGGGCGTCATGGGAGGACCGGAGGCGGGGCGTAGCGCACCACGCCACCTTCGGGAAGCTGGCGGAGGAGCTCGTCCACGGTGCGGGCGAGCACCGGGTGGACGGCCCAGGGAGCAACTTCTGAGAGCGGCTCGAGCACGAAGCGGCGCCGGTGCAGCTCCGGGTGCGGTACGGCCAGACCGGGCTCGTCCACCACGCGCTCGCCGTAGAGCAAAAGGTCCGCGTCCAGCGTGCGGGGCCCCCACCGCTCCCGGCGCTCTCGCCCCGCGGCACGCTCGAGCCCCCGCAGGGACTCGAGCAGCGCGGCCGGCTCGAGCGAGGTGCGGACCACCAGCACCGCGTTCAGGTAGTCCGGCTGCGGGGGGCCCACGGCGGCCGTCTCGTACAGCGACGAGCAGGCGCGCACCTCCACGCCCGGCGTGACGGCGAGCGCGCGCACCGCCTGGCCGAGCAGCAGCGCCCGGTCGCCCAGGTTCCCGCCGAGCCCGATGTAGGCCGTCTCCATCACGCTCCGGAAACGGGGTTGGACAGGACGCCGATTCCCTCGACGTCTATCTCCACCAGGTCCCCGGCGAACAGCCGCCCCACCCCGGCGGGCGTCCCGGTGCTGATGAGATCCCCGGGCTGCAGCGTCATGGCGTGCGAGATGAACGACACCAGCTCCGCGGGTGGGAAGACCATGTCGCCGGTCTGGCCGTCCTGCCGCACCTGCCCGTTCACCCGCGCCACGACGCGCGCGTCCTTCCAGAGCGCCTCCGTGGCGGGCACGAGCCACGGCCCCACGCAGCAGAAGGTGTCGTACGATTTTGCGCGCGTGTGCTGCACCTCTCGGCGCTGGATGTCGCGCGCGGTGACGTCGTTCACGCACGTGAGCGCCCAGATGCCGGCGGCGGCCTCGGCGGGCGAGGCGTTCTTCAGCCGCCGTCCAATGACGAGCCCCAGCTCCGCCTCGTGCTGCACGTCCTCGCTCACCTTCGGCAGGAGGATGGGCGCGCCGGGGCCGTTGAGCGAGGACGGCGCCTTGAGGAACAGCAGCGGCTCCACCGGAACGGGCTTGCCCATCTCGGCGGCGTGCTTCCGGTAATTCTGTCCCACGCAGACGATTTTCGACGGCTGCACCGGCGCACACAGCCGCACCTCGGTGAGCGGCACCGGCGCCCCCACGGGCGCTCCCCCGGTCCACGGTGCATCCGCGAGCGGCTGCACGTCCACGCCGGCGAGGCGCCCCCAGCGCTCCACCCCGTCCAGCTCGAAGCGGATGTACCTCACGCGCCTCTCCGCAGCCCCAGCACGTCCATCATGTCGTAGAGGCCGGCGGGCTTGCCGGCGAGCCAGTGCGCGGCCCGGAGCGCCCCGCGGGCGAACTGCTCGCGGCTGCCCGCGCGGTGCGTGAGCTCCACGCGCTCGCCCTCGCCGAAGAAGTACACGGTGTGCTCGCCGATGACGTCCCCGCCGCGCAGGGACTGGATGCCGATCTCCGTGTCCGTCCGGGCCCCCACCTGCCCCTGCCGCGCGGTGACGAAGTCCTCCGGCGTGCGGCCCAGCGCAGCTGCCACCTCCTCGGCCAGGCGCATGGCCGTGCCGGAGGGGGCGTCCTTCTTCATGCGGTGGTGCGTCTCGACGATCTCCACGTCGAACTGGCTGCCCAGCACCTTCGCGAGGTGGCCCGCCACCTGGATGACCAGGTTCACGCCCACCGACATGTTGGGCGCCATGACGATGGGGATGCGCGCAGCGCACTCGGCCACGTGCGCCCGCGCCTCCGCGGAGAAGCCGGTGCTTCCCACCACGAGGCCCACGCCCGCCTCGGCGCAGGCCCGCGCGTGCAGCACGGAGGCCTCGGGCGAGGTGAAGTCCACGACCACCTGCGCCTTGCGCTCCCCCTTGCCGAGCGCCTTCTCCAGGCTGTCCAGCACGGGGACCTCGAGCGAGCCCAGCTTGCAGGCCAGCCCCACGTCCAGTCCCACCGCGGTGCTGCCCACCTTCTCGGTGGCGCCCACGAGATCCAACTCCATGTCGTCCCGGACCAGGCGCACGAGCGTGCTCCCCATCCGGCCCGTCACCCCGGTGATGACCGTTCGAACCATGATGGGGATGGCCTCTTAGCACCCTGCCCGTTAAGTGGCGCCACCGTGCACGCCACCCGCCTCGTCAAAGCCCGCACCCACAACCTCAAGGACGTCTCGCTGGAGCTCCGCGAGGGGGAGCTGGTGTGCATCACCGGCGTGTCCGGTGCCGGGAAGTCCAGCCTCGCCCTCGACACCCTCTACGCGGAGGGGCAGCGGAGGTTCGTGGAGAGCTTCAGCCCCTACGCGCGGCAGTTCCTCGAGCGGCTCGAGCGCCCACCCATGGAGGGGCTGGAGCCGGTGGCCGCCGGCATCGCCGTGGACCGCCGGGCCCCGGTCAAGAGCGCCCGCTCCACCGTGGCCACGCTCGCCGACGCCGAGGCCTGGTTCTCCGCGCTCTTCACCCGCGAGGCCATCCCCACCTGTGACGCGTGCGGGAAGCCGGCCGAGTGGACCACCCCGTCGGACGCCGCGGCGCGCGCGCTTTCCGCCCATCCCGGCCGCAAGGCGGTGCTCGTCTTCCCGCGCCCCATGGCGGACGTGGCGCAGTTCCTCGAGGCCCGCGCGGGGCTCTTGAAGGACGGCTTCCACCGGCTGTGGGTGCAGGAGGAGGTCCGCCCGCTCGAGGGACTGCGGCCCGCCGAGGCCATGGGCGCCGCGGGCCGGGCCGAGGTGGTGGTGGACCGGGTGGTGCTGCAGGCGCCCGGCAGGGGCCGCCTCGTGCAGGGGCTCGAGACCGCCTGGGAGCACGGGGGCGGCGAGGCCACGTTGCACGTCCTTGCAGACGGGGAGACTGCGGCCGCGGTGCTCCCGCTGCGGCGAGGACTCGCCTGCCCCGGCTGCGCGCGGGCCTTCGAGCCTGCACCCACGGGGCTGTTCAGCTACCAGTCCCCGGTGGGGGCCTGCCCCACCTGCCGCGGCTTCGGGCGGACGCTGGGAATCGACTGGGACAAGGTGGTGCCGGACACCTCCAAGACGCTCTCCGGCGGCGCGGTGAGGCCGTGGAGCGGGGCCAGCACCACGTGGGAGCGCGAGCTGCTGCGGGACTTCTGCCGGCGCCGCCGCATCCCCATGGACGTCCCGTGGGGAAAGCTGCCGGACTCGGCGCGCGCCGCGGTCATCGAGGGAGAGGGGGACTGGGAGGACGACGGCCACGTCTTCCCCGGCATCCGGCGTTGGTTCAAGTGGCTCGAGGGACGCACCTACAAGATGCACGTCCGCGTGCTGCTCTCGCGTTACCGGGCGTCCACGCCGTGCGTGGACTGCGGCGGGGCACGGATGAACGCGCGGGCGCGCAGCTACCGCGTGGGCGGACTGGACCTCGGCGCCTGGCACGGGCTCGAGGTGGCCGAGGCGGCGGCGCGGCTGCGGACGCTCTCCGCGGGGGGACAGGGCGAGCTCGCGCGGCGCGAGCTGCTGTCCCGGCTCGAGTACCTGGAGCGCGTGGGGCTCGGCTACCTCGCGCTGGACAGGCCTGCGCGGACGCTCTCCGGCGGCGAGGCGCAGCGCGTGTCGCTCACGGCGGCGCTCGGCAGCAGCCTGTCCGGGGCGCTCTTCGTGCTCGACGAGCCGACGGTGGGGCTGCACCCGTCCGACGTGCCGCCGCTCGCGCAGGCCATGCGCGAGCTGACCGCGCGCGGGAACATCGTGCTCGTGGTGGAGCAGGATCCCCAGGTGATTGCCGCCGCGGACCGCGTGGTGGAGCTCGGCCCCGGGGCGGGACACCACGGGGGACGCGTCTGCTTCGACGGCTCGCCCGCGGCGCTCGCGAAGCGGCAGGATCTCCCCACCGGGAAGTTGCTCTCGGGCTCGCCCCACGCCCCGCGGACGCGCCGTGCCGGCCGCGGCGCGCTGAAGGTGAAGAACGCCCGAACGCACAACCTCGCCGGGCTCTCCGTGGAGCTCCCACTCGGGGTGCTCTGCGTGGTGACCGGCCCCTCCGGCTCCGGCAAGAGCACGCTCACGGAGGAGGTGGTGTACCGCACGCTCGCGCGCAGGCGTGGCGTGAAGGACGTGGAGCCGCCGGGCCCCGTGGACGCGGTCGAAGGAGACGAGGGGCTGGACGAGGTGGTCCACGTGGACCAGTCCCCGCTCGGACGCACCAGCCGCGGCAACGCGGCGACGTACGTGAAGGCGTGGGACCGCTTCCGCGAGCGATTCGCCGCGGAGCCGGACGCGGCGGTCCGGGGCTTCACCTCCGCCACCTTCAGCTTCAACGTGGAGGGGGGCCGCTGCGAGGCCTGCAGCGGCGAGGGCGCCGAGACGGTGGAGATGCAGTTCCTCGCCGACGTCGCCCTCACCTGCCCTTCCTGCCGCGGGCGTCGCTTCAAGGACGAGGTGCTCGCGGTGCGGCACCGCGGCCTGTCGGTCTCCGACGTGCTGGGGCTCACCGTGGACCAGGCGCTCGCGCAGTTCACGGACGACGCAGCGCTGCAGCGGGTGCTCGGGCCGGTGGCAGCCCTCGGCCTCGGCTACCTCCCGCTCGGCCAGCCGCTCTCCACGCTCTCGGGCGGCGAGGCACAGCGCATGAAGCTCGCGCGCGCCCTGTCCGCAGCGGAGCCGGGCAAGACGCTCTTCATCCTCGACGAGCCCTCGGCAGGGCTCCACGACGCGGACGTGGAGAAGGTGATGGTGGCGCTGCACGGGCTCGTCGAGGCCGGGGCAAGCGTGCTGCTCGTGGACCACGACTTGACCGTGATGCGCGGCGCGGACGTGCTGGTGGACCTCGGCCCCGGCGGCGGGCGGAACGGGGGACGGCTCATCGCCCAGGGAACCCCCGAGCAGGTGGCAGCCGGCGAGGGCGCCACCGCGGCCGCCTTGCGCTCAGGACTGCGGCTGTCGTCGGGTGCCGCACGCGGGAAGAGCGCACCCACGCGCGCCATCGAGGTGAGCCACGCGCGCGAACACAACCTCCGGGACCTCTCCACCTCGCTGCCGCTCGGAAAGCTGGTGGTCTTCACGGGCCCATCCGGCTCAGGGAAGAGCACGCTCGCGTTCGACGTGGTGTTCGCGGAGGGGCAGCGGCGGTTCCTCGAGACGCTCTCTCCGTACGCGCGGCAATTCCTCCCGGCACTCCCGCGCCCCGACGTGGACCGGGTGACCGGAATTCCCCCCGCGGTCGCCCTCGAGCAGCG
>JBDLRJ010000253.1:0-4825 GCA_039800145.1 Pseudomonadota bacterium | reverse complement strand
AGGGCGTGGTGTCCCCGGAGACCACGCTCCCGCAGCTGCGCGAGGTGTTCAACCAGGACAACGTGGCGGTGGTGAAGGAGGGGACGCGGGTGACGGCCATCCTCACCCGCATCGACCTCATCGAGCACCTCGCGGCGAAGGCCGCGTAGGGCCCGTTACGCCACGTCGAGCGCGGCGCGCAGGTCGTCCACCAGGTCCTGCGCGTCCTCGATCCCCACCGACAGCCGGATGAGGCCGTCCGAGATGCCCAGCTTCTCGCGGTTCTCCTTCGGCACCGAGGCGTGGGTCATGATGGCCGGGTGCTCGATGAGGGACTCCACCCCGCCGAGCGACTCGGCGCAGGCGAAGATCCGCGTCGTCTTCAGGAAGCGGCGCGAGGCCTCGAGCCCGCCCTTCATCACGAACGTCATCATCCCGCCGAAGCCCTTCATCTGCCGCTTCGCGAGCGCGTGCTGCGGGTGGCTCTCCAGCCCCGGGTAGGTCACCTTCTCCACCTTGGGGTGCGAGAGCAGGAAGTCCGCCACCTTGAAGGCGTTCTCCTGGTGGCGCTGCATGCGCACGTGCAGCGTCTTCACGCCGCGCAGCACGAGGAAGCTGTCCATGGGGGACGGCACCGCGCCCACCGCGTTCTGCAGGAAGTACATCTTCTTCGCGAGCTCCTCGTCCGAGGTGCAGACGAAGCCGCCCACCACGTCCGAGTGGCCGTTCAGGTACTTGGTGGTGGAGTGCGTCACCACGTTGAACCCCAGGTCCAGCGGCCGCTGGAAACACGGGGTCATGAAGGTGTTGTCGCACACCGTCAGGATGCCGCGCTTCTTGCCCACGGCCGCCACGTGCTCGAGATCGATCAGCTTGAGCATGGGGTTGGTGGGGGTCTCCACCCAGATCATCTTCGTCTTCGGGGTGATGGCCGCTTCCAGGTTCTCCGGGCGGGAGAGGTCCACGAAGGAGTAGGTCAGCCCCGCGCGGCGGAAGACCTTGTCGAAGATGCGGAAGGTGCCGCCGTAGACGTCGTCGCTCACCACCACGTGGTCGCCCGCGTCCAGCATGTGCATCAGCATGTCGGTCGCCGCCAGGCCCGAGGCGAACGCGAGACCGTGCTTCGCCCCTTCCAGCGCGGCCAGGCAGTCCTGCAGCGCGTGGCGCGTGGGGTTCTGGGTGCGCGAGTACTCGAAGCCCTTGTGCTCGCCCGGCCCGTCCTGCACGTACGTGGAGGTGAGGTAGACGGGCGTCATGATGGCGCCGGTGGTGGGGTCTGGGGACTGCCCTGCGTGGATGGCGAGCGTGTCGAAGCGCATGGCGGCGCCTTCTGGCATAAGCCCCCGGCCGCAACAACGCCCATGCCCACCGCCGCCGACTTCGAGAACCGACTGAAGAAGAACCTCCGCCACCTGTCCCGCTGGGCGGCCCGGGCGGGCCACACCTGCTACCGCGTGTACGACAAGGACGTCCCGGAGTTCCCCTACGCCGTGGACTGGTACGACGGGCGCGTGCAGTTGGTGGAGTTCCCGCGGAGGCGGGCGCTCGCCCGCGGCGAGCAGGACTCGGAGCGGGCTGCCGTCCTCGACACCGTCTCGCGCGTGTTGGCCGTCCCGCCCGAGCGCATCTCCGTGAAGACGCACCTGCCCCAGCCCTGGGGCCGCGCGCAGTACGGGCGCACCGGGGACGAGGGCGAGTTCTTCACCGTCGTGGAGAACGGGCTGCGGTTCCGGGTCAACCTCGGGGACTACCTGGACACCGGGCTGTTCATGGACCACCGGGACACGCGGGCGCGCGTCCGCTCGGAGGCCCGCGGGAAGAGGGTGCTGAACCTGTTCGCCTACACCGGCTCGTTCAGCGTCTACGCCGCGGCGGGCGGGGCGGCCTCCACCACCTCGGTGGATCTCTCCAACACCTACTGCGACTGGGCGCAGGAGAACCTCGAGCTCAACGCGCTGTGGAACGACCGGCAGGAGATCATCCGCGCGGACGTGCTGCAGTGGATGGAGCAGGCGGCGCGCGGGGGGCGGACGTTCGATCTCATCGTGCTCGATCCACCCTCCTTCTCCACGAGCAAGAAGATGGAGCGCAGCTTCAACGTCCAGCGGGACCAACTGAAGCTGCTCGCCCAGGCGCGGGCGCTGCTCGCACCGGGCGGGGTGCTCTACTTCTCCACCAACTTCCGGGGCTTCGAGCTGAAGGCAGATCAACTGCGTGGCCTGCGCGCCGAGGAGCTGACCCCGGCGTCCCTGCCGCCGGACTTCCACGACAAGGCCCTCCACCGCTGCTGGCGGATGACGCCCGGCTGATGGGCTACTCCACCTGGAGCGCCTGGGAGAGCCCGGACACCACCAGGTAGAGGGCCACGAGGAAGGCGATGGCGAGGAACACCTTCGCCTGCCCACCCATGCCCCCACTCGGGGCGGACGACGTGGGGTAGCCCGGGGCCGCGTACCCCGCAGAGCCCAGCACGTCCGAGGCCCCTGCCATCTCCCCGGCGTACCGGGCCGTGCGCGCGTACTGCTCTGCCACGGCACCTGCATCCGCCGGCGTCAACGGCCGCATGATCTGCGGATCGAACAGGCGGCACCCGGCCGCCTGCGCCACGGCGAGTCCCTCGGCCACCATGTCCCGGACGAACTGATCGCCTCCCCCGAGTGGCACCCGGAGCTCGGTGGCAATCACAACGCCGCCCTCTACCAGGGGGCGAACCTCCACCCGCTCGCCCTGGACGCTCCACGAGAGCCCGCCGCCCTCCTCCGCGGCGCCGCGGGCCAGCAACACCGCGCGCGTGGCCTCGGGATCGTAGGGGCCACCCGGCACACTGGACTGCAGGAGGAGTTCGTAACGCACGGGCACGACTCTACCCGCGAACTGCTACGGTGCGCGCCCCATGACGTCCAGCCCCCGTCCGCCTTCGTCTTCGTCCCGCAAGTTCCCCTCCTCCACCGGGCGGCGGCCACCACCGGATCGCCCGTCGCCGGACCGCACCGCGCCGCGCCTCGGCCCGGGCGGGGTGCCCGAGGTGGCGTTGCTCCGCCGCGGGGCCGAGCGCTGGAAGTCCGGCCACCCGTGGATCTACCGCGCGGACCTGGACGGGGACCCCGCGCTCGCGGGGGGCGAGGCGGTGCGCGTCACGGACAACCGGGGCCATTTCCTCGGCCTTGCCTTCTACTCCCGCGCCTCCAGCATCGCGCTTCGGTTCCTCTCCTGGGAGGACGAGCCTGTGGACGCGGAGTTCCTCCGCCGCCGGATCGCGCGCGCGGACGAGCTGCGCCGCCGCACGCTGCCGGGAGAGACGACCTACCGCGCCATCCACGGCGAGGCAGACCTCCTGCCGGGACTCGTCGTGGACCGCTACGGCGACTACCTCTCCGCGCAGTTCCTCGTGCAGGCCACCGAGCAACGCAAGGAGCTCATCGCCGACCTGCTCGAGGAGCACTTCCGGTGCAAGGGGATCGTCAACCGCTCGGACGTGCACATGCGCACCTACGAGGCGCTGGAGCCGGTCAAGGGGCTCATGCGCGGCACGGTGCCGGAGACGGTGCCCTACGCGGAGGGGCTCATCCAGCTGCGGGCAGATCTCCTCCAGGGCCAGAAGACCGGCGCGTTCCTCGACCAGCGTGACAACCACGTGGTGGCCGGGCAGTACGCGGTCGGCGAGGCGCTGGACTGCTTCAGCTACGTGGGCGGGTTCGCGCTGCAGCTGGCCACGCGGGCCACGCGCGTCACCGCGGTGGAGATCTCCGAGCACGCCGCTGGGCTCATCCGCGCCAACGCCGCCGCCAACAAGCTGTCCAACGTGGACGTGGTCGTGGCCAACGCGTTCGACTTCCTGAAGGACGCCGTGGACGAGGGGCGCAGGTTCGACACCATCGTCCTGGACCCTCCCTCGTTCGCCAAGAACAAGGACGCCGTGGAGGGGGCGATGCGCGGGTACAAGGAAATCAACCTGCGGGCCATGCAGCTGCTGCGTCCGGGGGGCATCCTCGTCAGCGCCAGCTGCACCTACCACGTGGACGTGGCGCGCTTCGAAGCCATGCTCGAGTCCGCGGCGATCGACGCGCGGCGCCGCGTGCAGCTCATCGAGGCGCGCGGGGCGGGCAAGGATCACCCCGTGCTCATGGGCCTGCGCGAGACGCGGTACCTGAAGTGCTACGTGCTGCGCGTGCTGTAGCCGCTTCACCCACACGATCTGTCACGCTCGGGCGACGAGCGGTTTTCCCGGCCTCGGGAGCGATCTAGGGTCCGCCGTCTTTCACCGGAGGGAACCCGTGCCCAGGCACTTGCTCGGACTGTTGCTGATGACGCTCGCAGGCTGCGTGCATGCCACGTGGCTCGGGCAGTCTCCGTCGGGCTCCGGCGCGGGCGTCCCCGCGGACACCGGCCTGCCGGTGGAGCTGTACGAGGTCCGCCCGACGCCGGTCTTCCCCGCCGAGAAGCCCGCGGCCCCCGCGAAGGTAGCCACCCCTGCCCCGCGCACCAAGCCCCGTCCCGCCGTGCGCCCTGCGCCGCTCCCGGTGGAGGAGGAGCCCGAGGACTCCGATGCGGACGAGGCCGCGGGAGAGGAAGAGGACGTCGACGAGGCAGAGGCGGAGGTCGAAGACGGGCTCCGCTACACTGCCGACCTGGACGACGAGACGCTGAAGGCCCGGTTCCAGTCCGCCCCCGAGACGCTCGGGTCCCTCTCGTTCGGCACCGTGGGGGCGGGCCGGTTGATGAACTCCGTGCGGATGCCGGCAGGCCCTGCGTGGACGGTGACCACGCCACACGCCGCGTTCGGCACCCAGGAGACGGTCAACTCCCTCATCACCGCCATCACCGAGGTGGCCCGCCAGTTCCCCCA
>JBDLRJ010000252.1:0-3131 GCA_039800145.1 Pseudomonadota bacterium | reverse complement strand
CCGTGCCACGGGCCGCACCGCCACCGCGGTCCTTCCGTACACCTTCACCTCTGCCCAGCCCCACGCCCCGCACCCGTTCCCTTCCACCCGCACCGCGTAGCGGCCGCTGCCGTCCAGCCCGGAACGGAGGCTCGCGCGCAGCGGGCGGCAGCTGCCCAGCTGTCCCTTGAACGAGGTCACCTCGGCACGAAGGCCGGCCGGTGCGGCGTCCGCCACCGCCTGCACCAGCGGCAGCGGCGGGGTGGCGGAGAGCATCAGGGCAGGGAGGAGTGTCAGGACCATGGCGCGTTACCGGAGGTTGGTGAGCCTCTGCAGCATCTGGTCCGCGGTCTGGATGACCTTGGAGTTGAGCTCGTAGGCGCGCTGGGTGGAGATCATGTCGATCATCTCCTCCACCGCCTTCACGTTGGCGCTCTCGAGGAATCCCTGCCGCAGCGCCCCGGAGCCCTGCTCGCCGGGCCGGACGTTGAGCGCCGTGCCGGAAGCAGGCGTGGCGGCGAAGAGGTTTCCACCCAGTGCCTGGAGCCCGGAGGGGTTGGCGAAGAGGGTCAGTTCCAGCTGCCCCACCTCGATGGGCTCGTTGCGCCCCTGCACCTCGGCGAGCACCGTGCCGTCCTGGCGCACGCTCACCGTGGTGGTCTGGGCCGGGAGCGTGATGGCCGGGTCCACCAGTTCGCCCGCCTGCGTGACGAGCCGGTTGTCCGCGTCCACCCGGAAGTTGCCGGCGCGCGTGTAGCCGAGCTCGCCGTTGCTCCGCACCACGCGCAGGAATCCCTGTCCCTCGATGGCCACGTCCAGCGGGTTGTTGGTGTTGATCATGTCCCCCTGGCCGAAGCTGCGCTGCGTGCTGCCGGTCCGGACGCCGAGGCCCACTTCCAACGGCGAGGGGCGGGTGTTGCCGTTGGGCTGCGGGGCCTCCGCGCTGCGGAGCGAGTCCGTCAGGAGATCCTCGAACTCCGCGCGCGCCTTCTTGAAGCCCGTGGTGGAGGCGTTGGCGAGGTTGTTGGAGATGACGTCCATCTTCAGCTGCTGGGCCTCCATGCCGGTGGCCGCGGTGTAGAGGGAACGGATCATGGGACGTCTCCTTGCGACGGTGGGTGAGGGGAGGACTTCAGCGCGCCTTGCCGACTTCGATGGCCTTGTCGTCCATGCGCTTGTAGGTCTGCAGCGCCTGCATGGCGGACTCGAAGTTCCGCTGCGCGGAGATCATGTCGATGGCGCCCTGCAGGGCGTTGCTGTTGGAGAGCTCCACCACGCCCGTCTGCAGCGCCGCCTGGGAGGGCTCGGCCGTGCCGCTCAGCAGGCCGTAGAGCCCCTCTCCGCGCCGCTCGAGTTGGCCCTGGAGCGTCATCCGCCCCAGCTCGCCGAGGATGTCTGCGCCCACGTGCACCTGGCCCTGCGCGTCCACCGTGGGCGGCGGGGAGTTGGGGGGGAGGGTGATCTCCGAGCCGCCGCGGTCGAGCACGGGGTAGCCGGCCGCGAGCAGCCGACCGTCTGCGTCCACCTTGAGCTGGCCGTTGCGCGTGTAGGCCACGCCGGTGTCCGTGCGCACCTGGAACCAGCTGTTGTCCTGCGGCAGCACGTCCATGGGGTTGCGCGTGTTCGTCATGGCGCCGGGCCGCAGATCAATGGCCGTGGCCACCGCCGCCACGCTGCGCTTGTCCGCGTCCGCTTTCGCGTTGGGGGGCAGGAACGTCTCGAACGCCGCCCGCTCCGCCTTGAACCCCACCGTCTGCGCGTTGGCCAGGTTGTCCGCCACCGCGTCCAGCTGGGTGCTCCGCGCGACCGCCGCCGTCATGCCGATGTAGAGTCCGTCTGACATGTCCCTGACCTTGAGCAGCCGCCGTGCCAGTCCTCCGCGTCAGGATCCCGTCAGCCGACTGGCGCCGAGGTACCCGTGAGCCCGGCCAGGCAGCGGTTGGATCTCATCGTCGAGGTCAAGGAGCGGGCCGAGGACGCCGCAACGGATGCCTGGCGCGCCGCGTCCCAGGTGACCCGCGCGCGGGAAGCGGAGCTGCAGGCGCTCAAGGACGCCGCGGCGAAGGACGGGCGCCGGCCCGGTGACGCCTTCCAATGGGAGCTCGAGGACCGGGCCCACCAGCGGCTGCTGGAAGAGATTCGCCAGGCCGAGCTTCGCCTGCAGCTGGCAGTTCGCGACGAGGAGGCGGCGCGGGCGAAGATGGCCGAGGCCCACAAGGCAGCCGAGGCGGTGCGGCGGGTGGCAGAAGCCCGCCGGGAAGAGGCGCGCATTGAAGAAGACCGCGCCGAGCGCAAGGCGCTGGACGAGGTGGCCACGCAGAAGGCCGCGCGGAAGCGGCAGGAGTCCTAGGGAGCCGCGGCGCCCTGGGCCGGGGCGAGCGCCTCGCGCAGCTTCTTGATGGCCTCGCCGTGCAACTGGCACACGCGCGGCTCGGACACGCCGAGCACCTGGGCAATCTCCTTCAGCGTGAGCTCCTCCACGTAGTACAGCGACAGCACCAGCTGCAGCCGCTCGGGAAGGGTGGCAATGCCGTCCGCCATGGCGACCACCGCCTCGCGCTTGGACAGCGCTTCTTCGGCGGACGTCTCCGGGGAGGGCTCGTGCAGCGCGTCCGCGATGGGCAGCGGCGGTGCGGAGGCCATCTCCACGTTCGCCACCTCGCTGACGTCCAGCTTGAGCTCGGAGGCCACCTCTTCGGAAGACGCCTCGCGGCCGAGCCGGGTCGCGAGCTGGCTCTTGGCGCGGGAGATCTCATCGGCGCGCGTGCGGAGGCGGCGGGGGAGGTGATCGTTCCGGCGGAGTTCGTCCAGCACTGCGCCCCGCATCCGGTGCTCGGCGAAGGTCTCGAACTTCACGTCGCGCGTGCCGTCGAACCGGCGCGCCGCCTCGATGAGCCCCAGCGCCGCGGCGCTCCACAGCTCGTCCGCCGCGTCCGGGTTGCCCAGACGGAACGCCACGCGCCGAACCACCCGCTGGATGAGGTGCTTGTACCGCTGGATGAGCGCAGCAGGCTGTTCCGCGTCAGGCGGCGGTGGAGCGTACGCTGCGAGTGCTCGGTGGGCCTGGGACATCAATCACGCTGCCGTGGCAGAGGAGTCGCGGAGCAGCCGGCCCCAGAGGAACTTGAGCCCGCCTCCGAACTGCTGCGGGG
>JBDLRJ010000251.1:0-16328 GCA_039800145.1 Pseudomonadota bacterium | reverse complement strand
ACGTCCATGGCGAAGGATCTCTGCCCTTGCGGTTCCGGTGAGCGCTACGCGGCGTGCTGCCGACCCTTCCACGCGGGGACGGCCGAGGCGCACACGGCGGAGCGGTTGATGCGCAGCCGCTTCAGCGCCTTCGCGCGGCGCGAGGTGGACTACCTGTGGAAGACGTTGCACCCGGACCACCCGGACCGGCGTCGCCCCGAGGCGGACGTCCGGCGCGAGCTGCTCGCGGCGTGCAACCGTTACAGGTACGTGCGGCTCGCGGTGCTCGCGGTGGAGGAGCGGCCCGCGGGCGAGGAGAGCGGCGTCACCTTCCGCGCGGAGGTGTACGAGTCCGGGAAGGACCGCTCCTTTTCCGAGGCCTCGCGCTTCCGCCACGACGGCGTGGGCTGGCGGTACCTCTCGGGCGTACCGGGCTGAAGGACGTCAGCGCTTACCCGTGGCGGCGGCCTTGCGAAGCCGCTGCACCAGCGCACCGGCCTCCTCCACGGGGAGCAGCGCGGTCGCACACGTGTTGAAGCCCATCTCCGGGTCCCCGTCCGAGAGCAGCAGGAACCAGCCCTCCTGCGGGAGGCGCAGGTCACAGCTGGACCCGCCCCAGCGGTAGCGCGAGAAGCCGGCGCCGCGCAGTGGTTGCGTCTCCACCTCCACCCACGCAGGGCCCGTGGGATCGCCGGCGGCCGACGGGACCTGGCGCCTGTACCGGACCAGCACCTGCACCTTCGCGGACTCCGGCTCGGTGAAGAAGCGCTGCGCCGGCGGGTTGGGGGCGCACCGACATGCCTCCGCTGAGCCATGGACGAGGGCGGCCAGGAGCACTGCCGCGGCGAGAGCAGGCCTTCGCATGCCGCCCGAGGCTACCCGAAGAACACCTGGGCCACGTCGAACAGCTCGGGGTCCACGGTCTTCAGCTTCCGGGTGGCGTCGGCGAGCGGCACCGAGAGCACCTCGTTGCCGCGCAGCGCCGCCATCTTCCCGAACTCGCCCGCGGCCACCATGTCGCACGCGTGGACGCCGAAGCGCGTGGCGAGCACGCGGTCGTGCGCGGTGGGCGTGCCGCCGCGCTGGATGTGCCCGAGCACCGACACGCGGGTCTCGAAGCCGGTGCGCCGTTCGATCTCGTTCGCCACGAGCTGCCCCACGCCGCCCAGCCGCGGTCGGCCCGCCTCGTCCAGCGCGCCGGAGGTGACGAGCTTCTCCTCGCTGCCGGCATCCAGCTTGATCTTCGTCCCCTCGGCCACGACGACGATGGAGAAGTTCCGTCCGCTCGCGTGCCGCCGCTGCAGGTGCTCCGCCACGCGCGAGAGGTCCGCGGGGACCTCGGGCACGAGGATGACGTCCGCGCCGCCGGCCATGCCCGCGTAGGTGGCAATCCACCCCACGTGCCGGCCCATCACCTCGCACACGATGATGCGCTTGTGCGCCTCGGCGGTGGAGTGGAGGCGGTCGATCGCCTCGGTGGCGATGGCGACCGCGGTATCGAACCCGAAGGTGAAGTCGGTGCCGCCGAGATCGTTGTCGATCGTCTTGGGCACACCCACGATGGGCAGCCCGAGGTCCGACAGGCGCGACGCCGCGGACAGCGTCCCCTCGCCGCCGATGGCGATGATGGCGCCCACGTGGTTGCGCTCCACGTTCCGCTTCAGCTTCTCCAGCCCGCCCTCCACCTTGAACGGGTTGGTGCGCGAGGTGCCGAGGATGGTGCCGCCGCGGTGCAGGATGCCGCTGGTCGTCTCGCGCGTGAGTGGGAAGTGCTGGTCCTCGATGAGGCCCTTCCAGCCATCGCGAAGGCCCATCACCTCGAAGCCGTGGCGGTGCGCGCGGCGCACCACGGCACGGATGACGGCGTTGAGCCCCGGGCAATCTCCACCACCGGTCAGGACGGCAATCTTCATGGGGCGCGCCTTCTACCACCCCGCGCGGGACTTCACGCGAACGGCAACGCCCGCACGGTGACCTTGCTTCCGTCCGGCAGTTCCAGCTCCGTCCCCGGCTCGCCCACCAGCCGGTGCACGTACCCGAGCCCAATGGCCCCGAAGCGCGGGCTCACCACCGTGGACGTGACGTGGCCCACGCGCTTGTCCCCCTTCTTGAGCTCCGTGCCCCGTGCGGGAAGCGGCCCACTGAAGGCGAGCCCGGACAGCTTCCGGCTCACCTGTCCGCGGAAGGTGGCCCGCGCGATGACCTCCTGCCCCAGGTAGCAGCCCTTCTGGTAGTGGATGCCGCGCTCGAGCCGCGCCTCGAGGGGGATGGTCGTCTCCTCCATGTCCGTGCCCATGCGGCCGTAGCCCGCCTCCACCCGCAGCGCCTCGAGCGCGGAGAGGGGGAGTTCCGGAACGCCGAGGGAGCGGACCTTCTCCCGGAAGGCCGCGATCCCCGAGAGGGGAACGAAGAGCTCCACCGCCGGGACGCCGTAGAGCCCGTGCGCCAGCGCCCACGTCCCGTCTCCGGACTCGGTGAAGCCCTGGCCCTCGGGGACCTTCACCCCCAGCTGCGCAGCCACCTCGTGCGACGTGGGGCCCGCCAGCACCCAGGCCGCCCGCTCGCCGGACGCCGGGTGAAGCTCCGCGTCCTCGGAGATGAGGAACTTCGACAGGTGGGAGAGCAGCCGCTCGCCGTAGCCGGGCTCGGTGTCCAGCCACAGCTCGTCTGCCCGCGCGAGCACTCGGCAGTCCGCCACCATGGCCCCCTTCGCGGTGCAGGCCGCCGCGTAGGCCCACTGGCCCACCGGGAGCCCCTCGACGTCGTTCGTCACCATCCCGTGGAGGAAGGAGGCCCGCTCCGGGCCGACCACCCGCACCGCCTCCCGGCCCGAGGCGTCCAGCAGGGCCGCCGAGCGGCGAAGCACCGAATCATCAAGAGGAAATGCATCCATGGCGCCTCGTATATAAGGTTCGCCGCCCGCAGGTTGCCCTCCTACATGAGCGCCCAATCCACCCCCCCTGCCGTTCGCCCCGGCGCCGTCCTGGCGCTGATGCTGTTGTCGGTCGCCATGGGCTTGCTGGCGGCCTGGGAGTGGTGGGAGTTGGTGGTGCTCGCGCGCGGTGGCCCCGTCACCTGCAACCTGAACGACACCGTCAACTGCGGCACCGTCTGGACCAGCACCTTCGCCACCCGGCTGCACGCGTGGACGGGGCTGCCGGTGGCAGGCCTCGGCGTGGTGCATGCCGTGGCGGCCCTCGGCGTGGCGGGGCTGCTGTGGCGCCGTACCCGGACGGGTGGCGAGCCCGTGCGCGCCGTCACCGCGGTGCGCGTGGTGGCCGCGGTGGGCGTGCTCGCCTGCATCACCTTCTTCACCGCCACCGTGGCGCTGAAGGCGGTGTGCCTGATGTGCCTCGGCACCTACGCGCTGACGCTCGGTTACGCGGCGGTGGCGGTCTTCATGCTGCCGGGGCCGCTCGCGCCGGACACCGCGCACCTCCCGCGTGCGGTGGGCGAGGCGGCGCTGTTCGCGGCCGGCGCGTGGGTGCTGTTGCTCTACCCCGGGCTGCAGACGAAGGCGCTCAAGGCGCCCGGCGCACGCATGGCCGCGGGGCCCGGCGAGCTCGGGGACTTCCTCGGCGGGCTGAAGGACATGGAGCGCCGCGCGCTCGCGGACGAGCTGCGCGCCTGGTCCGAACGTCCCATCCCGCCCGAGGCCGTCATGTTCGGCCCGCGCGAGGTGGAAGGGGCCGCGGATGCGCCCGTGCGCATCACGGAGTTCACCGACGTGCTCTGTGGCCACTGCCGGGCGCTCAACGACACGCTCGAGGCGGTGGTGAAGGCCGTGCCGCCGGGCAGGCTGCGCATCGAGCCGCACCAGTTCCCCCTGGACGGCGAATGCAACCGCGCCATCCCGCGCTCGGACGGCACCGGGGTCCGCTGCGCCGCTGCGCGCGCGCTGGTGTGTGTCGAGGGCACCGGGAAATATTCGCAGCTGGCGACGAAGCTCTTCGAGGAGCAGGCCGGGCTCACGAAAGCCCGCGTGCTGGAGCTCGCGGCCGAAGTGGGACCGCTGCGCGCCCCGCAGCTCGAGGCCTGCATGGCGAGCCCCGAGACCCAGGCGAAGATCGACGCGGACGTGCAGCACGCGCTCGCCTACGGCATCCAGGGGACACCGCTCGTGCTGGTGAACGGCCGCGAGGCCTCCTCTGCCCCCGCGGTGCTGTACCTGCTGGCCGTGTCCTCGGGGAAGCCCACCACCGACGGCGCGCTGCAGGCCCTCTTCCGTCCGTAGCGAGGTCAGCCCAGGCGGCGCATGAGCGTCACCAGCTGGTCCAGGGCCTTGCCCCATCCCTCGTGGAAGCCCATGGCCTCGTGCTCGGCTTTCGCCTCGGGGCTCGCATGGCGCACCACGGCGCGGTAGCGGGCACCGGTGCCGCGAGGCTCGAAGGTGAGGGTGGCGGTCATCTGGAATCCGCCGTGGGGGGCGGGCGGGTTCGGGCGGAAGTCCGGGCCCATGCACGAGGTCCAGGTGAAGCGCCTCCCCGGCACCACCTCGAGGATGCAGCCGGGGCCCTCGTCCAGCCGTTGGCCCTTGGGGGACTGCATCACCGTCGCGAAGCGTCCTCCCGGGCGAAGCTCCACCTCGGCATGCACGGTCTTCCAGGGCTCGGGGGTGAACCACTGCACCAGCAGCGCCGGCTCCGTCCACGCGCGGAACGCCTGCTCGGGCGTCACCTCCACGTCGCGCTCCAACACCAGGTCCCGCGTCTCGTCCACCAAGTGTCGACTCCTTGGAAAAGGGCCAGCGGATGCTAAGCCCTGAGGGCATGGGTCGCCCGTTCCGAGTCTTCCGTTCGCGCATCCTCCAGGCCTCGCCCGCGGAGATTTTCGCCGTGGTGAATGACTTCTCCCGCTGGAAGGACTGGTCCCCCTACTCCCGGAGGGATCCCGAGGCGGTCCTCACCCAGTCCGGTCCCCCCGCGGGCAAGGGCGCGGTGCTCGAGTGGAGGGGCAAGCAGAGCGGCGCGGGCCGGATGGAGCTCGTCCACTCCGTCCCCAACGAGCGCGTGGAAGCGCGCGTGGAGTTCCAGGCGCCCATGAAGGCCACGAACCTCGTCACCTGGGAGATGTCCCCGGCCGAGGGGGGTGGCACCGAGTTCGCCTGGACCATGACGGGTGAGCAGCCCTGGTACCTCGCCCTCGCGATGCGGCTGTTCCGGCTGGACCGCACCCTCGCGGCCCAGTTCGACGAGGGGATGGACCACCTCGCCGCCGTGCTCGACGCCGCCGCGAAGAGGGAAGGATGAGCGCCATGGACAGCCGGAAGATCTTCCTCAACCTCCCCGTGAAAGACCTGCCGAGGGCAAGAATGTTCTACGAGTCCATCGGCTTCACCAACAACCCGCAGTTCACGGACGACTCCGCCGCGTGCAGGGTCCTGTCGGAGTCCGTCTACGTGATGCTGCTGACGCGGGAGCGCTTCGCCGGCTTTGCGCCGCGCCCGGTGGCGGACCCGCTCTCGGCCACCGGGGCGCTCTACGCCCTCGGCTGCGAGTCGCGCGAGGCGGTGAAGGCGTTGTGCGAGACCGCCTTCGCCGCGGGGGGCCGGAAGTACAAGGAGCCGGGCGACCATGCCTGGGAGCCCATGTGGATGAACCCCTCGCACGTCCAGGGGTGACACGCGTGGCCTCGGACAAGTCGGACAAGAAGGACGGAGGTGCCCCGTTCAACAACCCCTTCGCCGCGCTCGCGGGGAAGCGGGACGGCCTGCCGGCGGGCCCGGCCCCGGCGCCTGCGCCCCCA
Source organism: Pseudomonadota bacterium (assembly GCA_039800145.1). Lineage (GTDB taxonomy): Bacteria > Myxococcota > Myxococcia > Myxococcales > Myxococcaceae > VGRA01. The sequence goes on along the minus strand of JBDLRJ010000251.1, from coordinate 10,604 downwards.
CAGACGGAGAAGAAGGGGCCCGCGCGCGCGGTGGTGCGGATGGAGCGCACGGGCCGCGGCGGCAAGGAGGTGACGGTGGTGGAGCAGCTCGGGCTGCCGGAGGCGGAGCTGGCTGCCTGGTGCAAGGCGCTGAAAGGGGCGCTCGGCTGCGGCGGCACCGTGGAAGGGGACACGCTGGTGCTGCAGGGAGACCAGCGGGAGCGGCTCGAACCCCTGCTGCTGAAGCGCGGCGTGCGGAAGGTGACGCTGGGCTGAGCCGAGGTCTCCTCCCGCACGCGGGTGCTGCTGGAACGTCCTTGCGCTACAGCGCGGCGATGAGCGCGTCCGTGAACTCGCGCGTGGTGGCGCTGCCGCCGAGGTCACCGGTGCGCACCTTGCGCCCGGCGAAGACGGTGTGCAGCGCCTTCTCCACGCGGTTCGCCTGCTCGGTGAGCTCCATCCAGTGCAGCATCATCACGGAGCTCATCAGCAGCGCGGTGGGGTTGGCCAGGCCCTTGCCGGCGATGTCCGGGGCCGTGCCGTGCACCGCCTCGAACACCGCGGTGCGCTCGCCGAGGTTGGCGCCGGGCACCAGGCCCAGCCCGCCGACCAGTCCCGCGCACAAGTCCGAGACGATGTCGCCGTAGAGGTTCTCCATCACCAGCACGTCGAACTTCTCCGGGTTCTTCACCAGCTGCATGCAGAGGTTGTCGACGATGACCTCCTCGTACGCCACGTCCGGGAAGTCGCGCGCCACGCGCCGGCAGCAGTCCAGGAAGAGGCCGTCGGACAGCTTCATGATGTTCGCCTTGTGCACGGCGGACACCTTCTTGCGCTTCATCTTCCGGGCGTACTCGAACGCGAACTTCGCGATGCGCGTGCTCGCCTTCTCGGTGATGATCTTCAGCGACTCCACCACCCCCGGTACCACGATGTGCTCGAGGCCCGCGTAGAGGTCCTCGGTGTTCTCGCGCACCACCACGAGGTCGATGTCCTGGTACCGCGTCTCCACCGCCGGGACGCTCTTCACCGGCCGCAGCGAGGAGTACAGGTCCAGCGACTTGCGCAGCCCCACGTTGGCGGAGGCCGGGCCCGTCCCGATGGGCGTCCCCGTGGGCCCCTTCAGGGCCACGCCGGTGCGCAGCACCGACTCGATGGTCTCCCGCGGCAGGTTGCTCCCCGTCCGCGCGAACACCTCCATGCCTGCCTCGCAGCGCTCGTACGAGAGCGGCGCCTTGACCGCCTCCAGCACCCGCACCGTGGCGTCGACGACCTCGGGACCAATTCCGTCCCCGGGAATGAGCGTGACCGTTCGTTGTGAAGTGGACATGGCCGCGGGCCCTTAGCAGCGCTCCGGAACCGAGTCACGCGCGGAGGCGCGGCTTGCGGGGCGGGTTGAGCGGGTAGGGCCGCAGCAGCTCTCCTACCGCCAGGCGCCTCGGCCGCGGCCGGGACTGCAGCTCGCCCAGCGGCATCCGCGCCACCCGTGCCAGCACCCACGTCCCCGCCAGCCCCAGCCCGAAGAGCGCGACGGACAGCAGCACCAGTTCGCCGGGCAAGGGCCCCACGCGCGCGCGGTCCAGGAGCCCCGCCCACGAGTCCGGCCGCCTCGGGTGGCTGTAGAGCTTCACGCCCCACGCCCCCATGAGCAGCACGAACAGCGAGCCGTACGCGCGGCTGATGCGCGTGGCGAGCGCACTGGGAAAGGAGAGCTGCAGCTGCGGGCGGCTCAGCTCCACCGCGAGCTCTCTCAGGGCGTCCGGGTCCACCGGCTCGTGACGGAGCAGCGGCGCCCAGTACCCGTCCTCCAGCAGCCGCACGCGCCGGTTCCACAGGTCGTAGTAGCGGTACCGCCTCGCCTCCAGCACCAGGAAGGTGAGCACGAGCCAGAGCCCCACCAGCAGCGTCACGTGCGACGTCTGGGCGCTGCCGAAGCTGAAAGAGATGGTGGCCGCCGTCACCGTGAGCGCCCAGTTGGTGGTGGTGTCCAGCCGGGTTCGCCACCGGTCCGAGCGGCCGAGCTCCCCGCGGTACAGCTGCACCATGGTGACGTCGGACAATTCCATCCGGGGCAAGGTGGTCTTCCCCCGCGCACCGCGCAACGCGCGCCCGCCGTGCACACCGTTTCTCCTGCGCCCATGCCTGCTCCCGCTCCCGCCTCCGTGCTCTCGGCCATCCTGGAGAAGGACCAGGCGCGCGTGGTGAGGCTCTGGCGCCGCCGGCTCGCGGTGGAGCTGCACGAAGTGGAGCTCACGCGCCAGGGGCTCGGGGGACCGCTCGCGGGCGTCGTGTCCGAGCTCGCCCGGCTGCTCCGCGTGCGGGGAGACGAGGCGCTGCGCCTCTGGCCGGAGTCCGTCCGCGCCCACGGCGTGCGCCGCTACGAGGACCGCTTCGACGCGGACGACCTCGCGCGCGAGTTCAAGGCGCTCCACCAGGTGCTGCTGCGCGTCTGCGCGCGGCGGCAGGGACAGCTCGAGCCCGCGCTGGTGGAGTTCCTCGCGGAGCTGTGCGGCGAGGGTGCCGCCGCGGCCGCCGCGGCCTACTCGCGCGTGCTGCGCACCGAGGAGGTCCGCTTCCGCGAGGCCGCGCTCGTGGAGCTGCTGCTCCACCGCATCGAGGTGGGGCTGCTGGTGGCGGACGCGGACGGCACGCTCTCGTTCGCCACGCCGCCCGTGGGACGGCTGCTCGGTGTACCCGCCCGCGCGCTGCTCGGGCTCCGCACCCAGGAAAGCCTGCAGGCGCTGCTCCGCCAGCTCCGCGCCACGCACCCGGACGGAACGGTCTTCCGCGCGGACGAGCTGCCGTGGGTGCGCGTGCTGCGGGACCGGGTGCCCGTGCGGGACGTGCGCGTGGTGGTGCGCCAGCCGCCGCTCGGTACGGAGGTGGTGCTGGAGATGGCTGCCACGCCGCTGCTCGTGGAAGGCAGCGGAGAACTCTCCGGGGTGGTGCAGACGCTCTCGGACCGCACCGAGGCGGCCCGCCACGAGCACGAGCTCTCCGGGGCCTACTCGCAGCTGCGCAGGCTCCAGGCCCGCCTGCTCCAGCGCTCGCGGACCCAGGCGCTCGGCCAGCTCGCCTCGGGCGCCGCCCACGCCCTCAACAACCAGCTCAACGTGATGCGGCTCCGCCTCCAGCGCATGAGGCGTGGGGCCACCGCCGAGGACCTGGAGGTGCTGGACCGCACCGTGGGCGACATCGCGGGCGTGGTGGCACGCCTCCAGGCCTTCGTCGTGTCGCGCGCGGACGAGGTGCTCGCTGCCGTGGACCTGGACGGCGTCGTCCGCGAGGCCGTGGAACTCGCCCGGCCGGAGCTGGCAGGGCCCCCCGCACCCGTCGAGGTGTCGCTCCAGCTGGCGTCGACCGGGAAGGTCCGCGCGGACGCGGAGCTGCTGCGAGAACTGGTCGTGCACCTGCTGCTCGCGGCGCGGGACCGCATGACGCACGGGGGGACGCTGCAGGTCGCCACGCGCGCGGACGTGGGGGCGCAGGTGCTGACGGTCCGCGACTCCGGCCCGGCGCTCTCTCCCGCGGAGCTCGCACAGCTCTTCGAGCCGCTCGCTGCCTCCACCACGCACCGCCCCCAGCTCCAGCTGCTGCTCGCGGTGGGCCGCGGACAGGTGGACCGCTGGGGCGGACAGCTGTGGTGCGAGGGCGGCGAGCCGGGGGCGGCGGGCGTCCGCTTCGTGGTGCGCCTCAAGGAGGAGCTCGCGGCGGAGCCGCCTGCCCCTGCGACCGGCGCCGCTGCCCCGGCCCCTGCACCCCCTGCCGCCCAACCGCACGTCCACCCGAGGGAGCGGCAGGTGCTCGTGGTGGACGACGACGTGGACAACGCGCAGGCGCTCGCGGAGGTGCTCGAGGCGGAGGGCTTCGAGGTGAAGGTGGCCCACTCGGGCGAGGCGGCGCTCGCCGCGTGGGACCGCTTCCACTTCGACGCCGCGCTGCTCGACGCGCTCATGCCCGCCCCCGACGGGTGGGCCCTCGCCCGCACCTTCCGCGGGCGCTCGCCCGAGGCCCGGCTCGCCATCGTCACCGGCGCGGACGTGCGCGGCCAGTCGCGCGAGTCCCTCGCACTGGTGGACGCCGTCTTCCGAAAACCCCTGGACCTCGGGGCGCTGGACGAGTTCCTCACCCGCATCGGGTGAGCGGGGAGCTAGGATGTCCGCCGCTTGGGCTCAGACGTGGACACGCTGCGCGGAAAGGTGGAGCGCGGGGACGTGCTGTCCGGGGACGAGTTCGCCCAGCTCGAGGCGGCCGCCGCGCACGCCCCGGACGTGCGGCTCGCCGTGGTCCACGCGCTGCTCAACGCGGAGCACGTGGCCCAGGCGCTCTCCCGGCTTACCCCGCTGCGGAGGGAGTCGCCCCGTCGCAAGGACGTCCAACTCGCGTACGTGCGTGCGCTGGTGCTGAAGGAGGACTGGGCCCAGGCGGACGCGCTCCTCAAGGAGGCCTTCGCCGCGGATCCCTCGGACCCGGAAATCCTCAAGGCACTGGCCGTTCTGGCGCTGCGCAAGCACGAGTTCGTGCTCGCGAAGAAGCTGGTGAGGGACGTTCGCCGGGTGGACCCCCTTGACGAGGAGGCGCGCCTGCTCGAGGCGGAACTCGAGGCGGTGGCGTTGCCGGCCCCGCCCCCGCCGGGACCTCCGCCCACGCCCGAGCAGTTCGGCTCGGCGCTCGAGCAGGCCCTGCGGGCAGAGGGGCTCGCGCCCGTGCGCCGCGGCGACCAGCTCTTCCTCCCCGGCCGCACCCGGAGGCTCGCGCGGCTGCTGCTCCAACCGCTGCACCAGGACTTCCTGCGGGAAGGCCGTGCGCTGGAGCCCTTCGTCCGGGAGTTCGCGCGCCACCTCGCGGAGGACGCGCGCGCGGGTGCCACGGACCGTGCGCAGCTGCTCTCCGCGCTCCGGCCCGTGCTCCGCCCGGACGGCTTCGAGGCGCAGGCGCGGGGGGCCGCCCGGCGTTCGCTCGGGGAGGGGCTCCAGCTCTTCTACGTCCTCGATGACCCGAACCTCGTCCGCTACGTGCCCGAGGGGCTCGCGCGGACGCTGGGGCTCGAGGGCACAGGCCTGCACGGGCGCGCCCTGCTCAACCTCGAGGGTTCTCCCTGTGCCATCACGCCGGTGACGCGCACGGGTGATGGCTTCCAGCCCACGCCGGACGCGAAGGCCGGGCTGTACGCGCTGTGGCACGGGGACGGGTACGACGGCGCGCGGTTGCTCGTCACCGGCGTCCGAGCGCGGCTGCGCGAGCGGTGCGGGCCCGGCGCGCTCCGCGTCTGGCTGGGGGCCCGGGAGCTGGTCGTCGTCGCCGCGGGCGGCGAGGCCTCCCAGTTGGCCCGGGCACCGCTGTTGGACGGAATTGCAGGGGACTGGCGGCTCACGGATGACGGCCGGCTGGTGCCGTGGACTTGACGCGGCGGGGGCTCGTCGGTAGTTGGCGGCCCCGTGAAGCGGTCCCGTCCCCAGTCGCTGCTGGCCCTCGTCCTCGCCGGGCTGTGGGTGCTGTTGCCGCTGGCGAGCGCGCTCCACGACGAGGACCACGCCCACCGGTACTGCGCGGAACACGGCGTGGTGGAAGAGGCCGGGACGGGGGCCGTGGCCGCGGCGGACGTGGATGCCCCGGGGGTCTCGGACGCGGACGGCGCCGAAGCGGGGGCGGCGCACGTCTCGTGCGCCTTCGAGTTCCTCCACGGCTCAGGGGACGGGCTGGAGGTCCCCACCGGGAGAGGGTGCGCGCTGTCATGGGGCCCCTCGGCTGCCGTGGGGCTGCGTGCCTCGGACGGGGTGCGGGTGCTGCCCGTGCTCGCGCGTGCGCCGAAGTCCTCGCCTCCGGCGTGCTGAGTCGCTGACCTTCGAGCGACGTACTCCCCGAGCGCGGAGCCCCGGACCTGCCGTCCGTCCTTCCCGCACCGGGAGTTCCCCTGCACCCGGAGCCGTACCGTGAAGACGTGCCGTGTCGCCTGCCGTTGGCTGTTCCTGCTGTGTGTCGTGGTCGTCGCCCCTGCCGCCGCGCAGGAGGACGGCGGCGTGCCCCCGGAGGGCGTGAGCGCCGAGGAGCTGGAGGAGCTCCAGCGCGCCCTGGGGCAGGACGTCGGGACGGCCACGCCTGCGCCCGGCGCGGTGCCGCCTGCGGCGCTGCCCTCCGCGGCCACGGCCAGCGGGCAGGGGAGCGGCACGCCCGCGTGGCTCGCCGGCATCCAGTCCATGAACCCGGACATGAGCTTCATCCTGGACGTGGCAGGCGCCTGGTTCTCGAGAGAGCCCAGCCTGCAGACCGGCGGGCATGATCCCCAGCGCACCGGCTTCAACCTCCAGCAGCTCGAGCTCTCCATCAACCGGACCGTGGACCCCTTCTTCCGGTTCGACGGGAACATCGTCTTCGCGCAGTTCGGCGTCGAGATAGAGGAGGCCTACGCCACCACCCTCGCGCTCCCGTCGGGACTGCAGGTCCGCGCCGGCCAGTTCCTCACCCGCTTCGGGCGCATCAACAACACCCACGTCCACGGCTGGGACTTCGTCGACCAGCCGCTCGCCATCGGCCGCGTGTTCGGCTCGGAGGGCAACCGCGGGCTCGGCGCAGAGCTCTCCTGGCTCGCTCCGCTGCCCTGGTACGTGGAGTGGGTGGGGTCTGCCACCTCCGCCAACGGCCAGGCCACCGCGCGCAGCTTCTACGGGAACCAGGACCTCGGCGTACGCACGCCGCTGGACCTGCAGCTCACCACCGCACTCAAGCAGTTCTTCGCACCGTCCGACGACGTCTCCATCCTCTGGGGACTCTCCGCCGCGAGCGGCCCCAACCCGTACGGGAACCAGACCTTCACCAACGTCTTCGGCACGGACCTGTACGTGAAGTACCGGCCGCTCACCGACACGGGCTGGGTGTCGCTCTCGCTGCAGGCGGAGGCGCTCTGGCGCAGGCGGCAGGTGGTGGGGGACGTGCTCTCGGACGTGACCGCGTACGCGCAGCTCGTTTACCGCTGGCACCAGCAGTGGGGCGCGGGGCTCCGCAGCGAGCTGGGGACGCCCGCGGTGGGGCTCACGGGCAAGGTGGTCTCGGATCCGCTGGATCCCACCTGGACGGACGTGCGCCACCGGCACTCGGCCAACCTCACCTTCTACCCGACCGAGTTCTCCCGCATCCGGCTGCAGGGGGCCATGGACGTGCCTGCCTGGGAAGAGCAGCCGAGGTACTCGGCGTTCCTCGCGTTCGAAGTCGTGGTCGGCGCCCACGGCGCCCACAAGTTCTGAGGTCACCCATGCGTGCGCTCCTCGTCTCCTGCCTCTGTCTCGCCGCGGGCTGCGCGGCCGGCCCCGGCGAGCCGTTCGCCGTCCTCTCTGCGCGCGTGCGTGCCGGGCTGGACCGCCCCGCGGGCCGCGACGCCGGGGATGGCTTCCAGAGGCTCTCCAACGACTACCAGGTGAATTTCACCGCGCTGCGGCTGGAGGCGCGGGCCCTGGAGCTCGTGGACCTCGGCTCGGGCGCCACGCTCGCGTTCGATCCCGCCAACCCGCCCGAGGGCTACGGCCTGTGCCACAACGGCCACTGCCACCGGGACGACGGGGCGCTCGTCGACTACGCCGTCATCTCCGCCGAGGTGACGGGCGGCAGCGGTCCCTCAGTCCTCTCCAGGCTGCCTCTCACGTCGTTGAATGTTCTTGCAGGCGAGGACCGCGCCCTCGACTGCGGCGAGTCCTGCGAGCTGCCGCTCGGGAAAGTGGGCCAGGTGCGGCTGGAGCTGCGTGGCCTCACTGCCGAGGGGCTGGTCCGGGACGGCCGCGTGCCCGCGCGCATCCCGGAACTCCCGTTCAGGCTCGAGGCAACGCTGCCCGAGGGCTCGGAGCTGTCCACGTCCGCCGACGTGGAGGTGTCCCGCCACCTCTCCCCGCGCGTGGGGCTCACCCTGGACGTGGGGCTGGGGCCGCGGCTGCTCGACGGCGTCCCCTTCGACGAGCTCCCCGCGTACCCGCTGCCGCTGGACGCCTGGCCCGCTTCTATCCCCGCCGTGCAGGACCGCGTGCGGCTGAACCTCGCAGAGACCGCTCTCACCGTGTCGGTGGAGCGTTGAAGTCCATGCAGTCCCACCCTCACCCCGGAGTCCACGTCATGAAGCGTTCGTCCCTTCTCCTCTCCTTCTCCCTTCTTCTCGCCGGCTGCGGCCAGGCAGCAGCCCCCGAGTCGGATGTCGAGGCCTGTGAGCACCTCCAGGAAGGGCCTGCCGTGGCCGTCACTGCGGCAGCCACCGCGGACGCCGTCGCACCGTCCGTCAGCGAGCCGCACAAGCGCTACGACGTGGCGCTCGTCTCCGTCTCCGGGGGAAAGGGCGGCAGCGTCTCCTTCGCCTCCTCGGACCAGGGACACCACGTGCTGTACCTGTCCACCGACGTGCCGGTGGAGGTTCGGGACGGCAGTGGCGCGGTGGTGGCGTTCGAGTCCACGGCCACCTCCATCTCCAGCTGCGGCGAGGTGAAGTCCAAGCGGGAGCTCGAGCTCGGCGTTGGGACGTACCGAATCACCTTCGGTCCCACGCCGACGGCGTCCGTGTCCCTGGTCATGGAGTACGCCGGCGAAGGTCACGCCCACTGAGCTGAATGGCCGGGCGCGCGCGTCCGTCAGAGGTGAACCATGGCAAGGCAACTCGCAGTCCTGTGCTTCGTCCTCGCAGCAGTGATCGCCGAGGCGAAGGTGAAGGTGGTGGCCACGGTCACGGACCTGGGCGCGCTCGCGCGCGAGGCCGGGGGCGAGCTCGTGGAGGTGTCCACGCTCGCCCGCTCCACGCAGGATCCGCACTTCGTCGACGCACGCCACTCGCTGGTGCTCGGGCTCGCGCAGGCGGACCTGCTCCTGCACCTCGGCATGGACATGGAGACGGGGTGGCTGCCCACGCTGCTCACCTCGTCCCGCAACGGCCGCGTGCAGCCGGGCGCGCCGGGAAACCTCAACTGCGGCACCCTCGTGCAGCCGCTCGAGGTGCCCCTGGAGAAGATCGAGCGCGCCATGGGGGACATCCACCCCGGCGGCAACCCGCACTACACGAAGGATCCCCGCAACGCGCGGCTGCTCGTCCGCGGAATCGCCGCCCGGCTGGCGGTGGTGGACCCCGCGCACGCGGCGGACTACCAGCGGAACGTGGAGCGCTTCGAGGCCGCCCTGGGGCCGAAGCTCGCCGCGTGGGAAGCCGCGCTCGCGCCGTTCAAGGGGGCGCCCATCATCACGTTCCACAGGAGCTGGAGCTACCTCTCCGCCTGGGCGGGCTTCGAGCAGGTGGCCTTCATGGAGCCGAAGCCGGGACTCCCCCCGTCCGCGCAGCACCTCGCACAGGTGTTGGTCGTGGCGCGCACCCGCAAGGTGCCGCTCATCCTGCAGGAGCAGTGGTACTCGGCCCAGGGGAGTGAGCTGGTCGCCGAGAAGTCCGGGGCGAAGCTGGTCCGCGTTCCCGGGCTGGTGCCCGAGGAGCAGGGCTACCTCGCGTACATGGACGGCGTGGTGTCCGCGGTGGTGGGGGCGCTGCAGGCGCAGAAGAGGTGAGCGGCCCGGCCCCGGCTCACCCCGCCCGGCGCGTGAGCCGCTGCACCGCCCACGCGAGCGGCCACGTCGCCGCGGCGCACAGCACCATCAGCGGCCCGGTGGGCCAGTTCTGCACGTAGGACAGGTAGAAACCGCCCAGCGCGGAGGCCATGGCCAGCCCCGCGGAGAGGAAGGGCAGGGCGCCCATCCGCTCGGACGTGAGCAGGGCCGCGCCCGCCGGGAGCACCAGGAAGCCGAACACCGGCAGCGCCCCCACCGCGCGCGTGGCCACCGCCACCGAGACCCCGATGGCCAGGTTCAGCCCCGCCTCGAGCCGCTTCACCGGCAGCCCCAGCGTCCGGGCCATCTCCCGGTCGAAGGAGACGAAGACCAGGTCCCGGAAGTAGAACGTTCCTGCACTCAGCACCAGGACCGCCACCACCGCCAATTCCACCAGGTGCTCCTGCCGCACCGCCACCGTGGAGCCGAACAGCAGGTCGTTCACCTCGTGCGCCTCCTGCACGATTCGGGGACTGGCCAGCGCCACCAGCGCGAGTGCCGCCGCCACGAGGTAGCTGAAGGCCACCGCGCTCTCGGGGCTGGTGCGCTGTGCGCGCGACGTCACGGACAGCACCGTGGACAGCGCCCCCGTCAGCACCAGCGCCATCACCACCGGGTCCAGGTACAGCGGCGTCTCGCCGTGTGGATCCACGCCGAAGAAGCTCCCCACGAGGAAGCCCAGCGCCACCCCGAGCCCGGACACCTGCCCCAACGCCGCGGACACGAACGCCACGCGCCGCAGCACCACGAACACGCCCAGCGCGCCGCACAGGACCGCGGCCAGCGCGGAGGCCGTGAGTGAGGGCCAGAACAGGTCCCAGAAGTCCGCGAGCGAGAGGCCGTTCACGCGCCCCTCCCTTCCACGTGCACGAACGTCCGCCCTTCTCGCCGCTCCACCTCCACCGCGTGGCGGTACAGCCGCGAGAGCTTCTCGGACGTCAGCATCTGCTCCGTGGGGCCGCACTCGAACAGCCCCTGCCCGCCGTCCACGAGCGCCGTCTCGGTGGACCAGTTGGCCGCCTCCGACACCTCGTGCGTGACGAACAGCACGCCCACGCCAGCCGCCG
>JBDLRJ010000250.1:0-7387 GCA_039800145.1 Pseudomonadota bacterium | reverse complement strand
TCACCACCAACGTCTTGCATGCGCCGCTCTTCTTGTACTCCGCGAGTTCCAAAATGTTGTCGATGCTCTCTTTTTTCGCGGGCCCGATGAAGGCGCAGGTGTTGACCACGATCACCTCCGCGTCTCCCGGCTCTTGCACCAGGTGGTAGCCCTTCTGCGTCAGCGTGCCGAGCATCACCTCGGAATCGACCCGGTTCTTCGGGCAGCCGAGCGTCATCATGTACAGGGACTTCTTGGAAGCCATGGCCCCTACCTACCGCAATTCCCGGCCCGGTGCTCTCAGCGTGCGCCCAGCTCCGTGCGCTCGAAGTGGTCCACCACCCAGGTGAAGGTCGTCACCGGGCCGTTGCTGTAGCCCATGGTGAGGGTGTCCCCCTCCATGGAGACGGAGACCGCGCGGCCGAGCTGGCACGTGGCCACCGGCCAGTCCATCACGCGCCGGGCCACCGGGCCGTCCACCTTGTAGAAGGCCACGCGCAGCTCCACGTCCGCGTTGCACTTGCCCCGCTCGGCGTAGGGGTTCTCCCCGGTGACGATCCCCAGCAGCGGCTGCCCCTCCACCGTGAGCGTCCGCGGGATGTTGACCCCCACCGAGGCCGGGTCTGCCACCGTCCGCTCGAACAGCGAGGAGAGCAGCTCCACGGTGACCGGCTTGTCCGCCTGCAGCCAGTACGGGCGGTGCAGCTCGGCGAAGCCCACCCAGCCCGACGCCACGTGCTCGAGCGCGGTGACGTTCTCCGGCGGCTGCAGCTTGAGCCCCTTGCGGAACTCGTCCGGCACCCGCAGCGGCTCGAGCGGCGTCATCCCGTGGCACGACGAGACCTTCCCCACCGTCAGGCACAGCTCCAGCACCATGGGCTCCACCGCGGGGAAGCGGGGCAGGGCGGTGGCGGGAAGCGCCACCTCCAGCGTGTAGCCCTTCGCCGCCCGCACCGCCGCCGCCTGGTCACCCCGGTTCGGCCCGGCCCGGCCCCCGGCCCCGTAGGTGAAGATCTCTCCGCGCGCCGTCACCCCGGCGTTGGGGAAGAAGAGGGACACCTGCAGCTGGGCGGCGTCCACGTCCTGCGCCTGCGTCACCTCGACGCCGAGGTACAGCAGGTCCTTCTTCCACCCCACGCGCCCCACGAAGGTGGCCTCGCCGGGCAGGCTCCCGAAGGGCTTCACCACCGCGGCCCCGGCGTACTCCTTCAACTTGCCGTCCACCACCGGGTTTCCCGGCAGCGCGGGGATGGGCTTCACCTTCACCTCGCCCGGTGCGGACAGGACGGCCATCAAGACGAGCGGAAGCATTCGGTGCTGCTCCTTACAGGCGCGTACGTCAGTCCCGGAAGTTGTCGAACTGCAGGTCGATGGCCAGCCCGTCCTGGTGCTGGCGGAAGAGGGCGATGGCGGACTGCAGGTCGTCCCGGCTCTTGCCGGTCACCCGCAGCGCGTCCCCCTGGATGGAGCCCTGGAGCTTGAGCTTGCTGTCTTTCAGCAGCTTCACCATTTCCTTGGACTTCTCCACGGGGATGCCCTGCTGGAACGTGAGCACCTGCTTGGCCTGGCCGAGCCCCACGGTGTCCACCTCCCCCATCTGCACGCCCAGCAGCGAGATGCCCCGCTTGGACAGCTTCTGCAGGACGATCTCCCGCGCCGCCTTCAGCTTCTCCGCGTCACGGGTCTTGAGCATCACGGACTTCTGGTCCGGCGCGAGCTCGATGGCCGTGGGGAAGCCCTGGAAGTCATAGCGGGTGGAGATCTCCTTCCGCGCCTGGTTGAGCGCGTTGTCGACCTCCTGGAAGTCCATCTTCGAGACGACGTCGAACGAGGGCATGGCGGGGACCCTTTATCAGAGCTTCAGGATGGCGGGCAGCACCGCGGGCCGGCGGTGTCCGGCCGCCTTGAAGGCGCGGCGCACCGAGGCGACGAGCGCCTCGCGCACGAAGGCGTCGTCCCCGCGGAGTCCCTGCGTGGCTCCTGCGAAGTCCGCCTGCACCGCCTGCTGCGCGTGCTCGAGCGTGGCGGCCTCTTCCTCCGTCACCCCGCGCCCGTACAGCTGCGGCCCGGAGACGATCCGCCCCGTCCCGCGCTCGAGCGCAAGGGCCGCCACCACCAGCCCGTGCTGCAGCTGCGCCCGCTCCCGCAGCGCCGCCGCGTCGATGTCGGATCCGCCGTCCCGGCTCCGGAAGATGCGCCCCACGTGCACGCGCCCGCGCCGCTGGACGTGCCCGTCCGGGAAGGCGAGCACGTCCCCGTCGGTGGCCAGCAGCAGCCCCTCCTCGGGCACGCCCGCGGTCCGCGCCGTCTCCAGGTGCCGGTGCAGCATCCGCTGCTCGCCGTGGATGGGAATGAAGTTGCGGGGCCTCACCGCGTGGATGAGCGCGGCCTGCTCCACCGCGCTCGCGTGGCCGGAGACGTGGATGTCCGGCACCGTGCGCGGGTAGAGCACCTTCGCCCCCAGCGCGAAGAGCCGGTCCACGAGCTGCGACACCGCCGCCTCGTTGCCCGGCACCGCGCGGGCGGAGAGCACCACCGTGTCCCCGGGCTCGATCCGCAGCGGGAAGTGATCTCCCGTCATCTGCACCAGGTGGCCCCGCGGCTCCGCCTGCGAGCCGCCGGCGAGGATGCAGAGGTGGCGCGGCGGGAGGTAGCCCGCGTCGTCCCGGTGCACGAGCAGCCCATCCGGGATGCGGAGGTGGCCCGTGGCCTGCGCGAGCTCCAGGTTCCGCTGCAGCGTCCGCCCGGAGACGAGCAGCTTGCGCCCGGACTGCTGGCACAGCTGCATCACCGTCCGGATGCGCCCCACCTGGGACGCGAACAGCGAGACGATGAGCCGCCCCGGCGCCTCGTGGAACGCGCGCCCGAGGGCCCCTGCCACCACCTGCTCGGACGGCGTGTGGACGGAGACTTCCGCATTGGTCGAGTCCGAGAAGAGCGCCACCACGCCCTCGTGCCCGGCGCGCTCGAGCAGCTCGAGGTCCGTGGGCCAGCCCTCGAGCGGGGAAGGATCCAGCTTCCAGTCCCCCGTGTGCACCACGTTCCCCGCGGGCGTGCGGAGGATGAAGCCCAGCGCGTCCGGCACCGAGTGGCACATCCGGACCGGCTGCACCGAGAAGGCGTCCGACAGTTGCACCGTTTCCGTGGGGCCGAGCTCGCGGACGTCCGCCTCCACGTCCTCCTCCTCCAGCTTGTGGAGGAGCAGCGCGCGGGCAAAGGGCGGCGCGTAGACGGGCACCCGCACGTCGCGCAGCAGCCAGGGCAGGGCGCCGAGGTGATCTTCGTGCGCGTGCGTGACGAACACGGCCTTGAGCCGGTGGGCGTTCTCGCGCAGCCAGGTGAAGTCCGGGAGCACCAGGTCCACGCCCGGCAGCGGCTCGCGCGGGAACATGAGCCCCGCGTCGACGAGGACGAGCTCGTCCCCCCAGCCGAACACCAGGGCGTTGAGCCCCACCTCCCCGAGTCCCCCGAGCGGAATGGCCGTGAGCATGCGTGGGCGGCAGCTTGGCACTGCGGCGCGCGGGCGGGGAGGTTAATCCCCGCGTCATGACGCCCGACGACGTTCGCCCCGTGGAGCTCGCCGCGTTCGACGCTGCGCTCGTGGACGGAGATCCACGCCTGCTCGTGGCCTACTTCTGGGGCCCGGACTGTCCCAACTGCGAGGTGTTCGCCCGCGAGCTGCCGTCGCTGCTCCCCTCGCTGGATGGAACGAAAATGCGGCTGCTCAAGGTGAACGCCTACGAGCACATGGAGCTGGCGCGGCGCTACGCGCTGTTCGGCATCCCCACGTTCCTTCTCTTCCGCGGCGGGAAGCTTCTCGGGAAGATGAGCCAGTACCGCGGCCGGGAGTTCTGGCTGGACGTCCTCCACGAGCAGGAGGCGGCCTCCGCGCCGGCTTGAGCCCGGGGCAACGCCCGCCGCTGCTCAGCCCGGCCGCGTGGGCGGGCTGAACGTCTTCGCGGGATCCCGCTCCACCACCGGGCCCACCACCGCGTCGATCTTCCGCATCACGTCTGGAGACAGCTTCACGCCCGCGGCCTTCACGTTGTCCCGCACCTGCTCGGGCCGGGAGGCCCCGATGATGGCGGACGAGACGTTGGGGTTCTGGAGCACCCACGCGAGCGCCAGCTGCGCCATGGAGAGCCCGGCCTCGGCGGCCACGGGCTGCAGCTGCTGCACGCGCTCGAGCAGCTCCGCGTTCTCGAGGAAACGCCCCATGAAGCGGCTGCCCAGGGGATCCAGCGCTCGCGAGCCCGCGGGCGCGGCATGCCCCGGCTTGTACTTGCCCGTCAGCACGCCCTGCGCGAGCGGGGACCACACCAGCTGCCCCATGCCCCACTTCTCACACGTGGGAACCACCTTGCCCTCGATGATGCGCCAGAGGAGCGAGTACTGCGGCTGGTTGCTCACGAACGGGACGTGGAGCTCCTGCGCCAGCTTCGCGCCCGCCTCTATCTGCTCCGCCGTCCACTCGGACACGCCCACGTAGAGCACCTTGCCCTGCCGGACCAGGTCCGCGAACGCCAGCATCGTCTCCTCGAGCGGCGTCTCGAAGTCGTACCGGTGCGCCTGGTACAGGTCCACGTAGTCCGTGCCGAGCCGCCGGAGTGAGCCGTGCAGCCCCTCGGTGACGTGCTTGCGGGACAGCCCCACGTCGTTCCTGCCCGGGCCCACGGGCCAGTACACCTTGGTGAAGATCTCCAGCCCCTCGCGGCGCTCGCCCTTCAGCGCGCGCCCCAGCACCTCCTCCGCCCGCGTGCCGGCGTACACGTCCGCGGTGTCGAACGTGGTGATGCCCTCCTCCAGCGCCGCCTTCACGCAGGCGAGCGCCTGGGCCTCCTCGACCTGGGACGCGTGGGTGAGCCAGTTCCCGAAGGAGAGCTCGGAGACGACGAGGCCGCTCTTGCCGAGGTGGCGGAAGTGCATGGCGGTGGGGTGCTCCTGTCAGGGGATGAAGCTGTCCTGGTAGCCGGGGTCTTCCACGTTGAACGCCGCTGCCGTCATCTTCAGCGGCTTCAGCGTGTCCATCATCACCGCGAGCTCGTTGGTGGCCTTGTGGCCGATGCTCGCCTCGTACGCGCCGGGGTGTGGCCCGTGCGGGATGCCGGCCGGGTGGAAGCTGACGCTGCCGGGGCCCACGCCGCGGCGGCTGGTGAAGTTGCCGCTCACGTAGAAGAGGATCTCGTCACAGTCCACGCTGCTGTGCGGGTAAGGGCAGGGGATGGCCTCCGGGTGGAAGTCCACCATGCGTGGAACGAAGCTGCAGATGAGCGCCCCGCGCGCAGCGAAGGTCCCGTGCCAGTCCGGAGGCAGGTGCACGAGCCCCGCGCGCGGCTGGAAGTTCAGGATGGGGAAGACGAACGGGTAGACGCTGCCGTCCCAGCCCACCACGTCCAGCGGGCTTTCCGCGTAGGTGAAGGCGTGGAACGCGCCGTTCTTCTTCACGAGCAGGCCGCGGAGCCCCTCGTCCAGCGGGCCGCGGAAGGCCACGGGCTTGAAGTCCCGGTGGCAGTAGGGGGCGTCCATGCGCAGCTGGCCCGTCTCGGTGCGCCACTGCTTCGGGATGCGCATCCCGCCGTGGCACTCCATCACCAGCCACTTCTGGGCCACGCCCTCGTCGGGAATCCAGCGGTGCAGCAGCCCGCGCGGGATGCCCACGTAGTCCTGCGCCGCGTAGCGAAGGTCCCCGAGCTGCGTGCGCAGCGTGCCCGAGCCCTCCTGCACGAAGACGAGCTCGTCCGCGTCCGCGTCCACGAAGTAGGTGGGGTCCGCCTCCGTGGGGGCGGCGAAGCCCACCGTCACGTCGTCGTTGAAGAGCAGCGGGACGCGCACGTCCACGGACGGGCCGCGCAGCGCGGGCAGCTTCGGGGTGAGGAAGTGGCGCTTGGCGAGCGGCTTGTCGGCGCTGGCCGCCACGGGGAGCGTCCAGCCGTTCCGCACCTCCGCGATGCGCTGACGGTGGGGGGCGCGCTGGTGGTACGCGAGCGTGTACGGCCCGTCGAAGCCGAGCTGCGTGATGCACTCCTCCCAGAGGAGCCCGCCGGCCGCGTCGCGGAACTGGATGTGGTGCTTCCGCGGGAATGCCCCCGCCGACAGGCGCTCGAGCATGGCTACAGGCGCCCCGTCGCCTTCTGGTCCCGCTCGATGCTCTCGAACAGCGCGCGGAAGTTGCCGCCGCCGAAGCCCTGGTCACCCTTGCGCTGGATGATCTCGTAGAAGAACGGCCCGGCCTTCGGGTCCCCGAACTGCCCGGCCCCCTCCTTCATGAAGATCTGCAGCAGGTAGCTGCGCTCCTTGTCCCCGTCCACGAGCAGCTGGAGCTTCCGCAGCAGCTCGATGTCCTCGTCGATCTTCATGATGCCGAGCCGCTGGATGCGCTCGGGGAGGGCCTCGTAATAGGTCCCCGGAGTGGGCATGAACTTGAGCCCGGACCGCTCGCGCATGTCCGTCACCGAGGACACGATGTCCTTCACCACCAGCGCCAGGTGCTGCACGCCGTCGCCGCGCAGGTCCTCGTTGAAGATGTTGATCTGGGACGCCTTGAAGTGCGGCCGCAGCGGCTCGTTGTTGGCGAACTTCAGCCCGCTGTGCGGATCCCACATCACCTGGCTCTTCAGCCCCGACCCGTGGTCGTTGTTCTGCGCCACGTCGTCCGTGTGGAACTGGATGGTCCAGAACGGCTCGAACCCCATCACGTGCTCCATCCACAGGAGCATGGGCTTCATGGTCTGGAAGTTGGACGTGACGTGGTCCACGTGGGTGAAGCCGTAGCGGTTCCCGCCGCCGCGCGGCGTGGCGTACATCTCGTAGCCGGGGAAGAGCGCGCGGTAGCCGTCCCGCTGGATGAAGCGGAACGTGGTGTCACCGAACGCGGTGGTGATGCTGAACATGGCGAGCTTGCCACCGGCCTCGTCGCTGAAGCGCTCGATGTCGGTGATGAACGTGGCGCCGCGGGCGTCCAGGAGCTTGTGCGTCTTCTGGATGTCCGCCACCTCGAAGTTCAGCGTGCCCACGCCCTCCGGGTGCTTGCGCAGCCAGCGGCTCGCGCGGCCGCCCTCCGCGGTGGGCTGGATGACGTTGAGCACCACGCTGCCGGCCTTGAACACCAGGGACTTTGCCTTGCCGCGCTTCTCGAGGTCCGGCCCGGAGCCGCCCACCTCCTGGAAGTCCATCTGCTGGGTGTAGAAGCGGCGCGCGCGCTCGAGGTCGTGCACGTACCAGTTGACCGACTCCAGCGTCTTGATTCCCAGCGACTCCAGCTTGGCCATGGTGCGGTTCTCCTTCGGGTGAAACGGGTGCGGGTTACGCGGACGGCGGGGGCGCGTCCGGCTGGCGGTCCGCGTGGGCCGCCTCGAACGCGGGCAGCGCGGCACAGGCCGCCTCCACGCGCAGGCAGTGGGGGAAGGCC
>JBDLRJ010000249.1:0-9963 GCA_039800145.1 Pseudomonadota bacterium | reverse complement strand
TCCAGGCGCAGCCCCTCCGGCTGCCTGGCGTCCACCAGCAGGGCCTGCAGCCTCTCGCCCGCGTCCTCCGCGCGGAGCCGTCCGAGACTCCTCGCTGCCGCCCCGCGGCACTTGTCCTTCTCGTCCGCGAGCACCTCCAGCAGCCGCTCGCGTGCCCCCGGCAGCTTCAGCTCCCCGAGCAACTCCAGTGCGTAGGCGCGGTCCGGGCTCCAGCGCTTGCGCGTGCGCTCGAAGAGGTATGCGCCCGCGGAGCCATCCCCCAGCCGCGCGGCGACGCCCATGGCCTGGGTCCGGTCGAACGCGGAGAGGAAGAAGCGGCGTGCGAGCGACTGCACGGGCGCGAGCGCGCGGGAGTCCTCGAGCAGCGCCAGGGAACCGAGGGCGCGGAAGCGCCACGCGGCCACGTCCAACGCCTCGACCAGGATCTCCATCCCGGCCGGGTGGCGCAGCGCGGCCATCCCGCACGCCGCCTCGAAGCGGACCTCGGCGTCGTCGTCCTCGAGCGCGGCCGCCAGCGCCCCCCGCGCATCCGGCCGCGCCAACTCCCCGAGCAGTCCCACCGCCTCCACGCGCACCGCGGCCTCCGCGTCCGCCACGAAGCGCCGAGCGAGGGGGGCGAGCTCGTCCTCGGACAGCAGCCGGGAGGCGAGCAGCAACCCGAGCCGGCGCACCCGCGGGGAGCCATCCGCCAGCACGCCCGGGAGCGCGGCCGTGAGCAACTCGGTCTCCACCCCCGCCCTCCCGGCGTGGCCGAGCAGCGCCTTGAGCGCCTCGATCCGCCCGTCCTCGTCCGCGCCCGCGAGCCCCCGCAGCGCGGCCTCCAGCGCCCCGCGATCCACCGTGCTCACCGCACCTCGGTCCCCGGCGGCAGCGGCCCCGGGTCCACCAGCGAGAGGGCCTTCTCGTCCGCGCCGGCCGCGAGCAGCATCCCGCGGCTCTCGATCCCCCGGATGGCGCGCGGCTTCAGGTTCGCCACCACCACGACGTTGCGGCCCACCAGCTGCTCGGGCTTGTAACTGAGCGCAATGCCGGCACCGATGGTGCGCGGGCTGCCCTCTCCCACGTCCACCGTCAGCTTCAGCAGCTTGTCCGCCTTCGGCACCGGCTCGGCGGCCAGCACCTTGCCCACCTTCAAGACCACCTTCGCGAAGTCGGCGTATTCGATCTCCGCGGGCGCGGCGGCCTCGGCCTTCGCCGGCGGGGGCGCTGCCTTCTTCTCCTCGGGCTTCTTCTCCTTCTCCGGGGCCGGCGGGGCGGACGTGGTCGGGACGAGTGCGTTCACCTGGGTCTCCTCGAGCCGACCGATGAGCGGCTCCGGCTTTCCAACGGGACGGCTGCGGTCCAGCAGCGGGTAACGCGCGGTGGAGATCTGCGCGTAGGTGAGCGGCACGGCACCCAGTTGGGCAAACAGCTTGGCCGACAGCACCGGCACCACCGGCTGCAGCAGCCCGGCGACGAGGTACGCGACATCCGCCACGTCGGAGAGATCCGCCCGCGCGGCCTCCTTGTCCGTCTTCTGCTTTGCCCACGGCGCGGCGGCCTGGAGGAAGCCGTTGGCCGCTTGCGAGATCTCGCAGATGCCCTTGAGCGCCGCGCGGGAGTCCAGCTGCTCGAACGCCTCGCGCACGGTGCGCGCCGTCGCCAGCGCCTCTTCCACCAGCGTGCGCCCTGCCCCGTCGCCGCCGGGGTGCAGCGTCCCGTCCATGGGACCGGCGAGCAGCGTCAGCGAACGGTTGGCGAGGTTGCCGATGTTGTTCACCAGGTCCGCGTTCACCCGCAGGCGGAACTCGGTGAGGGAGAGGTCCAGGTCCTCCACGCCGGGGCCCAGGTTCGAGGCGTAGAAGAACCGCAGGTAGGACGGGTCGAGGGCGTCCAGGTACTGCCGCGCGGAGATGAAGGTGCCCTTGCTCTTGGACATCTTCTCGCCGTTGACGGTGAGGTGGCCGTGCACCACGAGCCGGTCCGGCCGCCGCAGCCCCGCCACCTTCAGCACCGTGGGCCAGAACAGCGCGTGGAAGTAGACGATGTCCTTCCCGATGAAGTGGAGGATCCGGGTGGAGGCGTCCTGTCCCCAGTGGGCCAGCGCGTCCTTCGCCCGGCCCGTGGCCTTCGCCCACTGCTCGGTGGCGGCGATGTACCCGATGGGCGCATCCAGCCAGACGTAGAAGAACTTGTCCGTCTCGCCGGGGATGGGGAAGCCGAAATACGGGCCGTCGCGGCTGATGTCCCAGTCCGCGAGCCCCTTCTCGAAGAACTGCTGGAGCTGCGCCGACACGCCGGGATGCACGAAGGCCGGGTCCCGGATGAACCGGTTGAGCTCCTCCGCGTGGCGGCTCAGCTTGAAGAACAGGTGCGTGGAGCGCTTGCGGGACGGCGGCGTGCCACAGAGCGAGCAGCGCGGGTCAAGGAGCGCGGTGGGCTCGTGGGTGCGCCCGCACTTGTCGCAGACGTCCCCGAACTGGTCCGGGGCCTTGCAGTGTGGACAGGTGCCACGCACGAAACGGTCCGGCAGGAAGCGCGCGTCCTTCTCGCACCACGTCTGCTCGATGTCCCTCCGCTCGATGTCACCTGCCGCCTTGAGCCGCTCGTAGACGAGCGACGCGTAGTGCTTGTTCTCCGGGGAGTTGGTGCTCCCGTACTGGTCGAACGCCACCTGGAAGTCGCGGAAGTCGGCCTGGTGGGACTCGTACCACCGCGCGATGAACGCCTCGGGGGTGAGCCCCTGCTTCGCCGCGTTGAGCTCGATGGGGGTCCCGTGCGTGTCGTCCGCGCAGAGGTAGATCGCGTCCACGCCGCAGCTCTTGAGGAAGCGGACGTAGATGTCCGCCTGCACGTACTCCACGAGGTGGCCGAGGTGGATGGGGCCATTGGCGTACGGCAGGGCGCCGGTCACGAGGACGGGCTGGACGGGGCTCGCGGGGACGGACATCACGGTTCCTCCGGTGAAAGGGCGCGCACCTTACCCGTTTCCACGCCCGAGCACGCTCACCAGCAGCCGCTCGAGCACCACCCGGTCGGGCGAGAACTCCTTCGGGAACTTCCCGTCGGAGCCGGACTTGAGGTCGAGGTCCGCGTCGGCGCAGGCCACGAGCGCGTCCATGAGCGCCTCCGCGCTGAAACCGGCGGCGGCCTGCATTCCCATCCAGACCGCGTAGGCGTTCGGGGCGCGGCCCCTGGGCCCACGCGGCTCGCGCTCGATCTCCGGGAAGAGCTCCGCCTTGAACTGGTTGAAGTTCATTCGGAATGGGCCGTGGCACAGGCGCGTGAGCCGTCCATGGTTCTCCAGCAGTCCACGCACGATTCCGGCGACAGCGCCCACCAGCATGAGGCCGTGTGCGCCGTGCGAGACCGCGTCCTCGACGTAGCGCAACGCCGCGGGCAGGTTCCGCTTCTGGACGGCCTCCATGAGCTCGAAGTACTCCTCGTCGCGCGCACGGCCCACCAGCAACTCGACGTCCGCTGCCTCGATCACCGGGCCGTTGGCGTACGCCGCGAGCTTCTCCAGCTCGGATTGAAGCAGGCGCATGTTGCCGCCCACGCGTTCCTTGAGCGCCTGCTCTGCCCCGCGCCCCAGGCGCTTCCCCAGCGGTTTCAGAACCGACGGGATGATCTCCGAGAGATCGAGGTCCCTGAGCTTCTCCGCGACCTTGCGCTCGACGAGTTTCCCCTTCTCCTTCGCGAGCTTGTAGAGCGGGCTCCTGGCTTCCACGTCCTTCGCCGCGAGCACCAGCGTGTGTCCCGGAGGGAGCCCGCGCTCGATCTCCGAACACAGGGGCGTGACGTCCCCCTCGGGCGCCGTCACCCGCTCGTCGCGGCAGTAGGCGGCGACCTCGCGGAGGAACTCACGGTCCACCTCGCCGAGCTCGATGTTGAGCTCCTCCTTCCAGGCGTCCGCGCCCGGCGCCCCCGGAACCGACGGATCGAGCTCTGCCGCGGTCCAGCCGGCCTGCGCCGCGACGGCGAGCACCCGGCGCGCCCCCTCCCTGCGCCGGCCTGCCTTCCACGCGTCGCGCGCGCGGGAGAGCCCCTCTGCCTTTCCCTTCTTCGAGGCGAGGAACTCGGGGTCCCGCAGCAGCACCACCTTGCGCCCGGGAAACATGGGCAACGTTGAAAGTTCTTGCGCCACCTCGCGGGGGCTCGCGCCGTCCATCACGAAGTGGTTCAACCCCGCGGAGGCATCCGGGAGCAGGCGCTTCACCAGGTCGTCTGCGCCCTTGCGGACGAGGAACTCGTCCCCGAGGAGGAGGTAGATCGGCGCCGCGGGGTGGCGCTCGAGGTCCGCGAGCACCTCCTCCATGGTGGCGCTCACGGCCCCCTCCGCTCGGCCCGCTTCACCTGCACCAGCAACTTCTCCCATTGCAGACGCGGCGACGCGTTGTTCGTGGACAGCACCGGGAGGGTTTCGCGCAGCAGTCGGTCCCTGCGGTGGATGTCGGCCTCGGTCAGCTTCGCAGCCACCTGCCGCGCGAGCGGCTCCAGGTCCGAGTTCGCGATCCGACCGGCACCCGCCTTCACGAGCGCAAGATCCCGCGTCCACAGCTGCAGCAGCCGCATCGCCACCTCCGCCTCCTCGCGGCTCTCCCCCCACACCTCGGAGAAGCGGAGAAGGGAGGAGAGATCCTTGACGCTCACCGCCTCGAACGCCTGGACGAGCGCCTTCCGGTCCTCGAGAGCGTCCACCTTCATGGCGAGTGCGCGGGACATGCTGCCCCCGGACAGCTCCGCGGCGAAGGCGGCCTGCGCCGCGTCCAGCTTCTTTTCCGCCTGCAACCGGGCGGCGATCATCTCGCGCGGCAGTGGGCCGAACATCACGCGGCTGCACCGGCTGCGGATGGTGGGAAGCAGGGCCTCCGTGCCCGCGGCGATCAGCACGGTGATCGTCGCGGCAGACGGCTCCTCGAGCGTCTTGAGGAGGGCATTCTGCCCCTGGTCGTTCATGAGCTCCGCCGAGACCACGATCGCCACCTTGTAGCGGCCCTCGAGCGCACGGAGGGACAGCCTCGACAGGAGCGCGCGCACCTGGTCCACCTTGATGACGCGCGAGGGGACGTGGTCGAAGTCGCTGCGTCCCGCCAGGTTCCGGCGAACCTGCTCTGCCTCCGGCATGACCCACGACACGTCCGGGTGGTTCCGGCGCGCCACCTTCACGCACGCGATGCACGTCCCGCAGCCGGTCATCGGCGCCGTCTCGCACAGCAGCGCCTGCGCGAAGCCCACCGCGGCGAGTTCCTTGCCCACGCCCTCCGGGCCGCCGAAGAGCCAGGCGTGGTGGATGGCGCCGCTGCGGAGCGCACCGCGGAGCGCCTCGAGGGCGCGGGGCTGTCCCTGGACGTCGTCGAGAGGCATGGGGAGGTGACAATCTTTCGGAGAGGAAGGCCGCGGTCAATCGGTTACCGTGCAGGGCCGTGATCCCGGTCCTCGAAAGCAACCTCTCGCTCGTCGTGGCAGCGGTCGTGCTGGTGGCAGCGCTCGGGGCACGGGCGGCCTCCACGAGCGTCCAGTCGAAGCAGGACGTGGGCGGGGCCGTCTTCTGGCTGGCCGCCTATTTCGCGCTGCGCATCCCCTCGCTCTTCTTCCCAGCGGGCCCCGAGACCTACTGGCGGAAGCTCTATGACGTCGGCTGGATGATGGCGCTGTCGTTCGGCCTCATCCGGTTCGCGGTGTCCGGGCTGATGTACTCGTGGCGCCTGCGGGCACGGCGGGACGCGCCGCAGATCCTGCGGGACGTGCTGGACATCGTCCTCTACGCCGCCGCCACGCTGGCCATCCTGCGCGCGGAGCTCCAGGTGGACATCACCGGGCTGCTCGCCACGAGCGCCATCCTCTCGGTGGTGCTGGGCCTGGCCCTCCAGGAGACGCTGGGGAACCTGTTCGCCGGCCTCTCCCTGCAGTTCGAACAGCCCTACCGGCTCGGGGACTGGCTCAAGGTGGCGGAGTTCACGGGGCGCGTCGTGCGCGTCTCCTGGCGCTCCACGCAGATCGAGACGCGCCGCGGGGAGCGCGTGACGCTCCCCAACAGCGTCATCTCGCGCGGCGCGGTGCAGAACCATTCGCGCGTGGACGGGGCACCGGTGGGCGTGGACGTTCCCGTGGGGCTCGCGTACGAGGCGCCCCCCAACCGAGTGAAGACGCTGCTCGAGGAGGTGGCCACGGGCATCCCCGGGACGCTTGCCAGCCCGGCGCCTTCCGCCGCGGTCCTCAGCTACGGGGACAGCGCCATCCAGTACCGCCTGCGCCTCTTCGTGGGGGACTGGACCGAGGCGGACCGGGTGACGGACGAGTTCCTCTCGCGTCTCTGGTACCGCTTGCGGCGAGAGGGGATCGAGGTGCCGTTCCCCCAGCGGACCGTGCGCATGCACCCGCCCACGGACGCGCCCGCCTACTCCGCGGACCAGGCCGACGCGGTCCTTCGGAAGGTGGAGCTCCTCCGCGTGCTCACGGACGCGGAGCGCCGCCACGTGGCATCCGAGCTCCGCCCCCGCTGGTTCGGGCGCGGCGAGCAGGTGATCGAGCAGGGCGCTGAAGGTGAGACCTTCTACGTCGTGGCGGAGGGAAAGGTCTCCGTCCGCACCGGCAGGCCCGCGGTCGAGGTGGCCCAGCTGGGAACCGGGGAGACGTTTGGCGAGATGTCCCTGCTCACCGGCGAGCCGCGCGCGGCGACGGTGGTGGCCTCCACGGACGCGCTGCTGCTCGAGCTGGACCGCCCCACGTTCGCCCGCCTGTTCGCCGGGCACCACGAGCTGGCGCCCGAGCTCGCGAAGGTGCTCGCGGAGCGGAGGCTGGGGCTGCAGGCGGCCGCGGGAGCGCCGCTGCCCAGCGCCGAGCCGGAGACCCACCGCATCCTCACCCGGCTGCGCCTGGTGTTCGGCCTCCGCGTGGCCTAGCCGTCCTCCGCCGTCCCGGGCCGCAGAGTTCCCGCAGCAGGCAGCGCTCGCAGGCGTCCCGCGTGGGCCGCGGGGGACACCGGCCCGCCATGCTGAAGTGACAGAGCGCAAAATCGAAGCGGGTGGGATCCGCCGGGTCCACCGCGCGCAGCGCGTCCGTGATCTCCTCGGCGGTTCGCCAGCCGAGATCCCGCCTGCGCGTCAGGCCGAGCTGCCGCGCCATGCGGGCGATGTGCGTGTCCAACGGGACGACGAGCGCGGCAGGTCCGGGCACGCGCCAGGTCCCGAGGTCCACCGCGTCCGGCCCCCGGACCATCCAGCGCAGGAAGAGGTTCAGCCGCTTGTACGCGCCGCCCGAGTCCGCCGACGGAAGGAGGTGGTGCAGGCCGCGCACCGGCCCCAGCTCGCGCTCGATGGGCTCCCGGGCCACCGACTGGAGCGCCAGGCTGAAGCCGCGGAGCGCGGGGCGGAGCGCCCCTTCCCGCTCGAACTGGCGCGCGAACAGCGCCTCGAGGCTGCCGTGGGTCCGCAGTGCCTCGCCCATCCCGAGCAGCAGCACCGCGAGATCCGCGGGCACGTTGAAGCGGTAGACGAAGCCGTCCAGCAGCCGGGCCGCGCCGGCCGCGTCCAGCGTGCGCACCGTCCCGGCGGGAGACGGGCCGAGCGCCCGGTGAAGCCGCTCCAGCTGCGCCTTGAAGAGATCCACCCGCCCGTAGGCGAGGCACGCAGAGAGCAGCGCGCTCACCTCCACGTCGCGTGGATCCCGGTAGCGCCGCGGGAACTCGACCGGGTCCGCGCGCACGCGCTCGGCCGGATCTGTCTCCCGGCACAGCGTCTCGAGCAGCGGGGCGAGCTGCCCTGCCCTGCGGAGGCGCGGGCTCAGCGCGAGAGCTCCCGCACCAGGTGTCCGAGCTCCGGGAGGACCAGCTTCTCGAGCGCGAGCCCCACCGCGCGCGGCGAGCCGGGCAGTGCAAAGAGGATGGCGCCACGGTGCGTCCCGGCCGTGGCGCGCGAGAGCCACGCCGCGCTTCCCACCTGCTCGAACGAGAGCACCCGGAACAGCTCGCCGAAACCGGGGAGCTCCTTGTCGAACAACGGCCGCAGCGCCTCGACCGCCACGTCGCGCGGAGCCACGCCGGTGCCGCCGTTGACCAGCACCGCGCGCGCACCGGACTTCAACGCCTCGTCCACCGCGGTGCGGATCTGCGCCACGTCGTCGTCCACCACCACGTGCAGCACCACCGAGTGGCCGGCGCCCTCGAGCGCGGCCCGGATGCGGCGCCCGGTCTCGTCCGTCTCGCGCGTGCGGGTGTCCGAACAGGTCACCACCGCGGCGGTGACAGACTGCGGCGAGGAGGCCCTGTGGTGCAGCGCGGGCTCGTGCGGTCCGTGGCTCACGTGCCCTCCGGGTCCACGCCCTCGAGGAACAGCTCGCCGTTCTCCACCGTCACCTGGAAGGCCTTCTGGTCGTCGCACACGCCCGGGGACGTGGCGTTGATGCCGGTGTCGAAGTCGAAGCCCACCTCGTGGCAGGGGCAGACGACGCAGTTTCCCTCGATGCGCCCACCCGACAGCAGGCAGCCGGCATGGTTGCACCAGTCGTCCAGGGCCTTGTACCTGCCCGCGAGCTTTCCCACGACGAACGCCCGGCTGCCCACCTCGTAGCCGCGCATCTCCCTCTCTTCGAAATCTGCCGGACCGAGCTTCACGCGCATGGCGCTTCTTCCTGCCACCGCGGCGTGCCGGACGTCAAAGGTGCGCTGCGTGCGGGCGCTGTTACGCTGCGGCGCGCCGTGTGGTCCCCGCTCCTGCTCCTCGCCCTCTCTGCTGCCCCCGTGCCCGCCGTGGAGACGCTCTCCGCCGCGCTC
Organism: Pseudomonadota bacterium; assembly: GCA_039800145.1. Lineage (GTDB taxonomy): Bacteria > Myxococcota > Myxococcia > Myxococcales > Myxococcaceae > VGRA01. Next base: position 1,211 of record JBDLRJ010000249.1, on the reverse strand, counting down.
GTGGAGGTGTCCGGTCCGCGCGGACGCGGCCCCGGCGTGGTGGTGGGGGCCGACGGACAGGTGCTCACCTCCGTCCGGTTCGTGGGGCTCGACGAGGCCTCCGTGCTGGCGAGGGGCGAGGCCCACGGGGGAGATGTGCTCGCCGCCGACGCCCGGCTGGGCATTGCCGTGGTGAAGGCGGGCGGTGGCCCGTGGGTCGCCGCGGCGGCCCGGCAGCGGGACGAGTGCAGGAAGGGAGAGCGGCTCGTGGCCATCACCCGCTCCGGTGAGGGCGCCACCGCGACCCAGGTGGGCGCCGTGCTGCGCCTCGGGACGGAGGCGCGTCCCTTCCTCCACACGGATCTCCGTGCACCGCCGGGGACGCCGCTGTTCGATGCGCGGGGACGGCTGGTGGCCGTGCTCGTGGACGGGCGTGGGCGGGCGCTCCCGGTCTCGGCGGTGCGGCGGTGGCTTTCTCGCGGAGCCGGCGCGCCATGACAGAGCGGCTCGGGCAATGGCTGGTGCGCGGCGGGCCGTTGCGCGAGGCCCTCTGGGTGTGGACGATTGGGTTCCTCGCCATCGTGGCGGCCTTCGTCGCGTACCCGCCGGCCGCGAGCGTGGTGGCCACGCTCGGGTTCCTCTACCTCCCGCGTCTCGCCATGGACGTGCGCGGTGAAGAGCCGGAGGACTACGGACTCAGCCTGCGCGCGTGGCGGAAGGATCTCGCCTGGTTCCTCGGCTTCTCCGCGGTGATCACCCCGCTGTACGCCGCCGGGTTCGTGCTGTTCCAGCAGGGGCTCGGGTGGTTGCCACGGGAGATCGCCCAACACCTCTCGCCGCACACGGGGACACTCCCACCGTTCGAGTTCCGCCTCCCGAAGGACTTCGCCAGCTTCGTCCTCGGGCAGACCCTGGTCGTGGCGCTCCCCGAGGAGTTCTTCTACCGCGGCTACGTCCTGTCCCGGCTCAAGGCGGCCTGGCCGGGAGGACCCGAGTTGTGGGGGGTGAAGATCGGCCGCGCGTTCTGGATCACGGCGCTGCTGTTCGCGCTCGGGCACCTGGCCATCTTCCAGTTCTGGCGCCTGGGCGTGTTCTTCCCCGCGCTGCTGTTCGGGTGGATGCGGGAGAGGACCGGGACCGTGGTGGGGGCTGCCGCGTTCCACGCGTACTGCAACATCCTCGCAGCCGTGCTCCAGGCATCCTTCTTCGGCGCGGGTTGAGGCGTTGAAAGC
>JBDLRJ010000248.1:0-10670 GCA_039800145.1 Pseudomonadota bacterium | reverse complement strand
GCAGTCGGTGGACCTGGGCACCAGTGGCGGCATACCCCTCAAGGCGAAGAAGGTCCGCGCCGGTGGGTTCAGCACCTGCGCCGTGCTCGAGGACGACTCGATGAAGTGCTGGGGCCGGGGCAACATCGGACAGCTCGGGAATGGCACGTTCGACACGCTCGGTGACGCGGCCGGCGAGATGGGGGATGCGCTCCCCACGCTGAACTTCTCGCTGCCGTAGCAGGACGGGCCCGTTCTCAGCTCCTTGCAAAAAGTTGCACCCACGGAAGCCCCGTTTGGGTGCAACTTTTTGCAGGCACGCAACCTTGTCCCCGGACCCCGGTGAACCCGCCGGTGTCCACGTGGGGCGGCACCGCTCCCCCGGTCGCGCCCTCCGGGTGTAGGAACGCAGGAACCGTGTCTGCGCGCTCACCCCTCCGCCTCCTCGCCCTCCTCGCGCTCGCCGGGTGCGGGGAGGACCGCATCGTCCGCCAGGGCTACTGCCCGGAAGTCCGCACCGAGACCGTCGAGGAGACGGTCACCACCACCACGACCACCACCTCCGAGGAGTCCTCGTTCGACATCGAGCAGGTGTCGGTGCTCGAGGCGACGGAGCAGCTGCGCGGCGGCGCGGACGCGGTCATCCTGGACCACGACGCCTCCCAGCTTCCTCCCAACTCCACGTGGCGCGTGGGCCACGTGGACGTGTTGGTGATGGTGCCCACCTGGGCCTTCAACGGGTACCCCGGCTCGCTGGGGCTCTCCTCCGTGGGGCTCACCGTGCAGGTGTGGGACGCGCGCACGCCCGTGGATCCGCAGAAGCCCGCCTATGTCCTGCGCCAGGTGTTGAACCCGGCCGCGCTCACCTGGGAGTCCGTCACGCTGCCCGAGGGGAGCTTCCGCAAGGGGTGGTGGACCTTCCGCTTCACGGACCCCGCGCAGCCGGTCATCACCGCCCCCATGTCCTCGCAGCAGTTCCTCGTGGGCGTGCGGTGGGACGAGAGCAGCGAGCCGCGGCTCGGGTACTCCAACTTCAACCGCCCATGTGACCGGAACTGGACCGACTACGGCACTGGCACGTGGAACCTCAACTCCACCACCGGCCAGCCGAGCAGCTGCAGCTGGCCCATGCTTCGCGTGGGCACCGAGGTCACCACCGAGGTGACGAAGACCGAGGTGGTCCCCGTCACGCGCACCACCACCGTGATGGTGGAGCGGGACGCGTGCGCCGCGCCGGAGGCGGACGCGGGGACGCCCTAGGCTTTCTGCAGGAACGCCGCCGCGCAGGCCCGCAGGGTGTTGTCGTGGATGTCCAACACCTTGCGGATGGACGTGGGCCACGGCAGCGAGCGGTCCTCCTGGTAGCCGCCGGCGAGGTTCCACGCGATGGGCAGCCCGAGCCGGGCGCAGGCGTCGAACACGGCGGTGTCGCGGGCGTGGAGCTGCGGCGTGGTGAGGAACTGGCAGCCGATGGGATCGTCCACGTGCGGGTCCGCGCCGGCCTGGTACAGCACCAGCCCTACGCCCTCGTCCTTCCACTGCGCGAGCAGCTTCGGGAGGTGCGCGAGGAACTCTCCGGCCTTCTCCGGTCCACCGCGGTAGTGCGGCGAGCCGTGCGTGTAGTGCAGCACGCGGTCCTCCAGTCCCGTCTCCTCGAGGATGTCGTGGGTGCCGTTCCCGTAGTGGGCGTCGCAGTCGAGGATGCCCACCTTCTTGCAGCCGCGGGCGAGCGCCTCGGAGGCCGCGGCAGCGAGGCCGTTGAAGGTGCAGAAGCCGCCGCCGTCCGAGTAGCAGGCGTGGTGGAAGCCGCTCGTGGGAGAGACCGCGGCCCCGCCGTGCTCGAGCGCGTGGAGCGCGGCGGCCACGAAGCTGCCCGAGGTGTACGGGAGGGAGTTGGCCACGCGCTCGTCGCGGTTCCCGAAGCCGTTCTCCGTCTCCAGGTCCAGCACCGCGTCCACGTACGCGGGCGAGTGGACGCGGGCGAGCGCCTCGCGCGAGAGCGGCCGGAAGCTGCGGACGTCCAGCGGGATGCCGAGCGTCCGCCACGAGGCGACCACGGCTTCCGGCTTCGCGGAAGAGGGCGACGAGCGCACGGCGTCACGCGGGGTGACCTGCTCGGGGCGGAAGAAGACGGGGAGAGAGGAGAGGGCCATTCGGGGGTTCCTTTCGGGTCGAGGTGGAAGGTGCTGCTGACCTTCCCTGCGGCAGGCCGGGGCGGTTTTTCCCGGCGCCCCGTTTTCAGAAGGGGAAGTCCTCTTCGTCTGCCGGACCGAAGCGGTGCTCGAGCATGGGGACGAGGCCGCACGCGGTGGCGGTGTCCTCCCACCAGAGCCGGATGCGCGCGGCAGCCTCGGGCGAGGGTGCGCCGTTGCGGCGCCCGAGGAAGGGACCGAGCGCGGGGGCGTGGTCCGGGCCGTTCACCTGGACGGTGAGGCGCATGCCCTCCGCCTCGGCGGCGAAGAAGAACGAGCGCCCCTCGGAGGCCTGCTCCAGGTAGGACGCCACGCAGTGGGCCATCTGCTGTCCCTCGGCGCGGAGGGCGGAGGCGGTCGCGAGAGGCGTCACCTTCAACTCGGGTGAGTCGCAGCCCGGGAAAGGCGCGGGCAGTCTCACGTCGAGCGTTCCGTCCGGTGCGCAGGCTGCGCGCTCGGGATGGGCCCCCACGAGCCGGGCCACCCTCAGCTCCCAGGAGGCGGCCTCCTCCCCGGCGTCACCGGGCGGGGCAGGCGGCGGCGGGGGCTGGGGAGGATTCAACCTGCGGAGCACCGCGTCGAGCGGCTGGCCGCGGCCCAGGAGCACGCCCGCTGCGCGTGCGCGGTCGAAGAGCCCGATGGCCGAGGTGCCCTTGTGCGCCGCGAGCCCCACCGCGTGCGCGGACAGCCACCGGACGAAGCCACGCTGCAGCGCCCTCGGGACGTCCGGCCGCCAGGTGGTGAAGGCACTCCAGCGCTTCACCGCCTTGAACCAGCGCAGCTGGGCGCGGGCGGTGGCGGGGATGTCCTCGGGGGCGAAGTCCAGCGGCGGTGGGAGCCACAGCAGCGTGCCGCCGACGGGGTGCGCGGCGCGGCGGAGCAACAGCCGCTGGTGGGCGAGGCGGGCGGAGCGCTCGTCGGCCGGGGCGGTGGCGAAGGCGGAGAAGACGTCCGGGCGTGCGCCGTGGCGGCCCCGGCGGCGGGGAGGTGTCCTGCGCAGGCCGAACGTGGACCAGTCCTCGAGCAGCGGGCCGAGCGCGCGGTCCAGCTTCTCTCCGCGGAGCACGGCGCCGCGGAAGGCGAGGGCCGCGGCGTGGCCGGAGTCATCCGAGCGGTGCGCGTGGGTGAGCGCGAAGGCGAGCGCGCCGGGAGCGGAGGCGGCGAGCTGGGCGAGGCGTCCAGTGGAGTCCGCCGCGAGCGCCTCGTAGACCGGGAAGCGGAGCCCCTGGTGGAAGCGGCGCGCGAGCGTGGCGAGGGAGGGCTCGAGCTGTGACTGGAGGTGGTGGGCGGAGGCCTTCAGCAGGGCGGTGACGAGCTCGAGGTGCCCGAGGAAGCGGGTGTTCCCCTCCTGCGTCCGGTCCTCCCGGTACGACGCACGGAGCAGCTCTTCAGCGCGCTCCTGGAAGGACAGCAGCACGTCCCCGCGGGGGCCGCGCACCGGGAGCTTCGACAGCGTCCAGGTGCGGGGCGTGCGGGAGAAGCCGATGCCCTCGGGACGGATGGAGACATCGAGCTGCAGGGGCGCCTCGCCCCCCTCGAGCACGAGGGTGACCGCGGAAGGGCGGAAGTCGAAGTGAAGGCGCAGCTCTCCCCGCGCGCCGAGCGGGAGGTGGGGCAGGGGGGACATGGGGTGACCTCGTGGGGGAGGACGGATGTCTCACCGGGGTCTGACAGCCGGAGGTTGGTTGCCGCGCGGTCGACGCCCTGGAGGCTGCAGCGGATGGCGGTCCACGGTGGCCGGCCGCACGGACCTCCCCGAGGCCTGTTCCGTGGCAGCATCCGGCCCATGACGAAGCGCGCGCGCCCTGGCCCGGTCGAGAGCTACATCGATTCGACGCAGGAGCCCGCCCGCACGCGGCTGCGCGCACTCGCCGAGGCCATCCGCGCCGTGGCCCCGGACGCCACCGAGCGGATCGCCTGGGGGCTCGCCACCTGGCACCGGGGCGAGCACCTCATCCACCTGGGCGCCTTCAAGCACCACGTCGGCATCTACCCGGGCCCTGCTGCCATCGTCGCCTTCGCGGACCAGCTCTCCGCGTTCAAGACCTCGAAAGGGGCCATCCAGGTCCCGCACGGCGCGAGGCTCCCGCTCGCGCTCGTCCGGCGCATCACGCGCTGGCGCCTCCAGCAGGCGGCGCAGGAGGCCGCCAACGAAGGGCCGAAGCGCAGGCCTGCCGCTCGGGCAACGAGGAGGGCCCGTCCCCTGCCCGAGGACATCGCCGCGTACAACGCCGCGCTCTCGGACCGCGAGCGTGCCACCTGCGCAGCTCTCGCGGGCCACGTCACGGCAGCACTTCCCGAGGCCGAGGGCAAAGTCTGGCACGGCCACCCGGTGTGGTTCCTCGAGGGGAACCCCGTCGTCGGGTACAGCACGCACAAGGGCACCACGCGGCTGCTGTTCTGGAGCGGCCAGTCCTTCGACGAGCCGGGGCTCTCGCCCGTCGGGAAGTTCAAGGCGGCCGAGGCGCGCTTCTCCCCTGCAGGGGACATCGACCCGAGGGCGCTGCGGCGGTGGCTCGCAAAGTCCCGGTCCGTCCAGTGGGACTACAAGAACGTCGCGAAGCGCAAGGGCGTGCTCGAGCGCCTTCGCTGAGCACCGTGCACGCCGGGCGCAGGGTGCTCGCGCCGGCTCGCACCGGCCGCCTGCAGACAAAGGGCCCGCCCCGCGTCTACGGTGCAGCCATGGTTCGTCGTTGGGGGATGCCGGGGAAGTACGCTGCGGCTGCAGGGCTTTGGCTGCTGGCGGGGTGTGGCGACCGGAGCCGCGTCGTCGCGCGTGAAAACGGGGCGCCGAGTGCCCCCGCGGTCGTCATCACGCCGGGGACGCCGGGCACCTCGGACGAGCTCCGCGCGGTGCTGTCCCTTCCTTCCGCAGACCCCGAGGGAATGGACGTCCGCTACCAGTGGAGGTGGTTGAAGGACGGCGTCCTGCTCCCGGAGCTCACCTCGGACACCGTCCCCGCCGCGCTCACGCGCAAGGGCGAGTCGTGGACGGTGGTGGTGGTTCCCGTGGACGATCTCGAGCTGGCAGGGCCGCCCGCCTCGCACACCGTGACGGTGCGAAACACGCCGCCCACCGTGGCGCTCGCGGCCGGGCCAGGCCCGTGGAGTTCCGCCACCGGCCTGCGCGCCGAGGCCACGACCGGGGACGCGGACGGGGAGGCCGTGCGGCTCGAGTGGGTGTGGCGCCGGGGCGCAGAGGTGATGCCCTGGGTGGCGGCCGAGGTGCCGCCCGGCGTGGTGCGCCGAGGCGAGAGCTGGACCGTTGAAGTGACGCCGAGGGACGACGAGGCAGCGGGCCTCCCCGCGGTGCGCGGCTTCGTCGTGGAGAACACCCCGCCCGCGGGGAGCTCGGTGACGCTCTCTCCCGCTGCCGGGGGGCGGAACACCCCGTTCCGCTGCGAGCCGCAGGGCTTCTCGGACGCAGACGGAGACCCGGAGGGCTGGCGCCTCACCTGGCTCGTGGAGGGCGCGCAGGCGGGCAGCGCCGCCACGTTGCCTGCAGGCACCGCCTCGCGCGGGCAGGTGCTCACGTGCGAGGCGCGCCCGTACGACGGGTTCGTGGAAGGGGCGCCGCTTCGCTCCGCGCCGGTCGCCGTGGGCAACAGCCCGCCCGAGGTGTCCTCCGTCACCGTGGGGCCCCTTGCCCCCACGCGCGGCTCCGCCGTTGTGGCCACGGTCACCGGCCTGTCGGATGCGGACGGGGACGCCCCGACCCTGGCCTTCGCCTGGCACGTGAACGGCGTGCCGCTGGCCAGCGCTCCAGGGGCGACGCTCCCCGCGGGCACCGTCCAGCGCGGGGACGCCGTGGGCGTGGTGGTGACGCCGGCGGATGGCTTCGCGCAGGGCACGCCCGTGGCCTCCAACACGGTGGTGGTGGTGAACAGCCGGCCCGAGGTGGCCGGCGTCTCTGTCTCGGCGGTCGGCGGCGGTACCCCGCGGCGCGGGGTGGGGCTCGAGGCCACGGCGGCGGGCGTCGCGGACGCGGACGGGGACGCGGTGACGCTGCGCTACGCGTGGAGCGTGGCGGGCCGGGGCGCGGTGGCCACCGGGGCGCTGCTCCCCGGGGACGCCTTCTCCAGGGGGGAGTCGGTCTGGGTGACGGCATGGCCGGACGACGGGCTCCAGCCGGGGGTGCCGGTGGACAGCGTCCCGGTGGTGATTGGGGATTCACCGCCCGGTGCCCCTGCCGCGGGGCTCTCGGGCAGCAGGGACGACGAGCCGCTCGTGTGCAGCCTCGCCGCTCCCTCGGTGGACCCGGACGGCGAGCCCGTGGCGTACAGCTTCGAGTGGGCGTTGGACGGAGTTCCCGTTCCCGCGGCTGGCAGTCCGGGCGGAACCGCCGCGGGCCCCACCTCCATGCTCGCTCCGAGCCTCACCTCTGTGGGCCAGCGGTGGTCCTGCCGGGCGGTGGCGCAGGCGGGGGGCGTCTCCGTTCAGTCGCCGTGGGCCGAGGTCACGGTGCAGGCTGCGGGGCCGTGCAGCTGGACGACGGTGGTGGAGCACGCCCTGGACGTGCTGCCCCCGGGGGCCGAGCCGAACAACGGCCTGCTCAACGGCCAGGCGCCGGGGCAGGTGGGCGGGCGGACTGCCTGGCTGCAGCGGTCCGACTGGAACCACTTCCACATCCCCATGCAGTGGGACCCGGCGGACGACGTGGGGGCAGTCTCCGTGGACGTGTGGCTCCCGCGCACGGACACCGGCTTCGCCCTGGGCATCTTCAACGAGCGCGCCCAGTACAACGACATCCTCCAGGGGGCGGTGTACGGCCTGGACGTCGCCCGGAACGAGCTGAGCGGAAACCTCCACGCCCCGGTGAACAACGACTGGAAGTGCTGCTCCACGCCGTTCCCGGAAATCTTCCGCGTGCCGAACGCCGTCTCGTACGTGGGCAGCTGGCACCGGCTGCGGACGGAATTCTCCCGCTCGAGGGGCGTGCTGCGCTTCCTCGTGGACGGGGCGCTGGTGGCGAACTGGCAGGGCACCGTCCACTGGAACGGCACGAAGGCGACGCTGCACGGCGGCACGAGCGCCTGGGGCGCAGCGGAGGTGGGCTACTCGGACTTCCGGGTGGAGCGCGGCACGCCAGACTGCATCCCCTGACTCAACCGGTGAGCGGCCCGAGCCGCGCCGTGGCCTCCGGCTCCGGCAGCGCCTCCACGTCCGCGAGCGTGCGGTGGAGCGCGCGCGTGCGGGTGCCCACCTGGCCGAGCTCCTTCTGCGCCTGGCCCAGCCGCTCCTCCACCTTCTGAATCACCTCCTGGAATTTCCCGAACTCGGTCTTCACCGCCCCCAGCACCGCGCCGATGTCCGCGCTCCGCCGCTGGATGGCCACCGCGCTGAAGCCCATGCGCAGGCTGCTCAGCAGCGCCGCGAGCGTGGTGGGGCCTGCCAGGGACACCCGGTACTCCTGCTGCAGCCTCTCCACCAGTCCCGGCCTTCTCAGCACCTCCGCGTACAGCCCCTCGAAGGGGAGGAAGAGCACGCCGAAGTCCGTCGTGACGCCCGGCTCCAGGTACTTGTCCCGGATGTCCTTCGCGCAGGCGCGGATGCGGTCCTCGAGCGCCTTCCCGTGGGCGGCCGCCGCGTCTGCCAGCCCCGCCTCCTGCGCGTCCACGAGCCGGTGGTAGTCCTCCACCGGGAACTTGGAGTCGATGGGCAGGTACACCGGGCGGTCCGGGGCGTTGCCCGGCAGCCTCACGGCGAACTCCACGCGCTCGCCTCGTCCGCGCGGGGCGAAGTTGGCCTCGTACTCGCCGGGGCGCAGCACGTCCTCCACGAGCGACCGGAGCTGGAGCTCTCCCCAGGTGCCGCGCGTCTTCACGTTGGTCATCACCTTCTTCAGGTCTCCCACGCCCTCGGCGAGCGTGCGCATCTCGCCGAGTCCCTGCTGCACCGCCTCGAGCCGCTCGCCCACGAGCCGGAAGCTCTCCCCGAGCCGCGCCTCCAGCGTGGCCTGGAGCCGCTCGTCCACCGTCTGGCGCATCTGCTCGAGCCGCTTCTCGTTGCTCGCCTGCAGTTCCGCCATCTTTGCCTCCAGCGTCGCGCGCTGGGCCTCGAGCCGGCCGTCCACCGTTGTACGAAGTTGCTCGAGCAGCTGCCGGTGCGCGCCGAGCACGGCATGCAGGTGTTGGAACTGCTGTGCCCCCGCCGCCGAGAGCTCCTGTCTCTGCGAGGACAGCTGCGCGAGCAGTTCGTGCGTGCGGTCCGGGGCCGGCCGCCACTGCTGGGCCCGCTGCAGGAGCAGCAGGAGCACCATCAGCGCGGCGCTGCTGAGACCTGCCACCAGGTAAAGGACGAGTTCGCTCATGTTCGTCCGCAGAAGGTAGCGCGGGGGGCTGACACTCCTGGCGGAGGGGTGCCTCGGACCGCGTGTTCGACTTCACTCTGCGGAACTTGCAGCCACCCGAGTGGTAGCAACTTCTGCACAGTGGGGTTCGCGCCTGCGCCCCGCCGCGCCCGGCCCCGGTTCACGTGAATCCGGCCTGCCCTGGCGCTAGCATCCGGTCCGCATGCGCCTCCTCCGTTCCAGCGGACTGCTCCTGCTCGCGGCCACCGCCGCGCACGCCAATTCCACCGGCAGGGGCCACCAGGACTGCAACGGCTGCCACGTGGGCGGGGAAACGCCGGCGGTCGGGATTCGGTCGTCCGCCGTCACGGTCGCCCCCGGTGCGCTCGTGCAGGTGGTGGTGGAGGTTGCCTCCGTGGGGAACCAGTCCCGCGCCGGGTTCAGCCTCCGGTCGGGCGGCGGCCTGCTCTCCGCGGCCGAGCCGGGGGTGCGGATGGTCGGCGGGGACGCGACGCACCTGCAGCCCAAGGGGGCCACCAACGGCGTGAGCCGCTTCACCGTCCAGTGGGCCGCGCCCATGCTCCCGGGCACCTACGCGCTCGCGGCCTGGGGCAACGCGGTGGATGGGCTCAGCGGCTCGAGCGGTGACGGCGCCGCGCTCACGACCACCTCCATCACCGTGGCCGGAGAACAGGCGAGGCTGGATGCCGGCTTCCCGGAGGAAGGGGGGCCGGATGGAGGGACGGGGGGCAAGCCCCGGCCCCAGGGCTCGGGAGGCATGTCCTTCGGCACGGCGCCCCCGCCGCCCGAGCCCGAACGGGGGTGTGCCGCGGCAGGTGCCTCGCTCGCGCCGGTGGCGCTGCTGGCCGGGGCGCTGTCGCTGCGCCGTCGCAGGCGCTGAGCCGCGGGTGCGGTCCGGGTTCACCGCGTCCGGGGATTTCACTCGCCGCGCAGGCGCGGGCTAGCATCCGCCGCCCATATGAAACTCCTCCCGGCTGCCTGCGTGGTTTCGCTCTCCCTCGCTGCACCTGCGCTCGCCAACTCCGGCGGGATGACGCACCAGGACTGCAATGCCTGCCACTCGGGTGGGCAGGTGCCCACGGTCACGGTGACGCCCTCCGTGCAGACGGTGGCGCCGGGGGGCGCGCTGTCCCTGGTGGTGAGCATCGGCAACGTGGGGAACCAGTCGAAGGGCGGCTTCAACCTGAAGGCGAGCGGCGGGACGCTCTCCTCGGGCGAGAACAAGGTCCGGATGATCGGCAGCGAGGTCACCCACACCGGCGCCAAGAACGGTTCGGGCGGCGCGGTCACCTTCGCGGTGAACTGGCAGGCCCCTGCCACGCCGGGTTCCTACACGTTCAGCACCTGGGGCAACGCCGTGAACGGCACCCAGGGGGACAACGGGGACAAGGCTGCCTTCGCGCAGGTCTCCGTGACGGTGACGGCGGGAAATGGGGGAGTGGACGCGGGGACCGCCACGGACGCCGGGACGGATGTCGACGGCGGCACGGACCTGGATGCCGGTACGGACGTGGACGCCGGGACGGAGGTCGACGGCGGCACGGACCTGGACGGCGGCTCGGCCCCGGGCAGCGACGGTGGCAGCGCCGGTGAGACCGACGCGGGGAGCGACACCGATGGCGGGGCCGGCTCCACCTCGGACGGTGGCTCCGCGGGCGGCGGGACGGACGCCGGCAGCGACGGGGACGGCGGGACGCCTGCGGGTGCAGACGCGGGCACGGGCACGGGCTCGGGCAACGACGACGACCTGAAAGGCGGCTGCAGCGCGGTGGGTGGCTCGGCGCTCAGCCTCGTCGGCCTTCTCGCGCTCGCCGGCATGGCCCGGAGGCGCTCCCGCCCGTAGGTTGGGCCCGCGGTTTACGTCCGGACGGGGGCGCAGTTAAGGTCCGCACCCCATGCGAATTCTTCCAGCGGTCTGCCTTGCTTCGCTCTCGCTCGGCTCTGCCGCTCTTGCGAACCGGGCGGGGATTGGCTTCAGCAACTGCAACAACTGCCACTCGGGGGGAACGCCGCCCTCGTCGAAACAGATCTTCCTCCCGTCACTGAGGGTCGCCCCCGGCGAGACGGTGCCGGTGGAGGTTCGCTTCAACGCCGTCCGGGGCGGTTTCGCCATGCAGGCCTCCGGCGGAACGCTGACCAACGCGGACGGAGACTCCAAGGTGGTGGGCGCTGCGCTGACGCACACGGAC
>JBDLRJ010000247.1:0-11357 GCA_039800145.1 Pseudomonadota bacterium | reverse complement strand
TGATCTTGGTCTTGTCCATCGCCCGGGGCTGTGCCTCTAGAGGAACGCCGAGGCTAGGCCCGGTCAGGGCGTCTCTTCAATGGCCTTGCGAAGCCGCCGAGTGCCGGTCTCGGACGCGAGGAGCCGCTCCACGAGCCTCGTGTCGTAGTCCCCGGCCGCAAAGCCCTCCTCCGCCAGCGCGGCGCGGTGGAACGGGATGTTGGTCCGGATGCCCTGGATGACGTACTCGCCCAGCGCCCGCTGCATCCGCGCGATGGCCGTGGGCCGGTCCTCCGCGTACACGATGAGCTTGCTGATGAGCGAGTCGTAATGCGGCAGTACCGTGTAGTTCTCGTACGCCAGCGAGTCCACGCGCACGCCGTAGCCGCCAGGGGCGTGGTACGCGGTGATCCGGCCCGGCGAGGGCGCGAACGTGACCGGGTCCTCCGCGTTCACCCGGCACTCGATGGCCGCCCCGCGCATCACCACGTCCGACTGCTTCCACTTCAGCGTCGCCCCGGCCGCCATGCGGATCTGCTCCCGCACCAGGTCGAACCCCGTGACCATCTCCGTCACCGGGTGCTCCACCTGCACGCGGGTGTTCATCTCCATGAAGTAGAAGCGGCCCTTCTCGTCCATCAGGTACTCGATGGTGCCGAGGCTGTTGTAGCCGATCTTCCGCATCGCCTCGAGTGAGACGCGGCCCATCTCCTCGCGCAGCGCCGCCCCCACGCCCGGCGACGGGCTCTCCTCGATGAGCTTCTGGTGACGCCGCTGCACCGAGCACTCGCGCTCGCCCAGGTGGATGACGTTCCCGTGCTCGTCCGCGACGACCTGGATCTCGATGTGGCGCGGCTTCTCCACGTACCGCTCGATGTACATGTCGCCGTTGCCGAACGCGGCCACCGCCTCCGCGGAGGCCGTGTTGAAGGCCCCCGCCACCGCGTCCAGGCTCCGGACGATCTTCATCCCGCGGCCACCGCCGCCCGCCGCCGCCTTCAGGATGACCGGCAGGCCGATCTTCCCGGCCCACTCCCGCGCCTCGGCCGCGTCCTTCACCACGCCGGGGCTGCCCGGCAGCAGCGGCAACCCCGCCTCGCGGGCCGCCTCGCGCGCCCGGACCTTGTTGCCCATCAGCCGGATGACCTCCGGCCTCGGCCCGATGAAGGCGATCTTGCAGGAGCGGCACACCTCCGCGAACTCGGCGTTCTCGGACAGGAAGCCGTAGCCGGGGTGGATGGCGTCCGCGCCGGTGATCTCCGCCGCGGACAGCACTGCAGGAACGTTCAAGTAGCTGTCACGGCTCGCCGGCGGCCCGATGCAGACCGCCTCGTCCGCGAACCGCACGTGCAGCCCGTGCGCGTCCGCCGTGGAGTGCACCGCCACCGTGGCAATGCCCAGCTCGCGGCACGCCCGGATCACCCGCAGGGCAATCTCCCCGCGGTTCGCAACCAGGATCTTCTTGAACACGCGAGCCTCCGTGGCCGGCTCAGGCCGGCTCCACCCGGAACAGCGCCTGGCCGAATTCCACCGGCTGGCCGTTCTCCACGAGCACCTCCGAGATGCGCCCCGCCGTCTCGGACTCGATCTCGTTCATCAGCTTCATGGCCTCCACGATGCAGAGCACCTGGCCCTTCTTCACCACGGAGCCCGCCTCCACGAACGGGGGCTGGTCCGGGGCCGGCGTCCGGTAGAACGTCCCCACGAACGGGGAGGTCACCACGGTGCCGGGCTTCTCCGCCCCTGCCGCTTCCGCCTTCGCAGCCGGGGCCGCCGCGGATGCCGAAGCCGCCGCCGGGGCGGGGGCCGCCGCCACCGCCGGACGCACCACCGCGGGCGCCGACTGCTCCACCACGGTCACCGCGCCCTGCGGCCCGCGCCGGATGACCAGCCGCTCGTCCCCGTTGGTCCAGCTGAGGTGGCTGACCTCCGAGCCCTCCAGGATCTCCACGATCCGGCGCAGCGCCTCCACGTCGAGGCTCGTCGCCCCGAACGGTGCCGTGCCGTCCGCCTGCCCCTTCTTGCGCGCGGCCATGACCGGTTTACGCCGCCCCGACGCGGGTGAGGTACTTGCCGTCGCGGGTGTCGATCTTCAGCACGTCCCCCTCGTTGATGAACAGCGGGACGGACACCTCGTACCCCGTCTCCAGGACCGCCGGCTTCAACGCGCCGGACACCGTGTCACCGCGCACGCCCGGGTCGCACTTGACCACCTTCAGCTCCACCGCGTTGGGCAGCGTCACGCCGATCGCCTTCCCGTTGTAGAACAGGATGGACGCGCTGATCTGCTCCTTCAGGAAGTTCTTCGACTCTCCGAGCGCCGCCTCGCCGAGGTAGGTCTGCTCGAAGTTGCGGTTGTCCATGAAGTAGTAGTCGTCCCCCTGCTTGTACAGGTACTGCATGTCCCGCTCCTCGATGTCCGGCTTGCCCACCTTGTCCCCGGACTTGAAGGTCGGCTGCAGGACGCGCCCCGTCAGCAGGTTCCGGATGGCGGTGCGCACGAACGCGGAGCCCTTCCCAGGCTTCACGTGCTGGAACTCCACGATCTCAAACGGCTCTCCGTCCACTTCGATCTTCATTCCCTTGCGGAACTCGGACGTGTCGATCACACCAGCCATGGCAATCACCTTCCTGGAGAACTGCGGGTTACCGGAGGCGCGGGTCTCTACCCCGCCCCCGGCCGCACCGCCAAGTGCTTTATGGCAACCGTCAGCCCAGCGCGGCCACTTCCCGGCGGAACTCCGGGGCGTGCAGCCGAAGCAGGTACCGGCCCTTGCCCGCGTTGCCCCCGGGCGCCAGCGACAGCACCAGGTGGTGCCGGTCATCCACCACCGAGACGAGCGTCCAGCAGCGGGCGGCCTGCACCGTGAGCCCCTCCAGCCCGCCCTCCGCCCCGCCCACCTGCCGGGCCAGGGCCACGAGCGGGAGGCACTCCACCCAGCCCGCCTCCACCTCCACGCCCGCGCCGACTGCCATCCACTGGCAGAGCGGCACGCCGTCCTCGCCGAGCAGCGCCGCCCCCACGGCCCCCTCCACGCCGCGCGCCAGCGCCTCGAGCCGCTCCTGCAGCGTCACGGGCAGGCCTAGAGGGTGCCCGCGTCCGGGACGATGCAGTTGACCGGGTAGGCGTCCTGCCCGCCGATGGTCCCGCACGGCCCGTTGAGCTCCAGCTCCGTCCCCGAGCGGCACACCCGGCCCGTGTCGTACACCTGGATGGTGTAGGAGCGGATGTTGGAGTCGATGGTGCCACCCGAGTACAGCCGCCCGGACAGCTCCGCCGTGACGGTCATCGCGAGCGTGTCCCCGGCGACCACGTTGTCCAGCAGCGCCTGCGCCGCGTTCGGTCCA
This sequence comes from Pseudomonadota bacterium, assembly GCA_039800145.1. Classification (GTDB taxonomy): domain Bacteria; phylum Myxococcota; class Myxococcia; order Myxococcales; family Myxococcaceae; genus VGRA01. The sequence continues at coordinate 8,030 of JBDLRJ010000247.1, read as the reverse complement.
ACGAGGTTCAGGATCATCCCCGAGGTGGGCTGCCCACCTGCACCGCCCGTCGCCGGGAGCGTGAAGCTGACGGCGATCTCCTCGGGCCGGATGACCACGTTGGGCGTGGTCTTGTAGCTGAGCTTCATCTTCGTGAGCGTGGCCGTGTTGCGCGCCGCGGAGGCGAGCTCGGTGTCACCCTGCCGCACGGGGGTGGCGTTCATCTCGTTGCGCACGTCGAACAGCGCCAGGTAGCGCACGTTCAGCGGGGCCGCGTCCCCGAGCTGCCGCGCCCCTGCCAGGTCCAGCGAGCCCTGGCCGAGCTGGGTCGTGAGATCCAGGGCGCAGTCCGGCGTGACGACGTACGAGCCCAACATCCGCAGCGGGGAGTCCGTCCGGTTCTCGATGCAGCCCGTGAAGGCCAGGGCCAACAACGCGGGGAGCAGTGCGTGCTTCATGGTGTCCTCGTTCCGGCCCAAGGCTTAGAGCGTCTGCATGGCCTGGCGGTTGATGATCCGCGGCGTGATGAAGATGAGCAGTTCCTGGCGGGTCTCCAGGTCCGTCGTGGTCTTGAAGAAGAACCCGAGGATCGGGATCCTGCTGAAGAACGGGATGCCCGCCTCCGAGGTCGATCCGGTCCGCACGTAGATGCCGCCGATGACGGTGGTGTCCCCGTCCTTCACCAGCACCTGCGTCTGGGCCTCCTTGCGCTGGATGGCAGGCTGGCCGTTGGCGCCCGTGGCGGAGGGATCCGGCTGGTTGTTCTCCGCCTTGATGTTCATCATCACGCTGCCGTCCTGCGTGATGTGCGGCGTCACCTCAAGTTGCAGCCGCGCCTCAACGAACGTGGTGTTCACGCCCTGCGCCGAGGCCTGGCTGAACGGGATGGACACGCCCTGGCTGATCTTCGCCGTCACGTTGTCCAGCGTCGTCACCTTCGGGGCAGAGATGGTCTTCACCGCGCCCTGGTTCTCCAGCGCGGACAGGCGCAGGTTCAGGTTGGCCGCCCCGCCCGCGGACCCGAACAGGAAGCCGAGCGCGCCACCGGCACCCTGGCCCGCGGCCGCCGGGAGGTTCACCGCGTAGTTCGGCGTCTGGGACGTCCCGGTGTTGGGCGCGTTGCCCGCGCCGCCCGCCACCGCCGCCGTGTTCGGGAAGATGAGCCCCGTGGCGTTGTTGGTGGACGTGGCCAGCTGGCCGTTGCCGCCCCACTGCACGCCGATCTGGCGGGTGAACGTGGTGTTCGCCTCCACGATCCGGCTCTCGATCAGCACCTGCGGCGTCTGCGTGTCCAGGCTCTGCACGAGCGTGCGCGCCTTGGTGATGCTCGCCGCCACGTCGCGGACCACCAGCACGTTGGTGCGGCTGTCCACCGTCACCGAGCCGCGGTCGGTCAGGATGTCCTTCACGCGCGCCGCCATGTCCGTGGCACTCGCGTAGTTCACCGGGATGAGCGCCACCTGCAGCGGCTCGCTCTTCTTGCGCGTCTCCTCGCGCTGCTCGCGCAGCTTCGACTCCTCCTCCAGGCGGCCCAGCGGCGCCACGCGGATGATGTTGTTGCCGAAGACCTCCTTGCCGAGCCCCTTGCTGCGCAGCACCAGGTCCAGCGCCTGGTCCCAGGGCACGTTGCGCAGCCGGATGGTGACGCGCCCGGTCACGTCGTCCGCCACGACGATGTTCTTCTTGGACACCTCCGCGATGATGCGCAGGAGGTTGTGGATGTCGATGTCCTTGAACTCGAAGGTGACCTTCTGCCCGGTGTACTTGCCGGACTGGCGCGGGGAGGAGTCCGCCGCGTAGATCTCCGGCTCGGACGCGAAGCCCGCCGTCCGCGCCGCGGTGGCCGCCTGCTCGTTCTGCTGCGCCGCCACCCGCAGCCGCCAGGACAGGCCGTCCTTCGTGCGCGAGATGCCGTCGCCCGTCGCCTCGAGCGCGGACGCCGCTGCCACCACCACGCGGACCTTCTTCTCGCCGCCCGGCACGGTGAAGGTGGAGATCATCTTCACCGGCGTCTTCAGCGCGGACGTGTCCAGGCTGCGCTCGAGCGACTTCGGCAACTGCGCCCCGGTGAAGGTCAGCACCATGCTGCGCGGATCCGGCCGCTCCACCTCCCAGGTGGGAGAACCGGTGAACTTCACCTGCAGCCTGCCGCCCTCTTCGTCCTCGTCGAACCGCAGGGCCTTGATGTCCGCCACCCGCTCGGGGCGAGCGGACTGGGCCGGGCGCGCCGCCTCCGCGACCTGCACGGGACGCGTCTCGGCGGCCGCCTTCGCCGGCGTCGGTGCGGGCTTGACCTCGGGCTCCACGGGGACCTTCCGCCCGTCGATCTCTGCCTCGCCGTGCTCCTCCGCCTGCTCAGACGGTGCAGCGGCCACCCCGGCAGGGGCCGGCGCCGGGGCCTCGGCCTTCTTCGCCTGCGCGGCCGGCTTCGCGCGCGCCTCGCGCCAGGCGAGCGCCGCGGGCCCGAGCAGCAGGTCCAGCCCGCGGGCCGTCCGCTCCACCTCCCACGCCGGCATCTCGCCGTCCACGTCGAGCACCAGGCGCACCTTCTCGTCGTGCGCCCCCACGCGCACCTCGCGCACGCCGGGGTGGGCCACGCGGAATGCACGCGCAGCGGACCTCACGTGGAACAGGTCCACCGCGAGCCGCGGCGGGGAGGCCAGCTCCACCACGTCGAACCGCACGAGCGGACCATCCGTCAGCAGGCGCAGGCGGCCTTTCTCAGACCGCACCGCCTTCAGCAGCTTGCCGGGGCGGGCCACGGACTGCTCGTCCGTCCGCACCTGCACCACGCCGTCCTGGCCCGCGGTTGCGACGGCCGAGGGCGCAGCGGACGGCGGCGCCGCTCCCGGCACCGCGGCCGCACGGGCGACCTCGGGCTTTTCCTCCGCGGGCGCAGCGGGAGCGGTCACTGCAACGGGCGCGGCGGGGGCGTCCGGCCCCGGCGCGGCCGCCACCGGCTCGGTCCGCTCGCCGCCCGTGACCGTGATGAGCACCGAGTTCCCCTCGGCGCGGACGTCGTACTGGGGGGCCCCGCGGAGCGCCACCAGCACCCGGCCCACGCTGGCGTGCGTGTCCGAGAACTGGCTCACCACCACGCCGTCCACCGGGCCGTTGCCGTCGTGGTGGCCCTTGATGGCCTGGGCGTCCGCCGTGGAGAGATCCACCACGAGCCGGTCCGGTTCAGACATGCGGAAGACGGTGAACGTGGGTGCCCGGTTGCCCGTCACCACCACCTGCGTCCCGCCGCGCTGCGGCAACACCTTGAGCCCGCCGAGGGTGTTGAGCTCCGCCCCCAGCGCCGCGATCGGCAGCAGCGCCGCCGCCATCACCCACAGGCGCACCCCGGTCTTCATGTCGCCCCCCAGCCCGCGGCCCATCATGGCGTCACCAACTTCCCGGACCCCAGGTCCAATTCAGTGCTGCTGCCCTTGTCCGCCTTCACGCACAGTTGGCGGACGGAGGGGATGCGGCGGCCATCCGGACTGGGCACCTGCTCCGTGATGGCCACGCAGTCGCGGAGCACCTGCGTCACCTTCCCCTGCATCTTGCCCACCGGGAATCCCTTGTAGACCACGTGCCCCTTCCCCGAGGGATCCTCGAGCATGGCGAACGGGTTGGCGTCACTGGTCACCGTGGCCACCAGGACCAGCGAGTCCGTGTCCCAGCCGCACAGCGGCTCGCGGCACTCGTTGCCGCCCGTGTCGCCCGCGGTGCGGAACTCCTCCACCGGGCTGCGGAACGGATCCCGCTTCCCCACGGGCATGTAGCCGTAGACGTACGGGGGCGGGGCCTCCACCCCGGCATCCGGGGTGGCCGCCGCGGCCTTCTTCGGACCGGACGAAGGCGGCGGGGCAGCAGGCGTCTCCGGGGTGGACTCCTCCCCGCACGCGGCAAGCAGCAGCGCGCCGAGCCCCCATGCGAGGTGTCTGAGCGGGACCGGGATCATTTCTTCTTAGCGTCCCCCGCGTTCGCGGGCTTGTCGAGAAAGCGGAAGGTGGTGGCCTGGAACTCGGAGCTCAGCACGACCTTCTCGTTGCGCACCTTCGGGTCGGCGAGCTTGATGTTGTTCACGTTCACGATGCGGCGCATGTTCGAGACCTCCTGCAGGAACATGGCGATCTCGTGGTAGTTCCCCTGCACGGACATCTTGATGGGGATCCGGGAGAAGAACCCGGCCGGCGTCTCCGCCGTCGGCTCGACCTTGGAGATCTGGAGCCCCGCCTTCTTGCCGATGTCGTTCAGCTGCGACAGCAGCTCGTCGATGTCCTTGCGCTCCGGCAGCTCCGTCAGCGCCTCGGCCAGCTGCTGCTCCAGCACGTCCATCTCGCGCTTGCGCTCGTTGAGGTTCTGCGCGATCGCCCGCTTCTCCGCGAGCTGCGCCTCGAGCGTCCGGAGTTCGCCCTGCTTGTTCTCCGCGGCCTCCTCCTCCGGCTGGATGACCAGCAGGAAGTTCAGCACCGTGAGCATCACCACGATGCCCACCACGCCGCCGATTCGCTGCTGGAGCGGGGCTTTCTGGATCTGGTCGAGGAGCTTGTTCATGGAAGGGGCGGCCGCTCAGGTCGCGTAGTTGGCCTTGAACTGCAGTTCGAACTCCACCATCGGCGGGGGCGCGGGACTTCCGCCGGCCCTGGGCGCAGCCTGCATGGCCTGCTCGGTCTTGATGAGCTCCGGGTCGGTGAAGAACGTGCCCACGTCCTTCACCGGGAAGTCCTCGATGGCGCCGTTCACGCCGAGCAACTCCACGCGCAGCGTGGTGGCGTCCCGCTTCTGCTCCACGAGCCGCCCCATGCCCTTGGGCGTCCAGCGGATGTTCTGGAGCGACCGCATGAACTCGGCCACGTCCTCGTGGCTCATGGCGGAGCCGGTCAGTTTCACCAGGTTGGCGCTCTCCTCGAAGCTGCGGATCCACACCTTCTTCGGCGTGGCGGTGGCGAGAGCGTCCAGGAACCGGACCGGGCCGCTGCGGCCCTTGCGCAGGTCGGCGAGGACCTTCAGCTTGTCCTCCATCTCCTTCTTCCGCTTGTTGATGTTCTCCACCTCGCCGATGACCTTGCTCAGCTCCTTCACCTGCTGGTCCGTGGAGGTGATCTTGTCCCCCACCTCGGTCGACGCAGACTGCACCGTGTCGTACCAGGCGTAGTTACCTGCCAGCGCCCCGAGCACCGAGAGCGTGGCCACGAGCAGGAAGTTCCGGCCCTTGACCGAGGCCTGGGACTTCTTCACCGGCAATAGGTTGATGCGGATCATCATGGCGCGCGTTCCGTGCGGGGCTCGGGGCTCAGGCGGGCTTGTCCCCGGGCTTGCGCAGCGCGAGCCCCGTGGCCACCGCCGCAATGGGGGCCACTTCCATGATGAAGGCCGGGTCGAACCGGCGCGGATCGATCTCGATGTTCTTGAACGGGTTCAGGATCTCCACCGGTACGCCGATCCGCGCCTCGATGCTCTTGAAGAGCGCCGGGATCTTCGCCGTGCCACCGGACAGGAACACCTTGCTGAACGTCGCGTCCACCGCGGTGCCCGCGTAGAAGTCCAGCGAGCGCTGGATCTCTCCCACCACCTGCTCCGCCATGGAAGAGATGACCTCCTCCACCTCCTGTGGGACGACGGCATCCGCGTCCGCGCGGTTGCCGCCGGTCTTGAGCGCCTCCGCCTCCTCGAAGGAGACGTTCAGCGTCTTCTGGATCTCCTCGGTGAACTGGTTCCCACCGATGGTGACGTCACGCGTGAAGACGGTGATGCCGTTGGCCAGGATGTTGATGTTCACCACCGCCGCCCCGGCGTTGATGAGCACCACCGTCTCGCCCGGCTCCGGCGTGTAGTTCACCGCGTAGGTGTTCTGGACCGCGAACGCGTCCACGTCCACGACCACCGCCTCGAGCCCCGCCTCGCGGACCACGCCGGTGTAGTCGTTGATCATGTCCTTCTTGGCCGCCACCAGCAGCACGTCCATCTGCCCCGTCTGGTCCCCCGCGTCCGCGGCGAGGATCTGCGTGTCCAGGTTCACGTCCTTCACGTCGAACGGGATGTACTGCTCGGCCTCCCACTGGATGGACTCCTCGAGCTCCCCCGCGGACATCCGGGGCATCTGGATCTTCTTGATGATGACCGAGTGGCCCGAGACCCCGATGGCGGTCTCCTTCTGCTTCAGCTTCAGCTCGCGCACGAGCTCCTGCACCGCCTGCACCACGGCGGCAGAATTCATGAGTGCGCCGTCCACGATGGCCTCGGGCGGCAACGGCCTCATGCCGAAGCTGGTCAGGGCGTAGACCGACTGGCCCTTCCGCTTCAGCTCCTTGAGCGCAACCAGCTTGACCGACGACGAGCCGATGTCGAGGCCCAGCGCCAGTTTCCCCTTCGCCATCGAGAGACACCCCTTTGAGTGGAAAGCGAGCGTAGCACTCCGTTTTCAGCCGTCCACATTGTGGCGCGAGGGTGCCGCGGGCCCAGTCCGCCCGCCTGCTCAGGAACCGCGCGCGCCGAGCACCGCGGCGAGCTCCCGCGGAAGGTGCTCCGCGAACCAGGGCCCGAGCAGCAGCACCTCGAGTGCGGCCGCCGCGAGCCAGGGACCAAACGGGATGTTGGTGGGGCCAGGCTCCCAGTCGTCCTCGTCCGGGTCTGCGTCCTTCGCCGCGTCCCGCTCCGGGGCGGCGGCCGGCTCCGGGACAGGCGCGGGGGCGGGGGCAGGCCCCGCACGGCCGCGTACCAGCAACAGCAGGATGCCCACCACCGAGCCCTGAAGCGACGAGAGCAGCACCACGCCCAGCAGCACCTGCCACCCGAGGAACGCGCCGATGAGCGCGAGCAGGAACTTGTCCCCGCCCCCGAGCGCCTCCTTCTTGAAGAGCCACGCCCCCACGAACTCCATGGCCCAGAAGCCGACGAAGGCGAGCAGCGCCCCGGCCAGCCCCTCGAAGAACGCCTCCTGGCCCACCACCAGCCACCGCAGCAGCAGCCCCGCCCCGATGCCGGTCCACGTGAGCTCGTGCGGGAGGATCCAGTGCTCGAGGTCAATGAAGGTGAGCGGCACCAGCAGCACCACCAGGGGCAGGAACACCACGAGTTCCCGGCTCCAGCCGAACCGGGCGTGGACGGCCCAGAACAGTGCGCCGGTCAGCGCCTCCACCAGCGGGTAGCGCCACGAGATGGGCTGCTTGCACCCGCTGCAGCGCCCCCGGAGCACCAGCCACGAGAGCAGTGGGATGTTCTCCCACCAGCGGATGGCATGGCCACACTTCGGGCACCTCGAGCCGGGCCACACGAGGCTCTCGTCGGCCGGCAGCCGCGCGATCACCACGTTGAGAAAGCTGCCCAGCAGCAGCCCGAGCACCACCAGGCCCACCAGTGCCACCGGCCTGAAGAATTCAATTGCGTCCATGTCGCTCGGCGTACGCTACTATGCCGCCTCCGCGGCGGGGTTCCTTTGTGGAAGCGGGTACGGGAACTGCAGTAGTAATTCATCCTCGCCGGGCGTAACGCCGTGCCCGGTCCAGTGGTCGTAGAAGCCCTCAACACCCAACTGCTCGGGGAGAGCACGCACATGACGAACAACCGCCGTGGTTTCACGCTGATCGAACTGATGATCGTGGTGGCGATCATCGGCATCCTGGCCGCCATCGCCATTCCCAACTTCGTCCGCTTCCAGGCCCGCTCCAAGCAGTCCGAGGTGAAGGCGAACCTCAAGTCCTGGTTTACCTCCCAGAAAACCTTCTACTCGGAGAAGGACAAGTACTCCACCAACGGCGGTATGATCGGGTTCGCCCCCGAGAAGAACAACCGGTACAAGTACTACCTCAACGCCTGCAGCGTGACCTGGACGCGCGCCAACGCCACGGAAGTTGCCCCCACCGGAAGCCTCTCGGACGGCACCACGGGCTACGACTGCGTGGACAACGACACCTCAAAGGGCGGCACCCCGCTCGGCTCTTCCCCGGTCAACGCCTGGGGCGCCGGCACGCTCTCCGACATGGGCGCGGGCGCCAGCGGCGCAGCCCCCAAGACGCCCGGCATGGCCGGCACCTGCCCGTCCTGCAACGCCACCGGGGCGG
>JBDLRJ010000246.1:0-6215 GCA_039800145.1 Pseudomonadota bacterium | reverse complement strand
CCGGGGAGCTGCCCCTGGACCGCGCGCTGCTCGTGCGCATGCACGAGCTCATGGTGAAGAGCCGCGTCCTCGAGGAGCGGCTCATCCAGATGTACAAGCAGGGCCACGGCTACTTCTGGATCGGCGGACCCGGCGAGGAGGCGTTCAACGTCTCGCTCGGCCTGCTGATGAAGCGGGGGCAGGGGCCCGCGTACGACTACCTCCACGCCCACTACCGCCAGTCCGCCACGCTGCTGGCCCTGGGCGAGGACACCATCGGCTCGCTGCGCCAGATGAAGAACACGGCGAGCGACCCCTACTCGGGCGGCCGCAACTTCGCGGGCCACTACAGCAAGCGGGAATGGAACATCGTCCCGGTGAGCTCCCCCATCGAGGTGCAGTACGCCATGGCGCCGGGCACGGCCCTGGCCCAGAAGCGCCACGGCGGGGACGGCATCACCATCGTCACCGGCGGTGACGCGGGCACCGCGGAAGGCGACTTCGCCAGCTGCCTCATCTGGTCCACGCGCCCCGGCAACGAGCTGCCGGTGCTCATGGTCGTCACCCACAACAAGTGGGGCATCAGCACGCCGTCCGACACGCAGCAGGGCGCGCGCGACATCTCGGACCGCGGCAAGGCGTTCGGGATGCGGACGAAGAGCATCAACGGCAACGACGCGGTGGAGAGCTACCTCGAGCTGCAGGCGGCGATGGACTACGTCCGCAAGGAGCGGAAGCCCTTCCTGATCCAGGCCAACGTGTCCCGCCTGTACGGCCACAGCTCCGCGTCCGGGGCCAACTTCGTCACTGCCGAAGACGACTGCATCGCCGTGCTCGAGCGGAAGCTCGAGAGCCAGGGCGTGCTGACGCGCGAGGAGATGGACGGCGTGCGCAAGCGCTGGACCGAGCACGTGGCCGCGGAGGCGCGGCAGGTCGTGCAGGAGCCGCTGCCGGATGGCTCCACCATCTGGAACCACGTCTACTGGGAGAAGGCATAGTCATGGCGAACATGGCCCAGGCCATCCGCATGGCCTTGCACTACGCGGAAGAGAACCTCGGGGTGACGGACGTCTTCGGCGAGGACGTGGGCGCCCCGCTCGGCGGCGTCTTCACCTGCACCCAGGGACTGAAGACGGCTTGGAACAGCCCGCTGGACGAGCGCGGCATCATCGGCTGCGCCATGGGGCTGGCCTTCGCGGGACAGCGGCCCGTCGCTGAGATCCAGTTCGTCGACTACATCTTCAACACCGTCGACCTGCTGAAGCTCGCGGGCGGCACCTGCTGGTCCACCAACGGGGACTGGAACCTGCCCATGGTGGTGCGCTCGCCGGCGGGCAGCGGCATCCGCGGCAGCATCTACCACTCGCACAGCTTCGACTCGTGGGCCACGCGGCTCGCGGGTTGGAAGGTGGTGATGCCCAGCAACCCGCTGGACGCGTACGGCCTGCTGCTCGCGGCGTGCAAGGAGCAGAACCCCGTCCTGTACCTCGAGCCCAAGGCGCTGCTGCGCGTGAAGGGCGAGGAGCGCATCCCCGGCGAGCCAGGGGACGACAAGGCGCTCAGCAAGATGATCGACGCGCCGCTCGGCGACCGCAGCCAGTGGAAGCCCCAGTGGCCCGTGCTCGAGGAGTACGTGGTCCCCATTGGCAAGGGGAAGCTCGTGCGGGAAGGGGACGCGCTCACCGTCGTCTCCTGGGGCCGGCTGCTGCCCCTCTGCGTGAAGGCCGCGGACGGGCTGCGCGACGAAGGGCTCTCCGTGGAGGTCATCGACCTGCGGTCGCTGTGGCCCTACGACTGGGACATGGTGAAGGCGTCCATCCAGAAGACGCACCGCGTGCTGTTCGTGAACGAGGACACCGAGGTCACCAACTTCGGCGAGCACCTCGCGCGCCGCACCACGGACGAGCTCTTCTACGAGCTGTGGGCCCCGCCCCGCGTGCTCGCAGGGAAGCACATCCCCGGCATTGGCCTCGCGGACCCGCTGGAGATGGCCTCCGTGCCGCAGCTGGCCGACGTGGTGGAGGCCATGCGCCACACCGCTTCCATGCAGCCGTAGCGCACGTCCCCGCCTGGAAAGACGACGGGCCCGCGGAGACGTCCCGCGGGCCCATCTGGAGCGGCGACTTTTCCCGCCCAGTGGGGCGCGCGGACTACCCGTGCCCGTGGGCGGAAGCGGTCGCCTCGAGCATGTGACGGTTCAAGGCACCACCTCCTTTCGTACGTCCCGAAGGACGACATTTGGAAGTGTGACGCCCACCGCGGTCCGTCCGCAAGGGTCCCCGTGCCTCCTGCGCGGCGCGGGGTGTCAGCCCGCCTCACCTGCAACCACCCGGGCGAGTTCCACCACCGAGAGCGGCGAGCTGCCCTCGGCCTTGTTGTTGACGATGATCCAGCCGGGGCGCGCCTTGCCCTGGGAAAAGGCTCGGACGACGCGGGCGATTCGGCCGCGGGTGCCGGGGTCCGGCTCGGCCAGCCTGGAGAAGGGCTCGAACTGGCTCCTGGCCTCCTCGTAGCTGACGCCGGGTGGGAGCATCCAGCGCACCACGAGGGCCTCGCGCTCGAGTGCGTGGAGGAGCTCCGCCTGCCGCTCCACGTCCGGGAGGTTGCCCCAGGCCGAGAGCACGGGCACGGCGCCATGCACACGCAGCAGCTCGGCCAGGTCCGGCCCGAGCAGCGAGGCGTTGCGCACCTCCACGGCGTAGAGCGGCCCGCGGGGGAGCGCGCCGAGGAACCCATCCAACCTCTCGAGGAGCTTCTGCTCTCCACCAAGCCGGGAGAGCTCCTGCGGTGGGAACTGGAAGACGAGGAGACCTGCCTTGAGGCCGAGCCCTTCCACGAACGGCTGCACCACCGCGTCCGTGGCCCACGCGGCGTCCAGGAAGCGCGGGTTCTCCTGTCCCTTCTGCGCGCCGTAGCGTGGGTGGTGCGGGAAGCGGGAGAGCACGCAGGCCTCTGCCGCCTTCACGAGGAAGCGGAAGTCGTCTGGCGTGGCGTCTGCGTAGCGGCGGAAGACGTCGGAGGTGACGGGGGCGTAGTAGGTGCGGTCCACGCCCACGGTGCGGAAGAGCGGGTGCTGCGCGTAGGCGGCGAGCCCCTCCTTCGCGAGCGTGGCTTCCGAGGCCTCGCGGTCCCAGACGAAGCCCGCCCAGCCGGGGAAGGACCAGGAGGAGGTGCCCAGGTGCAGGTTCGGCGGCAGCTTGCCGCGCAGCGCGTGCAGCTCCGGCGGCTGGACGGCAGGGCCCACCTTCGGCGCGGTGGGCTCAGGGGAGGGCGGGCCGAAGAGGGAGAGCTGGCTCACGGCCTTGCGCCGGGGCGGCGGCGGGAGCGGTGAAGGTCCACGTTGACGTCGATCTTTCCTGCGAGGGACTTCAGCTCCTCGATGGCACGGCGGCGTGCGCGCCCGTGCTCCGTTTCAGCGGCAGGCTTGCGGCGGGAGGGCTGTGCCGGTTTCTTCATGGGACGAGGTTGGGCCAGTGCTTCGGCGAGCGTCAACCCGTACACGTTGACCTCCTCCCGCCCGCGCTGTTACGCGCCGGCACGTGGAGATTTTCAAAGAGTTCACGTTCGAGTCCGCCCACCGGCTCCCCCACGTGCCGGAAGGGCACAAGTGCGGCCGCTTGCACGGCCACAGCTACCGCGTGCAGGTGCACGTCACGGGCCCCGTGGGCGCACAGTCCGGGTGGATCATGGACTTCGACGAGCTCCGTGCCCGCTTCGCCCCGCTGCACGCGCAGTTGGATCACCACTACTTGAACGAGATTGCGGGCCTGGAGAACCCCACCAGCGAGAACCTCGCGCGGTGGATCTGGGACAAGCTCGAGCCGACGCTGCCGGAACTCTCCGCGGTGCAGGTGCGGGAGACCTGCACCTCGGGGTGCATCTACCGCGGCGAGAGGTAGTCCGGCCCGTGCTAGGGTCCCCCCGTTGTCGCCCGGTCGCCGGATCCTCCGGCCTCGGACGGCCTCGAGGAGCACCCATGCGTCGCTTGGCCTTGCTGGTCCCACTGCTGTTCATGGGCGCGCAGTCCCGCTGTGGCGTGGGCAGCGAGCCCTGCAGCGTGGTGAAGGATCCTGTCACGGGGGCAGCCACCATCACGTGCCCAGACGGCTCTTCGACGGTCGTTGAACCCGCCGCCCTGGATGCGCCCGACGGGGGCGTGGGCTGCAGCGTCACGCGTGATGGGCAAGCGGGGACGCTCACCGTGACGTGCGCGGACGGGACCACGGCCACGGTCGCGGACGGGGTGGCAGGCCCGAGCGGCCCTGCAGGGGCAACGGGGCCCCAGGGTTCCCCCGGCGCCGAGGGACCGCAAGGACCCCAGGGCCCTGCCGGGTTGAACTGGCGGGGACCCTGGAGCGCGTCCACGGCCTATGCCTTCCCAGAAGCCGTCTTCCACGCCGGCTCGGCCTGGATCGCCACCGTGTCCTCCACCGGGGATGAGCCGGGGCTGGTCAGCAGTTGGCAGGTGCTCGCCAGCGGCGGTGCGGCAGGCCTCCAGGGACCGCAAGGCGCTCCGGGACCCCAGGGGCTCGCAGGCGACAAGGGTGACAAGGGTGACAAGGGCGACACCGGTGCGCAGGGGCCGGCCGGGGCAACCGACGTCCTCGACGCGAACGGCACGCGTCTCGGCACGGCCATGGGCGCATCGGACGACGTGGTGACGGTGCTCACCAAGACGGGGCACCTGGCAACGCTGCGGTGGGACGGGTCGTACGAGCCTTCGCCGGTCGTGTTCTCGGGCTCCACCTGCTCGGGCGCGGCTTTCCTGAGTTCGCGTGCGCCCGAGCCTCGCCAGCTGTTCTCGCGCCGGGTCGTCTCGTCCCGGCTGACGGGGTTGGTCTACCTTCCCGTGTCCGCATCTTCCACGACGGTCAGCCACGGCAGCCAGGACAACCTGGGTGCCTGCCAGGTGGCAGCGGGCTCGGTGCACGGGTGGGCGCTCTCGGTGACCACGCCCGTGGACATTGGGCTTCCCTCCTCCATCACCGGCCCGCTGACCCTCCAGTGAGACCGCTCTCCCGAGCCTTCAGCCGTCGGGCGCTCATGGCCGGCGCCGCAGGCCTGGCCGCCGTGCCCGTCCTCGGCACGGCGGGTGAGCAGGCCCTGCCGCTCTTCATGCAGTCGCGGATGGCGTCACTCCCGTTCACCGGCGCGCTGGTCGCTGCACTCGACGCGGCCTTCGTGGCGGCGGGCGCCCGTGTCCGGGTGGTGCCGGTGGCGGCGGAGCGCCACGCGGACATGGAGCCCCTCGCCGCCCATCACCCCGGACCTGCGCTGCTCTACGTGGGCGCCGGGTGGGAAGATGCGTGGTTGAACGTCCTTGCAGGTCGGCGGGTCCTCTCGCTCGGGCTTGGGACGGAGCTGCGGGAGGATGCCCACCACGTCTCCGGGCCGCTGCACGCGCACGTCGCGGCGGGTGCGTCCTGGGCCGCTGCCGAGCTGGGGCGGCGGGCGGCGCTGCTGGTCACGACCGATCTCCTCGCGACGGATCTCCCTTACGTGTTCCGGACGAACTTCGAGCAGGCCTCGGGGAGGGTCCAACTCCACGCCGTGGAGAAGGGACTCGAGGCAGCCGCCTGGGAGCGGGTGCGGGACGTCGACTTCGCCATGGTGCTCTCGGGAGGGTCCGAGGCCCTGTGGCGGCACGCTCCCGGCCACCTGCCGCTGCTCACCCACGAGCGCGCAGGAGGGGAGGGACGGGCCCACGTGGTCCGGGGCGACACGCCTGTGATCCAGGCGCTCGCCGAGCGCACTGCTGCGCGGCTGCTCGGCCACCCTGCTCCGCGGGCCGAATCACTCGTCTCGCTCAGGTCCGGCGAGCGCCGTCCGCTTCCCGCCTTCCCGTCCCCTGCACCCCTGGCGCTCCGGAACCGGAGCTCCGTCCCTTTCATGGGCTGTTGAGACACAGGAGAAACCGATGGATCCCTTCCTTGGTGAGATCAAGCTGTTCGCCGGAAACTTCGCGCCGACGGGCTGGGCCTTCTGCCATGGCCAGTTGCTCCCCATTGCGCAGAACTCCGCGCTGTTCTCCCTCCTGGGTACGACCTATGGCGGGAATGGGCAGACCACCTTCGCGCTGCCGGACCTGCGAGGACGCATCCCCGTCGGCTTTGGACAGGGGCCGGGGCTCACGAACCGGAACCTCGGAGACATGTCCGGAGTCGAGTCCGTGACGCTCCAGGTCTCGAACCTTCCACAGCACGCCCACCCCTTCGCGGTGAGCGCCTCCACCGGCC
>JBDLRJ010000245.1:0-9851 GCA_039800145.1 Pseudomonadota bacterium | reverse complement strand
CAGGAACACCCCCGTCATGCGGATGATCACGTCCATGTCTCCGCTCGCCTCGAAGCGCTCCCGCGACGTGTAGACGTTCACCACGCGCGTCTCCGCACCGGGGGCCAGCACCTGCTTGGCGGCGGCCAGCTTCTCCTTCGAGCGGCGGATCGCCTCGCCACAGTCTGCGGGCACCTGCACCGCCCAGCGGCCGTCCGGGCTCTCGTCCCGCGACCGCTCGCAGCAGTCGAACGCCACCACCGGCCCCCCCGGCTTCGCCACGAGCGGTACCGCCGTGAAAGTGCGGGACTCGGTCCGGTTGTTGATCGTCTGAGACCAACGGTGCAGGCCGTCCCACTCGTCCCGGTGCAGCAGCGGCTGCGCGAAGTGCACCCCGGTCGCGCCTTCCGGCCACGTCTCCTCCGCCTCCACGAAGCTCACCGACTTCACGAAGCGGGCCTGCTCCGACTGGAAACCTTTCCCCCCCAGCACGAGGAGGCCAATGGCCACGGCCCACATTCCCGTCCCGCCGACCCACTTCACGGCGAGGACGCCGCCTCCGAGCAGCCCCACGACGATCGCCGCGCCCTTCAGCGGCGCGGGCGCCGCGCCGAACCCTTCGCCCAGCGCCCAGCAGAGCGCCACGAACGCCACCCCGAACGCCACCGCCCGTCCCACCCAGCGCCACTCGTGCATCGTGTCCCTCGACCCATCCTGCTCAGAACGTGCACGACGCCGGACTGCCGGACGGCGCCGGGCTGAAGCGCGGCGCGCTCAGCGAACAGCCGCCCGTGGCGTTGAGGCGGATGCGGCCCACTCCGCCCCCACCGCCTCCACCGCCCACCACCTGTCCGGGACACTGCGTCTCGCCCCCGTCCCCGGCCCCGGCGTCCCTCGCGCCACCCGCGGCGCCATTGCCTCCGCACGAACTGCCGCTCTCGTTGGAGGGCGCGGTGGTCTTCATGCCCCCGGAGTCGCCGTCCCGGCCGTCGTGCGCCACGGAGTCCGTGTAGCCGCTGCCTTCTCCGCCCGAGCCCCCGTTGGCCGTCACCCAGCCGCTGACGTTGATGACCGTCGCCTCGAGCAGGATGCCGCCGCCGCTCCCCGCACCGCCACCGCCGGTGGCGAGGTCCGACTTCCCGCCCACCCCGCCCGAGCCGTACGCCGTCACGAGCCCGTTGAGGCCGACGGTGAGCGGCCCATCCACCGAGATCTGCACGGCGCCCCCGCCCATCCCGCCGTAGCCGGAGAAGCCGACCGGCTGGGGACTTCCTCCATTTCCACCCCGGCAGCCGGCCCGGAGCGGCACGAGCGTGGAGCTGCCCGACGCAGCCCCGCCCAAGCCTCCAGGACCTCCGCCGCTGCCTCCATCCGCGCCCGCGCTCCCGCCCCCCCCTGCACCGCCGAACGCCCCGCCGCCCCCGCCCCCACCGGTCTGGGGATTGCCACCCACTGCACCGGGCGCTCCCTGCTGGGCGGCTGCACACCCCGCGTTCGCGCCCGCACCGCGCCCGGACTCGATGCTGGAGCCCACGTCCACCTCTCCATCAATGACGACGGAGTTCCTCACCGCGAGGACGATGGGCCTCGTCCCCCGCAGCACGAGACGGGAGCCGGCTGCCACCGACAGCGAGTCCATGTAGAGCAGCGCACCGGGGACCCCACCCAGGTCGATCTCCACGGGCGCAGGCGGCGTGCCCGAACCACACGGGAGACTCCACTGGAACCCGCCGTCCCCCGTCCCCACGTCGAGCCGCGTCTCCCCGCAGTTGAAGACCACGTGCCCGGCCGAGGGCGGCAGCTGCCATGGGCTGAAGTTGGACGGGACGTAGTTGCCCCACCGCTGCTGCACGCAGCCGCCGTCCGGTGCGCACGTCCCGCCGTCACACGCCCCTCCCGTCCGGGAGCCGAAGAGGCAGCCGCCGTCGGGTGCGCAATCCTGTTCAACGAACAGGCACTCGGCGGCAGGCTTCACGCACACCACCGGCGTCCCTTCGCACCCGCCGTCCACGCCGCACCGGTCTCCCACGGTGCAGTTCTGCCCGTCGTCGCACGACGTCCCCGCGTCCAGCACGGGGTACACGCAGCCGCCGTCGAGAGACTCGAGGCACGTCCCGCTGCCGAGGCAGGCTGCCGACGGAGGCGCACAGGCGAGGGGCGTCCCCCGGCAGCCGCCGTCGCCGTCGCAGGTGTCCGAGAGGGTGCACGCACGCCCATCGTCACAGGGACCGGGGCGGGGAAGGTATTCACAGGCCCCGGCATCCTCGGAGCACGTGCCCGCCGGCCCGTAGCAGCCCTCCGCGTCGTACGGCGTGCACGCGACCTGAGCCCCTTCGCAGCGCCCCCCGGACACGCAGGCATCTCCCGTGGTGCAGGCAGAGCCGTCGGTGCAAGCGGTGCCGAGCGGACACTCGGTGTCTGCGCAATCCGTCTTCCCGTCCCCGTCGTTGTCCTCTCCGTCCGCGCAAAGCCCTGCCTCCGAGCCCGCGAGGCACTTCCCCGCCCCGCACGTCCCGCCGTCTCCGCACGCGGTGTCCTGGCAGTCCGGGTCGACGCAGTCCTTCGCGCCGTCGCCGTCGTCGTCCACGTCGTCCGAGCAGAGGACTTCGTGGCAGGTGCCGTCGCGGCACTTGCCGGTCCCGAAGGCGCCGCAGAGATCCAGGTTGCACGTCTCGTCCGCGCAGTCGACCTTCCCGTCGCAGTCCTCGTCCTTGTTCCCCGTGCAGGCCTCGGCCTTGCCGGGGGCGCGCGTGGGATCCCGGTCGTCGCAGTCGGTGCCCGCGGGGCTGCCGTCGCCATCGGCGTCGTCCGTCGCCACCTCGAGCACGAGCCGGGCCTCGGACACGGTGTCCCGGAATTCCACCTGGGCGGCGGAGCTCCGCTCGGGCGGCGACGTCTCCGCGGTGCAGCCCACGTCCGAGTAGCCGAAGGCCTGGACGCTCACGAAGCGCGGGAGCTGGCCGCGGTACACGGCCACGCGGAGCGGATCCTCCCGCCCGGCGAGCGGGAGGGGCCCCGTGGACTCGCGCCGGCCGTCGGGCGCCGTCACGACCAGCTTCGCGCAGGCGCTCCGGAGGCCTGCCCCGCGGGTGAGGAGCACGCGCGCAGCCTGGTTCTCGGCACGCGTCCATTCGCAGGAGGCGAGCAGCAGCAGCAGGAGGGGGACGCAGCGGCGCACGGCCCTCACAGTGCCACGTCCCCCCCGTGTCGTGCACCCCTGAATGCGGGGCTACGCCTCGGCCGTCCCGGCCTCGAGCGCGGACGACGCACGGGGGGACGAGAGCCCCAGGACCGCCCACGCCGCGCTCACCACCGCCACCGTCCCGGCCGCCACCCCCCACGTGGGAGACAGCGCGCCCTGGACGCTGAAGGAGACGACGAGGAGCCCCTGCGCGAGGCACCGGCCCGCCTCCGCGGCCACGGCCCAGCGGCGCGACTCGAGCACCGCCGCCCAGGACGTGGCGGCCCACCAGGTGGTCAGCGAGAGCACCACGCGCTGCGCCGTGGTGAGGCCCGAATCCGGCCGCGTCACCAGCAGCATCACCGGGAAGCCGAGCAGCACCTGGACCGCGAGGTAGGCCGCGGCGCCCTCGAGCGGCGTGGAGCGGAACTTCACCTCCTCGCCGTCGCGCTTCCAGCTTTCCAGGTGCCGGGCCGGTACGCCCTCGGGCCGCCACCCGGTGGGCATGAACCACACCCGCAGCTTGTCCCACGCGCGCGGCGCCGCCCACGCGTCCTGCGCCACGAGCTTCCACACCTGGAAGTTGATGACCGTGGGATCCCAGGTGCGGGGCGGCGTGGTGACGCCGTAGCAGCAGGCCTCGGTCTCCGGCTCGAAGGTGCCGAACAGCTTGTCCCAGAGGACGAGGAAGCCGCCGTAGTTCTTGTCCAGGTACCGGTCGTTGCGGGCGTGGTGGACCCGGTGGTGCGACGGGGTGTTCATCCACGACTCGATGAAGGCCGGGAGCTTCGGCACCACGCGGGTGTGCGGGATGAGCTGGAGCACCAGGTGGAAGGCCACCATGGCCACCACCTCTCCGGCCGTGTACCCGAGCAGCGCGAGCGGCCAGTAGAAGAAGAAGGACAGGAAGCGCTGGGTGACGGAGGCGCGCAGCGCCACCGCGTAGTTGAGCTCCTCGGTGGAGTGGTGCGGCATGTGCGCGGCCCAGCCCAGGTTGGTGCGGTGGCCGAAGCGGTGGAACCAGTAGAAGAGGAAGTCCACGCCGAGGAAGAGCAGCAGCGTGGAGAGGATGCCCGGCTGCTGGCGCGGAAGCCCGTGCGCGGACAGCCACGCGAGCACCGGCATCCAGGCCGCGGACACCGCGACATTCACGCACTGGTTGACGATGGCCGTCCCGAGGCTCGCCACCGAGTCCTGGAACTCGTAGTACCCGTTCTTCTTCCAGAGGCACCAGGCGATCTCCGCCACGATGAGGAGCAGCACGAACGGGGTGACGAGCGCGTAGACGTTGATGTCCATGGGCGCGCACCCTGCCCTCCCCCTCACGCGGCCGCCTTAACCGGGGTTAAGTTCGACAGGCCCCATGGACCCGGCACACCCGGACGCACGCGCACTGCGCACCCAGCTCGAGTCGGTTGCCCCGCTGCCCCCCGCGGACTGGAAGGCGCTGCTGTCACACGCGCGGGAGTCCTCCGTGGAGCGGGGTGGGTACGTGTGCAAGCCGGGAGACCCGGCGGAGGCGCTCTGCGTGGTGCTCGAGGGGCTGGTGCGCCACTACTACGTGGACGCGCGCGGGCGGGAGTCGGTGAAGGCGTTCCGCGGACCGGGTGAAGTGTCCGCGCCCTACGCGGAGATCATCCAGCGCAAGCCCTCGCGCAGCTTCATCCAGGCGCTCGTGCCCACGCGGCTGCTCGTGCTGCAGGTGGACCAGGTGGAAGGGCTCGCCGAGCGCTCGGTGGCGCTGCAGCGGCTGCTCCGGAGGCTGGTGGAGCTGCACTTCGTGGCCAAGGAGCAGCGCGAGTACGAGTTCCTGCAGCTGTCCGCCGAGGAGCGCTACCAGCAGTTCTGCCGCGAGCGGCCGGGACACCTGGCGGACATCCCGCTGCACCAGGTGGCCTCCTACATCGGCATCACCCCGGTGGCGCTGAGCCGCATCCGGGCGCGGGTGGGACGGGCGCCGCGCCGGGCGCGCTGACCCGCGGGGACGTCAGTTCTCCTGCTGCGTCACCAAAGGCGGTGCGTGCACCAAGTGGACCGTCTGCGTGGGGAACGCGAGCGAGCTCCCCGCCGCTTCCACCACCTCCATCATCCCGAGCAGGAGCTCCTGCCTCAGGGTGTTGAACTCCCGCTGGTCCGTGGTGCGGAACCAGGCCGTCACCTCCACGTTCAGCGAGCTGGGGCCGAGTTCCTTGAGGCAGACGAAGAGCGTGTCGTCCCACAGCAGCGGGTGCTTGCGCAGCAGCGCCTCCACGTTCTCGAGGATTGCCCGCACCTGGAGCGACGTCGTTCCGTAGGTGAGCCCGAGGATGCACGCCAGCTGCATCCGGTCCCGCACCGTCACGTTCTCGAGCCGCATGTCCGCCAGCCGCCCGTTGGGGAAGCTCACCACCGAGCGGTCCGCGGTGCGGATGCGCGTGGACCGGAGCCCAATGGCCTCCACCGTCCCGGTGATGCCGTCCACCTTGACGCTGTCCCCTTCCCGGATGGGCTGGTCCAACCCGAGCGAGAACGCGCCGAAGAGGTTCTCCACCGTCTTCTGGCCCGCGAGCGCGAGCGCCAGTCCGCCGATGCCGAGGCCCGCGAGCAGGCTCGCCACGGGGAAGCCCAGCAGCGACAGCCCGCTCACCAGGGCCACTGCCACGAGCGCCACCTTCGCCGCGCGCCCACCGAGCGGCACCAGCGCGCGCGACGTGGGGTGCCGCACCGCCCACTCGTCCGCGAGCACCGCCTTGCTCACCACGTCCACCGCGCGCCACGCCGCGAACGCCACCGCCCAGATGCCCAGCGCCTTGAGCACCGCCACCACCCAGCTGGCCGCCTCCGGGTAGAGCTGCGCGGAGGGGAAGACGAACCGGAACAGCAGCAGCCCCCAGCCGAAGGACACCGGCCCCGAGAGCCGCTCCACGAGCAGGTCGTCCCAGGTGGCGGACGTCCGGGCCGCGAGCCTCCGCGCAAGCCGCAGCGTCAGCCAGCGGAGCCCGCGGCCGCCGGCCCACGACAGGAGCACGAGCACCATCAGCGCGAGCCACTGGCCCCAGAGGAGATCGTACGGCCCGTGCTGCGCGAGCGGGCCGGGGAGAAGATCCAACGGGAGGAGGAAGGGCGACCGGGGCATGGCGGGACGTCAGGGCGCGACGGGCACCTGCGCGAGCAGCACGCGGTCGCGGCCGTCGCTGCGCACCGCGTCCGGGTTGAGCAGCTTGAAGCGCTCGTCCGTGGTGGAGCTCCACAGCCCCACGTACACGTTGAGGGCACGCGCCTCCACGCCGGGCGCAAGGAACACCTGGAACTCGTCCCGGACGAGGTCACCCTTCTTGTATGTGCTGGGGGACACCTGGCCGCCGCCGAGCTTGTGGTCCACGTTCATCCGCTCGGCGCGCCCGTCCGCGTCCTCCACGTGGACGAACACCTGGGCATCGTCCGGGAGCGGCTCGAGCACGCGGAAGCCGAGGGTGAACTTCGACGGCTGCCCCGGCACCACCTGCGGGGTGTCCAGCGAGTAGCCCACGAGCTCCGCCTTGTTCCCCAGGTTCGCCCCCACGCGGACCTGCAGCGCGCCCTGCGCACCGGGCCGTCCGGGTGCCGCGGGCGGCTGGGATGAGCCGGCGCTCGTGGGCGCCTCCACGATGCAACCCGGGAGGACAGGAACGGAGAGCAGGACGGCCGCGGAGAGGAGGACCTTGCGCATGGCGGGCGGACGCATACCCCCGCGAGGGCGCGCTGCACAAGCCGCGGCGCTTGCGGTATGGGGGCACCCTCCATGGACTCGCTCTCCCAGGTGCTCGGCTACGCGCTGCTCGCGGCGTTCGCTGTCCTGCTGCTGCTCGCGGCGCGCAAGGTTTTCTTCCGCAAGCGACCCGAGCTGAGGGAAGTCCCGCCGCCCGAGGAGGGTGCGCAGCCCGGTACGCCGCTGCCGCCGCCTGCCCCCCGCGTGGAGCTCCCGCCCTCCGCCGCGGAGGCGGACAAGCGCGCCGCCGTGGAGGCCGCCCACCGCGAGGCGGAGGCGCTCGCGGCGCAGCGGCGCGCGGTGGCGGAGGCCGCGAAAGAGGCCGGGGACGAGGCGGAGCGCGCAAGGCTCGAGCAGCAGGCCCGCGCGCTCAAGGACGCCGAGGAGGAGAAGAAGAAGGAGGAGTACCGCGCGCGCAAGGAGGCGGAGGCCGCGGCGAAGGAGCGGCGCGCCCGCGAGCGCGAGGAGGAGGCGCGGCTGCAGGCAGAGGCCGAGGCCCGCGCCCGCGAGGAGGCCGAGGCCGCGGCGCGCGCTGCCGCCGAGGCGGAGCGGAAGAAGGTGGCCGCCGAGGCGGGACAGGTGCTCGCCCGCGGGCTGGACCGCACCCGGACCCAGGGCTTCGTGGGGAAGCTGAACCAGCTGTTCGGCGGCGGCCGGCAGGTGGACGAGGCGGTGCTCGCGGAGCTCGAGGAGGTGCTGTTCACCGCCGACATCGGCGTGCGCACCGCGAGTCGGCTGGTGGACGTGGCGCGTGAGAAGGCCCGCCGCAACGAGCTCGGCTCCTCGGACCGCATCAAGGGGCTCATCCGCGAGGAGGTGGCCTCCATCCTCTCGCTGCCCGTCCCCCGCTCGCTCGGCGGGGGCGGCCCTCCGCACGTGGTGATGGTGGTGGGCGTCAACGGCGCGGGGAAGACGACCACCATCGGCAAGCTGGCGGCGAAGCTGCGGGCGGACGGCAAGAAGGTCGTGCTCGGCGCGGGGGACACCTTCCGCGCGGCCGCGGCGGAGCAGCTGGACGTGTGGGCCGAGCGCGCAGGTGCGGAGTTGGTGAAGGGCGCGGACGGCGCGGACCCCGGCTCGGTGGTGTTCGAGGCGGTGAAGCGCGCGCAGGCGGTGGGCGCGGACGTGGTGATTGCCGACACCGCCGGGCGCCTCCACACGAAGGCGCCGCTCATGGAGGAGCTCAAGAAGGTCCGCCGCGTCCTCGAGAAGGCGCAGCCGGGCGCCCCCCACGAGGTGCTGCTCGTGCTGGATGCCACCATCGGGCAGAACGCCATTGCGCAGGCGAAGCAGTTCCACGAGGCGGTGGGCGTCACGGGGCTCGTGCTCACCAAGCTGGACGGCACGGCCAAGGGCGGCGTCGTCATCGGCATCTCGGACGAGCTCAAGCTGCCGGTGTCCTGGGTGGGCGTGGGCGAGGGCGTGGAGGATCTCCGCCCCTTCGTGCCCGGCGACTTCGTGAAGGCGCTGTTCGACTGACTGGGGCTACTCGAAGCCCATCTCCTTCATGATCTGCTGCAGGGCCTTGAGGCTCTCCGCGTCCATCCCCTGGGTGGGCAGGCCGGGCATCCCCTTCCCGCCCTGGCCCATCCCCGGCAGCACCATGCCCTGGCCCATGTCCTCGTCCCCGTGCGCCTCGTCCATCCAGCGGCGGCGGAGCCGCTCGAGCTCCGCGGCGTGTGCGGGCGCGAGCCGCGAGACGATCTCGGTGAGGCTGCGCGGGCCGGCATAGCGGTAGCGGTAGGTGTCCACGTACGTGCGGAGCGCGCGGAACCAGGCCGCATCCCCCACGAGCTTTCGCTGCGCGTCGTAGAGGAACGGGGCCTTGGCATAGACGGCAGCGGCGTACTCGGACTCGTTGCGGTAGCTGGCGCTGGGACGGTCCGCGGGCGCATCCTGCCCGCCCATCATCCGCTGCATGTGCCACGCGGCCCGCATCTGCTGTTCGCGCGCCCCGTCCGCCACCGCCTTGCCGTGCGCCCCCTCGAGCACCAGCAGGGCCGCGTGCTGCGTGAGCGCCTCGTCCACCACGCCGTGGCGGACGGGATCTGAGCCCACGAGGCCCGCGAAGTACTGGTGCGCCACCTCGTGCGCCACGGTGAACTCGACCATGCCCTCGAGCCCCTGGGCGCCGAGCGCCGCCAGTCCGCCGCCGTCGCTTCCCGTCAGCATGGAGGCCACGGTGATGAGGCCACAGAACTCCATGCCGCCCGCACCGTCCGTGAGCGGGGCCTCCACCACGCGCAGCGAGCGCCACGGGTAGGGCCCGAGCTTCGCCTCGAGCTGCTGCAGCGCGGTCGCCGCGTGCATGAGCATCTCCTCGCCGTGCTGCCCCTTCGCGTGGCGGACCTCCACCGCCACGTCCCCCACCTCCATCGCGGTGCGCTCGTACCCCTTCGCCGCGAAGACGGGGAACTCGCGCACCGCCGCCGCGGCGAAGGTGTAGCGCGTGCGGCCATCCTTCCCGGGAACCTCGCCCAGCAGCTCGCCGGGCGCGAACACCTCCCAGCCCGCGGGCGCGGAGACGGTGGCGAGCACCTGCGCTGGCACGGAGGTGCCCAGGTCGCCCACGCCCGGCGGCTCGTCCTCGGCGCCCTCCTCGGTCGCCGGGAGCACCGGCACCACGCCCACCAGCTGCATGAACGTTCCCGTGCTGGAGAACGCCCCGTGGTCCGACTTCTCCTTCCCGCGCGGCATGAGCAGGGCCAGGGGGTTGAGCTCCTCGGCGGCCTCCTTCTGCGCGGGCACCGTGGCGCGCAGTTGCACCTCCACGCGCACGCGCGTACCCGGCGGCACCGTCTCGGGCAGCTCCACCCGGTACACGCTGGGGGACTTCCGGAGCAGCGTGGCCGGGCGTCCCTGCGCCGTGGCCGGCCCGAGCACGAGTGCGTTGGGCGTGAAGGCGTTGGGGCGGGCGTGGAGCACCACGGCGCGGGTGGGCGCAGCCACGGTGAGTTCCACCTG